>JAFQLP010000113.1 GCA_017414565.1 Lentisphaeria bacterium | reverse complement strand
TCATACGGAGCGTAAGCGAAGTGCTTCATATCGGAATGAAATGGCTTGCCGCGGCGTAATGAAATGAAGACGGGAGATGCTTCATATTGTGGAGCTTGAGCGGCTTGTCGCGGCGTAATGAAATGAAGACGGGAGATGCTTCATATTGTGGAGCGGTAGCGAAACAATGCTTCGTCGTCAGGCTTTTTTATGAAGCATTTTGCGGCACTGCCGCAAAATATGAAGCGCAGCTTACGCTGCATGAAGCGGCACTGCGTGCCATGAAGCGAAGCCTGACGGCTTCATGTTTTTTGCCCAAGAATTTGGGCAAAAAAATGGTCGGGGTGAGAGGATTTGAACCTCCGGTCTCTGCGTCCCGAACGCAGCGCTCTAGCCAGACTGAGCCACACCCCGATCAAAGGGAACCCGTCTCGGATCCCCTGATACCAATAATATAATCGCTATGACTGAAAAAGCAAATCCTATTCCGCTTTTTTCAGGGAAATAATCACTTTTTTCATCGCGCCTTCGCCTTCGCTGCGCGTTTCAAGTTCAGGATCATCCTGCAGTGTCACATGGATGATACGACGGTCGTGCGCATTCATTTCCGGCAGCGTTACCGGTTCACCCCAGCGTTTGACCTCCTTGCCGGCATCCAGAGCCTGACTGCGCAACTGTTCCTGCGGCACACCCGCGTGACGCCCGCCCTCGCCTTCTTCCCGGCGGCGGCGGAACGAACGCGGCCGTTCTTCGCCTTCTTCATCGCTGTGCCGCTCCCCGCGGTTGTTGCCGGAAGCATAGCCGTCGATATCCAACGAAATACGCGGACTGTCTTCGCCGCGGAACATGATCCGGTTCAGCAATGTCTGGAGACTTTCCAATGTCTGCCCTTTGCGGCCGATGATCCGGCCCGCATCCGGCGAAGAAATCTTCAACACCACGCGGTTGTCCCGCTCTTCCGCATTCACATCCGCTTTCAGTCCGAGATAACCGAACATCGTACGCAGCGTATCCGCCGCACGATCCTTCTGACTCATTTCTGCCGCCATTTTTTCTCCTTGTCAGGTCCCGCCATTTACCCCTGTTTGCCGACTGCCGCCGCCGGCTGCTCTTTTTTCTTGCTGAATACCGTACGGTGCTGCAAAATCATCTGCAAAATACTGAAAACCTGACTGACCGTCCAATAAAGCGTCAGACCCGAAGGAAGGTTGTACAGCATGAAAAGCATAACCACCGGCATGATCATCATCATCTTCTGTTGCATCGGATCCATCGTGGTCGGCGTCAATTTCTGCTGCAGAACCATCAGCAGTGTCATCGCCAACACCAGAGGATTGACCGGCAACCCCAACAAATATCCCGGCAGGCGGCAAACCGTATCCGGGGCGGCGAGATCCTGCGCCCACAAAAACGATACCTGCCGTAATTGAATCGCGCCGTCAAGCGTCGCGTACAATGCAAAGAACACCGGAATCTGCAGCAGGATCGGCAGACAGCCGCCCAGCGGATTGATCTTTTCCTGCCGGTAGAGTTCCATCGTTTTGACATTCAACATCTGCGGATTGTCTTTGTACTGCTCCCGCAAGGCTTTGATCTTGGGCTGCAGGTCCGACATCCGTTTCATGGAGGCGTTGGCTTTGGCCGTCACCGGCCAGAAGATCAACCGCACGATCACCGTCAACAGCACAATACTCCAGCCGTAGGAACCGCAGATGTTTTTGAGGGCAACCAGTGCCCACAGCAGGAAACGCGCCAGGTAATCAAACGGTCCCCACGCCAGATGCATCGTACGCGTGGCATTGGGGGCAAACGCCTCCAGTTGATCCGCGATCTTCGGCCCCGCGTACAGCCGGAACTGATACGACGGATTACCGCCCGCTGGCAACTGGACCTCCTGCACAGCACCCGCTGTCACATAGTAACGGTCGTCGATCTCCACCCGCCGCTGCATCAAATCAAAAGGCTGTGCCCCCTGGAGCATACTGATAAAATATTTGTTGCTCAAACTGACCCAGTTCAAGTCAGCGGCCCGGCGGTAAAATTTGCTGTCTTTGGCATCCGCGGCCACATCCGTCAGCGAGCCGCCAACGGTACAATAGTCCAATTTCAACGAATCACTGCGGAGAACATCATCGGAAATGGTCTCCCACGGCGAAAGTTCCCCGCCGGAAACCTCCATCCGGAACCGCAGCGGCACCGCCGTGAGATTGCGGAAACTGATATCACTGGTGATCACATAGCCATCACCCAGCGCAATATTCTGGGTCAAATCAAATGCCTGCCCGGCAGCATTGGTGTAACGCCGGGTAAAACGGCAACTCGATCCGGTCGCTTGATGCGCGATCAGCAGCCCCTGCCATCCCGGATCGGCAATGGTAACGCCGAGCGCGCCGGTCTGCAGGGCTTTACCGACCTTCTGCGACGGGATCTGGTCGATCACGATCCGCCCCTGCGATTTGTCGGCACGGTAATAGTCTTTGCATTCAATAGCGGAAATGCCGCCCGCCCCCAGGTCAAGCGTAAGAGCCAGCACATCATTGGCCAGCGGCACGGTAATTAGCTGCACCGCCGCAACCGGAGCCACGGGAGCCGCAGGAGCCGCCACCGGAACCGTTACCGGCCGGGGAGATTCCGGCTTTTCCGTTTCCGCAACGGCCGGCGCAACCGCCGGAGCAGCATTGGGATCGGGCACCCAGCCCATGTAGATACAAAAAGGATTCCAACCGAAAAGCAAAACGCCGCAGAGGATTACGGCAATCACCATCTCTTTGTCAAATTTCATGCGATATCCTGATCACGATCCGGTTCTGACGATACATCCGGCCGGGGGGACGGCTTGCATCCGGACCGCGGCGGCACCGGATCGTAACCCCCGCGGCAGAAGGGTTGACAGCGCAACAGGCGCCAAACCGTCAACCCGATCCCACGAAAAACCCCGTGAACCTGCAACGCCTCCACCGCATAATGGGAACACGATGGATAAAAACGGCAACAATCCGGCGGCAGCCACGGAGCGACTGTCTTTTGGTAAATGCGGATCAAAAAAATCAACACGCGGGCGGGGAATCCGCAACGCTCTCCGGCAACACACCGCCCCGGTGCAGCAGCACCGCCATTTCCCGCGTGACCTCCGGCCGCTTGGCGCGGCTGATCGGCCGCCGGGGTATCAGTATCAGACGGCATACGGAAATCTCCGGTTTGAGCAAGCGAAAACTCTCCCAAAGCAGACGGCGGGCACGGTTGCGCCGCACCGCCAGCAGACTGAATTTGCGCCCGCAAATCACACCGCACCGGCGCCGTTCATCCGGAGCCGGTGCCACAACTGCCACAAGATAACGGCCCGCCTGTTTGATCCCTTCGGCACGAACCTGATCAAATTCGGCTTTCAGGCGCAGTTTATCTTCTTTCAGCAGTCTTTTACGGGTGATCATCAGGCGGTCAGTCTGGCGCGGCCCTTCTGACGGCGGCGCTTCAGGATCTGGCGGCCGTTGGCGGTGGCCATGCGGGCGCGGAAACCGAACTTGCGTTTTCTCTTGATGTTCGAGGGCTGATACGTTCTTTTCATCTTCGTTACCTTCTGCAGTAAAATGTTAATATTTCAAAGCTGACAAATAGTTTATCCCTTAATATACATGCCAAACCCCATGCCGTCAAGCCCGAAAACCTGACAAGCGGCAAAAATCACTCCCGCGGCCGCAGTTTACGGAGTTTCATCACCGGTTTTTTTCCAGCCGTTCACCTTGTACCAGTCGCCGACCAGCGTCACCTGTTTGTTGGCATAGGCTTTGTACTTGGTATCGGAACCGGTGTAAACGTAGCAGGCAATGACATACCGATCTCCCTGCTGTTTCAGAAGCGCGTAGTTGATTCCCGGCATATCCGCCTGTTTCATCGGATAAAGCCGCCCGGTTTCGGTCACATCCCGGCCGCTCGACAGATCGACCGGAATATTGCCGTACCACTTTTCATCGCCGGGATCGGCCGTGATCTCCGGATTCCGGGGCGCAGGATCTTTGGGCGGAGCGACCGAGCCCGGCTGATCTTTCGGGTTGTCGTCTTTCGGCTTATCGGCGGACGCCGGACCATTCGTATATTTCAACAGAGATTCGCTGACATAACCTTCCATCACCGGTTCATCAAAACACACCTGCGCCCATTTGCCCTTGCGGCTCAATTCCCGGCAGGTACGCCCGGCCGTCAGCGTGCCGACTTTTTCATAATGGGTCCCCGGACCGTTGCGGAGATTGGTTTTGGCGGCGACCTTGCCGTTTTTCAGGTAATCGGTATGAACATAGGCCTGTTTGAGGCTGATTTTGACCCAGCCGTTTTGCACGGGACCGGCCTCGACCGGAACGCCGCGGTCCAATTGCAGCAAGATCGGAGCCGTCCGGCCGGCCGCACGCCGCACATTCACATTATCCCCGGCGATCACAGCCGGTGCCGCCATGGCAGCCGAGCCCCACACCATCAACAGACCAGCAAGAAGCAAACGCATGATCCTCAACCCTTTCCCATCATAAATCCAACCGTATTCCGCATCAGGACACCATCCCCGCAGCCACCGATGGACAAAATCAGGGAATGTGTGTCAGAAATATCCGTTATACTGTATCATTCCCCGCCTTTTTTGCAAACTGTTTCCGGGAAAAAACAGCGACAGTTGCCGGGTCATCCCCGATTTTCTCCGGCACATACTGCCGCGGCCATGATTTTGAGTTTTTCCAGATCAAGTTTGCCGCTGCCGAGAACCGGCAGTTCCGGGACCTGAATGAAATTTTCCGGCCGCGGTATCCACAGATTCGGAATACCGCGTTCCCGCAATTCACGCACCACCAGTTCCGGGGCCAGCCGCTCGCTGTCGGTGTAAAACACCAACAGCCGTTCCCCGCGGCCGGGGTCCGGATCGGCAGCACCGCAGACCGCCAACAACCGGTCAACGGGCTGCAGAATGTTGTTCAATTCCCGCTCGACCAGTTCATGCGGCACCATTTCTCCGGCAATTTTGCTGAAACGCGAAAGACGGCCGGTGATCGTAATGAAACCGCGCCGGTTCATCCGGGCGATATCGCCGGTGATGTACCAGCCGTCGCGGATCACTTCTTTGGTCTTTTCGGGATCGTTCAAATAACCGCGCATAACGATCGCACCGGTCACGATCAGCAGACCATCGGTATTTTCCGGCATCAATTCAAAGGTGGAGGGGTCAACCACTTTGGCGCAGACCCCGATCAGTGACGGTCCGATACTGCCACGCTCGATCACCCGGGAGCCGAGTTCGCTGGCGGTGGGGGCCAGATTGATCGTCACCACCGGACTCAATTCGGTACAGCCATATCCCTCGGTAATGACGATCCCGGTCATGCGCCGGAAATTTTCAGCAATGTCATCGCGGAGTTTTTCGGCTCCGGTGATGACGATCCGCAGGCTCTTGAAATCCTCCGGCACACAGCGGCGCATGTACAACTGCAAAAACCCCGGCGTGGCACAGAGCAGGGAAATTTTTTCGGTCCGCAACGCCAGCCCGGTCAATGCGGCATCCAGCGGATTCGGGATCAGCACGGTCTTCGTACCGGTGATCAACGGCAGCCACAGACAAACCGTCATGCCGAAAGAATGAAACAGCGGCAGATTGCCCAGTACCGAATCGTTCCGCTGCCAGCAGAGCGTGGTGCTGATCGAATGAACATCGGCGATGATGTTGTGATGGCTCAACATGATCCCTTTGGGACGCCCGGTGGAGCCGCTGGAAAAAATCAGCACCCCGTTGCGGCGGACATCATTCCAGTTTTCCGGCGACACCTGCCGCATCAATTCATCGGCCGGCAGCAGCAGACAGGCCAGAAACCAGCCCAAATGTTTCCGGAATCCGCCCCCCCCGGCCATGATATCCTCCAGAAAAACCATTTCCGGCGTTTCGGGAATGCGTTGCCGGGTCAGAAACACCCGGCTGGTGATGATATGCCGGAGCCGGGCCTGCTGCACCGCCCCCGCCAGGGCCTCCCGGGAGGCGGTGAAATTGAGTACCGCCGGTGTTTTGTTCGCCATGTGGATGGCAATAAAGGTAACAGCGTATGCCAGCGTATTCGGCAGCATGATCCCCACATATTCCCCGTCATTGGCACAGAGCCGGCGGAAACAGCGGCTCAATACCACCATCCGGATCAGCAGTTTCAGATTGCCCGGCCGCTGCCACCGGCCGTGACTGCACTCCATGACCGTGCGTTTCAGCGGATGGTGTTTGGCCTGCCGGGCAAATGCCGTGTGCAACGGACATTCATCGCGGTCCGGGATCAATTCGGTGCCGGCGGCCAATTCCGACAGAATGATCCGCATTTCGTAGGCACTGGTGTGACGCGGCATCGGTTCTCCAATGGTCACAGATGCCGGGTGACGGTGCCGTCCGGGCAGCCGGAAACGCTGCTTCCCGGTATAGGCACAGGAAAAAATGCTGCCCCAGGTCATGCCGATCCGCATAGGAAGTACCGGCACATCGACATCATCCGGCAGCAGGACATCGACCCCGTCGTGAAATTGGGACATGGCCCCGTTGCGGGTTATATCGTCCTCCGGAAATACGCAGATCAATTCCCCGCGCCGCAACAGTTCCCGGGCCTGTTCCAGCATTTTTTTGAGTTGTTTCGGCCGGTGGCTCGGAACTTCCAGAAAACCGACCGCCCGAAACAGCCCGTGCAGTACCGGCATGCGGTAGTAATGTTCGTGCAGCAGAAAACGGATCGGCCGGTTGGTATAGGCGGAAATGAACAGCATATCCACAAACGATGCCCGGTTGGCCACCAGCAGGGCCGGACCGTGTTCCGGCAGCCGGTCAGCATGAAAGATCCGCAACCGGTAAAATGTCACCAGCAGCAGCCGCATCAGCAGCCGCAGTAGAAATTGCGGCATCAGGGCAAAGATGATCCCGCCCAACAGCATGGTCAGCAAGGCAAATCCCAACAGCACCGTGAAAACGGGAATGTGGTAGTAGTGGGTCACAAAAACCACCCCCACCGTCAACAGCAGACCGATACCGAACGGCAGATAAAACCAGCTGAAAAAGCCCGCCGCCAGATCCCGCCGGATAAAATATGCCTGGTAACTCTGTACCGGTATCAGGACCCCGCCGGAGGCGAAGCCGAAAACAAAAAGCAGGACCGTCAGCAGAATATTTTCCCAGTAATAATTGCCGATCAGAGAAAGATTGCCGATCAACAGCCCCGTGATCACCATCAGCAAAGCCCCCGTCGGCACCATGCCGATCTCGATTTTTCCGCGGGACCGCACCCCCGCCGCCAATGACCCGGCCGCCGCCCCGATCACCGATGCCGCCATCAGCGAATATTCCCGCAACAACGAACGAAGCGATTCCGGATAACGCAGTCCGATGTACTCGATCGCCAGCGATGCCGCCAGAATGATCGCAGCAAAAACATAGCACTCCGACACCCCGGTAAGCACCAGTTCCCGGTAGCGTTGATGCTGCTCCAGTTCCGGGATCAGCGGCCGCACCTCCACGGCCGGGGAGGTCTGCGCAGGCAACTGCGTGGCAAAGATCACCTCCAGAAACGACACGGCGGCCGCCAGCAATGCCGCCCGACCCGGTACCAGTTGGAAATAAAGCACCGCCACCGCCAGTACCGTACCCAGCGTGATCCCGAAAAATGTCGCCGCATCGATCACCGCACAGTGCATGGCCAGTGATTTGACCGGTATCCGGGTGGCGGCATGGACCTTCAATGCCGCCCGGTAAATCGCCCATTCCAATCCCAGCACCCCGGCGGCAAAGAAAAGCGGGGTGTAACCGATACCGGGGATCATTTCCAGACAGAACGCCGTCAGCAAAGCAGTGGCGATCCCGGTCAGGCGCGTGTAAAAAACCACATTCCGCGATGAAAACCGCGCCAGCAGGACATGGGCCAATGCACCGGAACCGAGCCACGGCAGAATGAAACACGCCGCCACCGTCAGCACATTCAACGCCTGCCGCTCAAAAATCGGAGAACGCTGGTAGATCAACAGTGCGATCAGCGTACAAAGATACACCGGCTTGAATGAACTGGCAAAGTTCAGACAGAATACCCACCCGTGACCTGATTTTTTTCTCAATATTTGCCGCATTGCTCCGCTTTGCCCGTTTTATCTCTATATGGGAGATAAAATAGCACAATTTCCGGCAAAAGCAACCGGAATTATCAGTGCGGCAGCAAAGTCGCGCCCGGCCAGCCCAGTTCGGTAAGCCAGATCAATGTCAGACTGCCGGCGTAGCGCGCGGCGGCAATGGAGTTGCCGTGGGTCGAATGACGGAAAAGGCCGCCGACCCGGTACACCGATCCGGGCAGCGAGGGACTGCCGACCAGCATCAGATGCTGAAACAGCGTGGCCCGGAGCCGGTCCGAAGATTCAATGCTCCGCAGGGCATAGACAACCGACAGCATATCAAGCGTGCGGCGGCCGCCTTTGTCGTACACGGTCTCCGCCGGAAGCGGTGCCGTGACCGGATCGAGAAAGGCTTTGATGATGTGATGCCGGGTGCGTTCCCGGAGTTCTTTATCCGGCAGATAATGCCAGCACTGGAACAGGGTTTCGGCCCCGAAATAGTTGACCGTCTGCTGGCTGGGCAGATAATTTTTCAGATCCCGCAATGCCCGGCCCAGGATCTCGGTATCGCCCGTCAGATGCCAGTACCCGGGAAGTGACAGCAGGGAAATACCGCACACCCAGGATTCACCGCGTTCCACCCGGACCGTCTCGCCGAATTTCTGTTTTTCGTAAAAATTGCCGTCGTTGTACCCGATCCCGAAAAATCCGGGTGCGATCCGGGGGTCATTTTCCCCGAATTCACGGCGGAGTTTGGCCACCCGTTCTTCGTCCATGTAAAAGGTTTCGCGCCAGTCGTAATAACGCCGCACGGCATTCAGATATTCCAGCCGGAGTTCCGGAAAACGGTGGGCAAATTCGACTACCGCCATAGCCGCCGTACCGTTATCGGCCACCCAGAAGATCCGTTTTTCTTCGCCGTAGCCCATGGGGAATCCTCCCTCCGGCCCCTGCCGGGAAACCAGCGAATCCATCATCCGCCGGGCCGCCATGGTCCACTCCGGCCGGTCCTGTTCGACGCCGAGAAACGCCAAAGCACGGGCGGCATAGACATCCGAAAAATAATGGTGCGAAAAACGCCCGTCCGCATGGGTCCCGGCCAATGCCAACAGCCGTCCGGCCAGATATTCGATGGTATTTTCCAACGATACTTTATCGCTCCACTGATCGCCGCCGGCATCCGTGCGGAGCGTGACATTCCAGGTGATATCCCGCCAGTTGAAATGCTCCGGGATCTGCCCCAGCGGCAGTTTCACCAGCGTTCTGCCCGGCGGCAATGTGATATCCTGCGCCGCCGGAGGCAGCCCCGAAACCGCGGCGGTGATCCCGCCTGTCACCGGGTTCTTCCGGGGATTTTCCAACCGGATCTCCAGCACCGGATGATCGCCGTCGTGATTCGGCATGATTTCAATGATCCGGGGCCGGTTGAGCACAAAATCCAGCGACTGCGCCACCAGTTCCGCCAACGCCGGTACCGCGGTATAATCCCCGGCGGCAAAACCGAACCGGAGCATGGCCGGGGTCTGCACCGTATCATTGCCGGGCAGCAGGATCTCCGCCACCGTGCCGTTGCCATTGCCGAGCAGCGGAATGCGGCGGTCGGAACGGCCGAGAACAAAGGCCGGAAATGTTTTGTCGTTGATCTCGCGGCCGCGCACCCGGACCGGTGCGGGGATGCGGTAACACCGCTCCCCCGGAATATTCACATCGGCCAGCCCGGGAAAAAGCACGCGGGCAGCGGCAGACATCCGGTAGGTTCCTTTCACCAGCGACACACAACCATTCATCGGGTCCATGACGGTATCCGGCAGGCGGCTGATGCCGACGATCGAATACGGCACGGCAAATTCCGCCGCTTCACCGCCCCGCCATCCGGTATCTTCGGCGGCGGTCGAAGGAGCCACGCTGACCGCTCCGAGCCGGAGCGAACCGCCTTTGTCCCACCACAGATGCCGCCGGGAAAGCCCGATGGCAATATTCTTGATCTCCGCCGGATTCAACCGGATTTCAGAGGCGGCGATCGCATCGACCTGTTCGCCCTTGAGCATGTCGCTGGTATTGTCTTTTTTGCCGCCGAAATCAAAATAGGAATGGTGGCTGGCGGGGACCGGCAGCAGATCCGCAAACCGGATCGCCAGATCACGCGGCTGCCGGGTCAGATCGGCATAACCGGTAAACTGCCGTCCCGCAGTGTCCGTCACCACCACCGAAAGCAGATCCGAGTCCGCCCCGCCGAGCGCGTTGAAACAGAGATACCGGTCGCTTTCACGGAATTTTCCCCGGATATTGATCAATTCCACAAAAACCGAACCATTCCGGAAAAAGGGCGTTTCCATGGTCAAAAACCGTTCGCCCCGTTCCGCGGTGTGGATCAACATGGAGTTGCGGCTGCCGCCGCGGAGCCGGTAATTGGGTTTTCCGGCCAGGGTACTCCAATCGGCAATCAGGCGTTTCTTTTCCAGATCGGCACCGCCCGGCACCCCGAAATTTTCCGGTCCGGTAACGACCAGCACCCCGCCCGCCTCCTGAAACCGGCGGAGTTCCCCCCGCTGATCCTCCGGCAAACGGCATCCCGGAGCCACCAGCAGTGCCGCTTTGCTGTTCCAATCCGTCAGGCCGGTGCCGACCGACACCTCGAAGCCCTGACGGCTCAACGCCTCGGCCAGGACCGATACAGCGGCGGCATCTTTTCCGCCCCAAATATGCACCGAAGCCCCCTGCCCGGCAATGGCAACGGCCATGATCAGAAAAATCCACCATTTTTTCATCCGCAACCTCCCTGTCGTCAATATCGTCGTTCTGCGGTGCCAGTTTGGTAAATGGCTTAATATAGCACAAAGACATTTTTTTTACAAATGCCGAATATCCGCGCGTCCGGCTTGCTTTTTTGCACCGCCCTGCCTATATTACCGGCAATATGAAAAACGACCCGTACATGCCGCCGCGCCCCATAACCGTTGCGGATCATCATCAGGTGCTGGAACCGTGGGCGGAATTGCGCCGCCGGTTGCCGCGGCCGCCGGCCGTGCTGTGTCTGGATTACCATACCGATATCCTGTCGTGTCATGCCCGGGACATTCCTCTGCCCGCTGACGGGGCATGGCGCGACCGGGGAACCGTCAGCCGTGCCATTGCCGGACTCCGGCACGATGAACATTTTGACTGGGCCCTGCGCTCCGGCACCATCAGCAAAGCGGTGATCGTATCCCTGACCGCACCGGCCACGCCCCCCGCCCATCCGGCGATCGAAGTGCGGCACGCCGGTACATTGCCGGAACCGGAGGTGATATTGAACCGGCCGGAATCATTCCGAAAAACGGCGGACGGCCTGCTCCATGATTCTTTTCTGCGGCCGCTGATCGCCGATATCGATATGACCCGGGCCCCCTGGATACTGGATATCGACTGTGATTTTTTCCTGACTGCCGCCGCCACGGATTTTTCTGATGACTCGCTTTTTGCCACCATAGCCCGGCAGGCGGCACTGGTGACACTCTCGCAAGAAACGGTATGGGTCCGGCTGCTGCGCCTCCCCGGCGAAACGATCACCGGCGAATCACTGGCCGCCACGCTGACTGACCGGCTCGCCCGCCTGCGCGCCTGATCCGCCGCCGGACGGATAAAAAAGAGGCTGTTACAAAACCTCAAAAAAGGTGAGCAACAGCCTTTTTCTGTTGTTTGAACCGGATCAATGTTGGAGTATCATAAGTCATACCAGGAGAAATGGCTTATCTTACCAATTCTCAAGGGTATCGATTCCTTTGTTCAGCCATTCCGTTTGAGGAATCATGAATGTCGAGATTTGATAAAAAAGCCGGAATTGCTTTTATCGGTGACGATAAAAACAATTCCGCTGAAAAGTTTGGGAAAGATGGGGGTGCGGGGAAGATAACCTTTTTTCAAAAAGGAGTCTTCCCCGCAAAGCCGTTTGGCAACAGCCTCTTCCGCTCATTGCGTTTGACACGCTCTCCCGGCGGGATCATTCCTCATCGGGATATTTTTCTGTCCGCGGTGCCATGCGGAGACATTTTTTCGGACACGCCTCCACACAAGCGGCACAGAGAATGCACTTGTACTGATCAAATTTCCACATCTGATCCGGTTTGCGGGTGACTTCAAGGGCGTCGGAGGGACATTTCCGCGCGCACAGACCGCAGAAAATGCACTTCGATTCATCGATCATCAGCCGACCGCGGGTACCGGGGAAATCAGGACGCCGGACATAGGGATATTTCCGGGTCGCCGGACCGTGGACCAAATTGGCCATGATCTCTTTAAATAATGTAAAAACTCTCATTTTTTACCTTTCCGTGCAGCTGACACAGGGGTCTACCGAAATGATGATGACACCGACATCCGGCAGCTGGCAATTCTGAACCATCGTCAACATGGCCGGAATGTTCGCAAACGTTGGGGTGCGGACCCGCAGACGTTCCAATTTATCGGTGCCGTTGCCCCGGAAATAATATAACACTTCGCCGCGCGGCTGTTCACAGCGGATGACCGCTTCGCCGCTGGGATTGCCTTTGAACGGCGTTTTGAGTTCCGAATCCGGCAACTGGGCAAACGCCCGGCGGATCAGATCGATCGACTGCATGACTTCGCGGCAGCGCACCATGGTACGGGCATAGCAGTCACCGGCCGTTTCGACCACCGGTTCGATCGCCAGTTCACGGTACGCCGCATAACCGGACATACGGTGGTCCATAACCAGACCGCTGCCGCGGGCGGTGGGACCGACTGCACCCTGGGCATACGCGGCCTCCTTGGACAGGACCCCGATCCCCACGGTACGCTGTTTGACACTGTAATCTTCCATCATCGTGCGGTTCAGCGAAGTGACTTCTTTTTCCACTTCCTTGAGCTGATCCAGCACAAATTTCTTCTGATTTTCATCAATATCGCGCCGCACACCACCGATACAGCAGCTGCTGAGCATCACGCGGCCGCCGGTGGTGCATTCCATGGCATCCATGATCCGTTCACGGCTCTTCCAATACTGCATGAAAAGGTTTTCAAAGCCGAAGGCGTCCGCCAGCAGACCCAGAGCCAGCAAATGGCTGTGGATACGGTGAAGTTCCGCCCAGATCACACGCAGATAAAGTGCCCGGGGCGGCACCGGGATCGACATCAATTCTTCGATACCCATGCAGTAACTCATGGAGTGCATGAAACTGCAAATACCGCAAATCCGCTCGATCAGGTAGGTATCCTGAATAAAGTCTTTCTTTTCTGCGATCTTTTCCAGCCCGCGGTGGACATAACCGACCACCGGGATCACCGAAACGACGCGTTCATCTTCCAACTCCAGACAAAGCTGGATCGGCTCCGGCAGCACCGGATGCTGGGGGCCGAAGGGGACGATCGTACTCATTGTTCACCTCCTTTGGCGGTTTCAACCGTGGAAACAGAAACACCGGGCACACGGCAGAACGGCTTGACCGGAGCGTCTTTGGTCAACAGCAGATGCTGATGATAATCCAGCACCAGACCGGTGACAGTGATCCCGAAAAGATCCTGAATCTCGTTTTCCACCAGCAATGCCGCAAAACAAAGCCCGGAAATGCTCGGCAGCGCGGCATCGCGGTCAAGTTTCAGTTGCAGCGTGTACAACTCATAATCACGGTCAAAGTGATAGTAGATATCAAAATGGGTCGTACTGTCAACCGCCGTCATGGTCACAAAACGGTACCCCTGCGGCAGCAGTGCGGAAATCCGCTCCTGCTGATTTTCAAGTGTAATGACATCGTTTATGGTCATCATTTTGCTTCCTCCTTGACAGGTGCCGGAGCCGCCGCCGCGGCCGCCGGATCAGCCGCCGGGGCCGCCGGACGGACGATTTTGATGCGGCGGACCGGCTTGACAGTCACGCTGTTCTGCCGCTTGCCGGCCAGAATTTTTGCGCCTTCGAGAATACCGTCGAGCATCGCTTCCGGACGCGGCGGACAACCGGGCACAAAAACATCCACCGGCACGACTTTTTCCGCACCGCCGATCACATTGTAACCATCCGCAAAGATCCCGCCGGTAGCCGGACACACCCCCATGGCAACCACCACTTTCGGGGACGGCATCTGTTCGTAAAGGTTCCGCAACACACGGGCATTGCGGTTGTTGACCGAACCGGTCACAACCATGATATCGGCATGTTTCGGCGTACCGATGTGAAGCACCCCGAAGCGTTCCGCATCGTACATCGGCGTGAGACAGGCAAGAAATTCGATATCACAACCGTTGCAGCTGTTGCAGTTGACATGCACCACCCAGGGTGCTTTTGCCGTTGCTTTCGTCATTTGTTCATCTCCATAAGCAGATTAAGTTCGCCAGTGCCAGCGCCAGCGGCACCAACCACATGTAGCGGACCAGCCAGGCCGGCGTCAACCGCGCAAAGCAGTTGTCCACCAGTGCCAGACAGAAGAATACCAGCACCGCCAGCACCAGACCGCCGATCAGACAGGTGTGCCAGAAAGCCAGCACCAGACCGAATGCGATAGCCGTTTCGTAAAGGTGCGAGATCTCGGTCAGAGCCAGATAGGGCCCGGCGTATTCCAGATTGATCCCGCGGACGATCTCCTGATGCGCATGGTGCGAGCTGGCCGTGTCAAACGGCGATTTGCCCATTTCCACCGCGATCACACTGATCAGTGCCAGAAACAGCAGCGGCATCGACTGGATCAGCGGCGTATCGGACTGCAGCACATTGATGCCCCAGAAACTGCCATTGAGCAACCGGACACCAAGCACCAGCAGGATCAACACCGGTTCATACGCCAGGATCTGGAGGATCTTGCGCTGACTGCCGATCCAGCTGTACGGCGACCGGACGCTCATACCGCCCAGCACCAGACTGATGGCAGCAAAGGTGTGGACCAGCAGTGTCAGCAGCAGATCCTGACCGGTCACCAGCATGACCAGCGTCAGCATCATAAACAGCAGATGACAGACCGCATAGATCACCTGCGGCCGGTGGACTACCATGGATTCTTTGCTGAAAAGTTTGAAAATATCGTAAAAAGGCTGCAACAGCGGCGGCCCCATCCGGCCCTGCATCCGGGCCGTCAGTTTACGGTCAAGTCCCATCAGCAGCCCGCCGATGACCGGCGCAAGCACCAGCGCGATCAGACTGTTGATGATCGGGTGCAGATGGGAAAGGAAGAATTGCTGAATATCGTTCATCATATCGATTCCTTTCTCCTATCGGGACAACACCATGCCGATCAGCACAAAGATGATCAGCCAGCCGCACCAGCGGACAAAATAGGTGGTCTTTTCTTCATTGATGAGATTGCGGAAATAAAGGCTGGAAAGCCGCGCCGTGGTCACCTGATCCTCCTTGGACCGGAAGTCATAGGAGTGATAACCGTCTTTGGCGATTTCCGACGGCAGGATGTTTTCACCGCACAGATAGGGCAGATGCACCTGCGTGGTCCGGAATCTGCATTTGATGATCAGATAGCACACCGCGCTCAACATCATCGTCAGATAGATCACCAGCGACACCAACTGGGATTCACCGGCCTGGTCAAAAATATGCCAATCCAGTTCATAACCGGCGTAAACCGCCCGCGCCATGGGATCAAAGACCCGGCAGTAGATCAACATGATCAACGCCCCCGTCACCAACACCAGAGCCGCCAGGAAACCCAGCGAGATCCGCATCGATGCCGGGATCACTTCGCGCGGCACATTCTGGTGATAGCCGGTGTTCTGGATGCGCCCGATCCACTTCGTCCAGAAGAAGACCGTGAAGGCACTGCCCGCAACGATGAACAGCAGCAGCACCGGCGACAGGATCGTAGCCTCGATCGCCAGCCATTTGCTCTGAAGCATACCAAACGGCGGCAACAGCATCGAAACCATACCGATCCACGCCACACTGGTGGTGAACGGCATCTTGAAGAACATCCCGTCCATCGCCTCGATATCGCGGCTGCCGATCACCTGTTCGATACGGCCGACACAGAGGAAGAGCAAGCCCTTGGAAATGGCATGGAAACTGATGATCGAAAGCCCGGCCGCATACGCCAGCGGGGTATCGATACCGGCACAGGCGACCACCAGACCGAGGTTGGAAATGGTCGAGTACGCCAGCACCTTTTTACCATTGCTCTGGGTACAGGCCAGCAAAGCCCCCGCCACAAAGGTCAGCGCGCCCATAAAGGCGATCACCAGCATGGTTTTTTCCCCGTAAAAACCGGGTACGATACGCATGACCAGGTAAACCCCGGCTTTGACCATCGTTGCCGCGTGCAACATCGCCGAAACCGGCGTGGGGGCGACCATCGCGCCCAACAGCCAGCTCTGGAACGGAAACAGTGCCGATTTGGTAAAAGCGGCAATACACAGACAGACCGCCGCCAGCAGTGTCTCCTTGTGATGACTCAACAGCATCTGGAAGGTTTCCCCGCCGACCTTCATTTTCAGCAGCAGGATACCGGTCAGCAGCACCACCCCGCCGAAACTGTTGATCAGCAATGCCCGTTTGGCATTGACACGGCGGGCTTCACCGCCATCCTGCCCGATCAGAGCGTAGGAGCAGAAGGTGGTGGCTTCCCAGAAAATGGAAAAGAGTGTCAGATTTTCCGAGATCACCAGCCCGGCCATGAAGCCGAGAAACGAGAGGAAGAAGAAATAGAACTGCCCCAGCGAGGCCGCCGTCGGCGGCGCGTGATGTTCGTGTTCCTTCATATAACCCAGCGAAAACAGCACGATCGCCGGACCGACCACACAGGTCACCAGCAGCATGATGCGCGCCAGATTGTCCACCCGGAAAAGAGCCATCGCCGGTTCATGGACGCCGGGCGTCATGAAGATCGCGATCGACAGAGCCACCTGCGCCACGGCAAAAATACCGATCCAGCAGGAGCGGATGCGGATCGCCACCGCCAGGATCGCCAGGATCACCACCATTTCGACGGCGAAACCGATCCATTCCCACACATGTCCACCGGAAACTGCCAGCACGCCTCCCTCTGCCAGAGTGGGATTCAGCGACAATCCGGTCAGCGTCAGTCCGGATGCTGCGACAATGACCGCCGCCAGAACTGCCAACGCCATTCTCATCTTGGTGGAGCGTGCAATCCAGGCCGCCGTGCCGCAAACGATCGGACCGCCAATCAGGATTCCTAAAATCGTTTGTACCATTTTTCCCCTTTGTGTTACAAATTGACTTGTTTCAACAAATACGAAATCCATTCATCAAGGCCGTCTCCGGTCTTGCTCGAAAGTTCCAAAACCGCCGCATCAGGATTGACCCGGCGGATGTTCCGGAGTGCTTCCCCGTGCCGGAAATCGAGTACGCCGGCCAAATCCATCTTGGTCAGCAGCACCATTTCCGCCGCCGCAAAAAGCCCCGGATATTTCAACGGTTTGTCTTCGCCCTCCGGCGTGGAAAGCAACGCCACCTTGGCAGCTTCCCCGAGGTCAAAGGCAACCGGACATACCAGATTCCCCACATTCTCGATCAGCAACAGTCTGACCGATTCCGGCAACAACGGCAATTCCGCAGCAATCTGTTCCGCCGTGAGGTGACACGATTCGTGCACCTGAATCTGTTTCACATAAGCACCATGATGCTCCAACCGGTCGGCATCCAATTCGCCATACTGATCGCCGACCAGAACCGCCGTCGGGATGCCAGCCGCCGCCAGCCGGTCCAATGTCCGTTCCAGCAGTGCGGTCTTGCCCGAACCGGGCGATGAAATCAAATTCAATGCCACGATCCCACGCCCCGCAAACCAGCCGCGGTTGCGTTCTGCCAGCCGGTCATTCGCATCAAGCACGGCCCGTTCCAGAGCCACCCGATGCACCGTACCGCCGCCATGATCGTGATCGTGGCTGTGATCGTGATCGTGGTCATGGCTGTGATCGTGACTGTGGGTATGCGCATGGTCATGATGGTGACCATGAGATGCCCCACACCCGCAATTCTTACACATCATCCAACTCCAATTCTTTTATCATCAATTCTCTACCGCCGGCGCGCCGCAATGGTTCCGCGCCGCAGTACGGACAACTCCAAACCAATTTTTCCGCTTCGGTCTGCCGGTCACACTCCGGACAGACAAACCGCATCGGCAGCGACACCACCTCCAACCGGCACCCGCTCAACGCGGGATCCCCGGAGGCCGCCGCCACCGGCCAGACGCTTTTCAGCGCAGCCGCATCAACTCCGCACAGCCGGCCGACTTCCACCGTCACCCGCCGGACCCGGCCGCCGTGCTCTTTTATCCACGCCGAAAGCTGCTGCTGCAATGCTTCCGCGACAGAAAGTTCGTGCATCTCAACAGATCCTCGGCAAAGGATCGCCATCCGGCAATACCAACAGCCGCCGGGCACCGTATTCACCGCGCACCGTCACCCGGCCGGCATCACCGTTGACGCCCCCGATCCGGCTTGCCATGGCACCGCCCGGCAACTGCCGCCACGATGCCAGCAGATCATCGGCCGCATCCGCAGCGACGACCGCCACCACCCGGCCCTCGCAAGCCGCATGGATCGGATCGATCCCCAACATCCCGGCCAATGTCCGCACCGCCGGACTCAACGGAAGCGCGGCCGATTCCAGTTCTATACCGAAATCACTGCCGTCGGCGATCTCCGTTGTCACCGCCGCCACGCCGCCGCGGGTGGGGTCGCGCATGAAACGCACCGCCGTCCCGAATGCCGCCGCCGCCCGGGTCTGGGCCAGCACCGGCGCGCAATCGCTGACCAGCGATCCCCCGATCCCGTGCCGGGCCGCCAGAATCGTCAAACCATGTTCACCGATGGAACCGGACACGATCACCGCATCCCCCGGCCGGACATATTGCCGCCCCAGCCGGAATGCCGGATCGGCCGTACCGATCCCGGCGGTATTGAGATAGATCCCATCGGCCGCACCCCGCGGGACAACCTTGGTATCCCCGGTCACGACCGTTACCTGACACTGCTGCGCCATATCGCGCACAGCATCCAGGATCTGCCCCAGTTCCTCCCGCGGCAGACCATCTTCAAGAATCATGGCCAGCGACAGAAACTGCGGTATGCCACCGGCTACAGCAATATCATTGACCGTGCCGCAAACCGCCAGTTTGCCGATGTTGCCACCCGGAAAGAAGCGGGGCGTCACCACAAAACTGTCGGTGGAAAAAATCCGGCCGCCGTCAAGACTGGCCGCATCCGGCAGCGATGCCAGCGGTCCGTGACCGAACCGCGACAGGATCTCGGTCGAAATCAACTCCGCCGAGGCCCGGCCGCCGCCGCCATGTGCCATACTGATAACGCTCTGATTCATACCCGCTCCCGATAGATCCAGGCCGCTGCACAGGCCCCTTCCATACTGACCATGCAAGCCCCGCCGGGGTGTTCCGGGGTGCAGACGCGCCCGAAAAGCGGACAGGCTTCCGGCCGGATCATCCCCCGCAATACATCACCGCACCGGCAACCGTTGATCTGCGGCGGCGGCGGCAGCGGCAATTCGTACTGCACCGAGGCATCAAAACGACTCCATTCCGGACGGAGTTTCCGGCAGGCTCCGCCCAGGATACCCAAACCGCGCCATTCTCCATCGGTATTTTCAAAAAAACGGTCTATCGCCGCCAGAGCCCGGGGAGTCCCCTGCTCCGGCACCACCGCCGGATAATCATTGACCGCCGCACAATCACCGGCCGCGATCCGGGTCAGCAAAATCACGATGCTGTGCAAAATCTCCTCCGCGGCAAAACCGGCGATCACCCCCGGACGGCTCAATCCCGCAAATCCGGCCCGGCCGACGACCGCCGCCACATGACCCGGCAGCAGAAAACCATCCACCGGCACCGCGCCATCGGTCAGCACATCCAGTGCCGGACGCAGATATTTGAAATCCGTCAGCAGAGAAAAATTCGGCACATCCAGTTCCACCGCTTTTTCCAGCAGTGCCGCCACCGCTGCCGTGGTCGCTTCAAATCCGACCGCCGCCAGCACCACCCGTTCAGCCGGGTGCGCCACCGCATATTCCAATGCTTCCGATGGGGAATAAATGACCATTGTCATCGCTTCGCCGCCCAGTGTCATGCCGGTATTGCCGGGGACCCGCAGCAGATCGCCGAACAATGCCACCCGCACCCCCATCCGGCACAACGCAATGGTCCGGTCAATGAAACCGGCACCGGATACGCACACCGGACAACCGGGCCCGGACAGCAATTCCACCGATTCCGGCAACAGGGAACGCAAACCCCACCGGGCGATCGCCGTACTGTGGCTGCCGCACACCTCCATCAACCGCACCGGTCGGCCGCATTTGGCAGCCGCCGCTGTCAGGAGTTTTTTCCACTCTGCCGGACGGTCGCCGTTCATAGCCCCAGGGTCTCCTTCATCTCCTCCAGCGACTGAAGATTGGCAGCCGCCGCTTCCGGATCGATGATTTCAATGGCGTAACCGGCGTGGATCAGCAGATAATCCCCGATACGGCAATCCGGCAGCAGACGGATATTCACATGGCGGCGGATACCATCCTGTTCCACCACCGCCGTTGCATCGCCGGACAATTCAACGACCTTCATCGGAATCGCAATACACATAAAACAAAAAAATATACCCAACACCCGGCTCTGCCGGCTTTTATTAACCCGATTACCAAAGATTATACATTTTAATGTATAAAACTAAACGCTATAATTTACTCCGGAAACTGCGAAATGCAACCCGCTCCAGAAAATTTGCCCCACACTGATCGAAGCATCGTTCGGCGGCAACAGCGACGGTGTCCACG
Source organism: Lentisphaeria bacterium (assembly GCA_017414565.1). Taxonomy (GTDB): domain Bacteria; phylum Verrucomicrobiota; class Lentisphaeria; order Victivallales; family Victivallaceae; genus RGIG1931. The sequence continues at coordinate 1,138 of JAFQLP010000113.1, read as the reverse complement.
CCGTCATCCCGGCGGATTCCAATTTATCCGTCACCAGCGTTGTCAACAGCCGGTTCTGAAAACAACCGCCGGTCAGCAGCACCGGCAAATCGCATCCCGCGCTCTCCCTGCCGTGCAGAACCATACCCAACGCCGCCTGCGCCACCTGACAATGAAATCCGAAGGGTGTCAGACGGTGACCGGACTGCCACAGCGGTTCCCAACCGACCTGCAGGATACCGTTGCCGCTCCGGAGTTCAAACAGCGGTTCCGCGGTACCGGAGCCCCGGTTCAGCCGGGCGGCCGCCTCCAACCGCACCGCCGCCTGCCCCTCCCAGGTCACCCGACCGGGGGCCACGCGGCAATGCACCGCAAAAGCATCGAACAACCGTCCGGCAGAACCCGACATCGGCACATTCAACCGGCTCCGGCATTGACGGTAAAGCATTTCCATCTCCGGTTCCGGCATACCGCACATCGCCGCCGCGTCTGCCATTCCGACGCCCGCCGCAAACAGCCGCCCGGCCAACTGCCGCGCCGGTGTCAGCACCGCGGCATCGCCGCCCGGCAGGGGGACCGGGGCAAAATGGGCCCGCCGGAATCCGCCGCAACGGGACACATCCAGCAATTCCGCCCCCCAGATGGTACCGTCCGGCCCCAGCCCGGAACCGTCAAAAACCAATGCCAATGCCCGTTCATATCCCGATTCTGCCAATGCCGCCAGCGCGTGGGCGTAATGATGCGGCACCCGTTCCACCGGGATACCCAGTCTGGCGGCCCATTGTTCACCGAAGCGTGTGGAGGGATAATCCGGGTGCAGATCCACCGCCACCACCTCCGGCGGCTCCGGCAGCAGTGACAATGTCCGGGCCACCGCCCGATCCATGGCCTCCGCCGTTGACAAATCACCGGTATCGCCCTGATGCGGTGACACAAACAACCGTTTTCCGGCCGTCACGGCATAGGTGTTTTTGTTCATCCCGCCAACCGCCAGAATGCGCCGGTCAAAACCGATTTCACCCAGCGGATCCGGCACGGCACCGCGCCCCCGCCGCCAATATTGGACCCGATCCCCGTTGACCGCCGCCACCGAATCATCGTAACGCCATTCGATCGCCCGGTCGTGGGTCAATATGCCATCGGCCAGCCCCGGCGGCAG
>JAFQLP010000112.1 GCA_017414565.1 Lentisphaeria bacterium | reverse complement strand
GGGCAGTTTGACCGCAAAAAGATCCTGCCGGGTGCGTCCTTCCTGATAGGACTGCCGGTAATATTCCCGCAGAAGCCGTCGGCCGTTAAGAACGAAATCGGTGACTTTTTTACCGTCGATCCCCCGGAAAATGGTTCCGGGCGGCGCGGTGGCGGGGTCCCACGGCACGCCATCGAGACGCATTTCCAGCTCCGGTGCCAGCGGTCCGTTCCGGTGCTGCTGATTGTACTGCAATGCCCAGAGCGCGAGAAAATTGTTGTCATCGTGGCAGGGTATCCCCGCCGCACGGGCCAGCGAACAATCGCCGCTGGCATCGATGAATTGACCGGCCCGGATCCGGCCGCGGCCGGATTTGTTTTCCACCTCGATCCCGGTGATGCGGCTGCCGTCCGGAGCCAGTTCCGCCGCACAGAAAAGCGTATCCAGCCAGATCTCCACACCGGCTTTTTCCAGCATTTCATCCATGGCCAGCACAAAGGCTGCCGGTGAAAAGACCGCCTGCAGCCGCCGTCCGGAGCCCGGTTCATGCCAGTCTGCCGGAATGTCGCCGGGGCCGTACTGCAAACTGGCCCGGAGCAATTCCTCCGTAATACCGAATGTCACCTGACGGCCGTTGCCATCGCAGAGCGGCAGGTAGAAATAGACCAGACCGGTCGTGGCAAGTCCGCCGGTCAGAATGGTTTTTTCGATCAGAATGGTCTTCATGCCGGAGCGGGCCGCCTGAAGCGCGGCGGCGACCCCGGCGATCCCGCCGCCGACCACGGCAACATCGCAGCTGCAATCGAAAGAAAGGGAGTTTAGCATGGTCGTTTTTCCTTGTTGAGGGGTCAGAAACACCAGCCGCCGCCCCGGAACACCGGCACACGGCTGCCATCGGCCATGATGCCGGTAATGGCCAGATCCCGGGCTCCGATCATAAAATCGACATGGATCATGCTGTCATTCACGCCGAGTTGACGGAGTTCCTCCCGGGAAAGGTTTTCAAAACCTTCGACGCAGTTTTCAAAGCCGCGCCCCAGAGCCACATGACAGCTGGCATTTTCATCGTATAAGGTATGGTAAAAGAGGATGCCCGTATTGTTGATGGGGGAATCCCAGGCGATCAGGGCGCATTCGCCGAGATAGGGTGCGCCTTCGTCCATAGAGATCATCCGTTCCAGCGCATCCTGTCCTTTGGCGGCCTTGACCTCCACGGCTTTGCCGTTTTCAAAACGGATCGAAAAATCTTCGATCAGCGATCCCTGCCAGGAGAGCGGCTTGGTGGAAACCAGCAACCCTTCGGCATCCCCCCGGCAGGGCGTGGTAAAGATCTCTTCCGACGGGATATTGGGGTTGAACACCCGGCCGGAGAGATCGGTCTCCGCCGCTCCGGCAAAGATCCCCTGCGGCATCAGCCCCACCCGGAAATCGGTGCCGTTGGAGGAATGGTATTCCAGCGCGGCAAAACGGTACGCATTGAGTTTGGCACAACGGTCATGGATCTGCCGGTTGTGCTGTTGCCAGTTGGCGGCCGGATCACCGGTGGCGCGGGCGGCAGTCAGGATGGCATCCCACAATTTCTCCACCGCATCGGCATCCGGTACGCCCGGAAAGACTTTGCGGGCCCATTCCACCCCCGGCACCCCGGCGATGCACCACTGGTGACGGTTTTCCATGGCATCCCGGAAGGGTTTGATTTTGGGGAACCATGCCTGCTGGGCGCGGGCCCGTTTGCCCTGATCGATACCGTTCATCCCATCCGGATCATCGGAGTCGAGCCACAGCCGGGCGGGAAGATTTTCGGCCCGCCAACGCCATTTTTCGATCTGCCAGTCTTCGATGACAGAAAGTTTTTCTTCGGTTTGGTAGATTTGATGCAGTTTGGCCGTGGGCATGTCCTGCCACTCGACCGTGACTTTTGAAGCCCCGGCGAGGTAACATTTTTCCACCACCATCCGGACGAATGCCGGTTGATCCAGTCCGGCCATGATGATGACCTCCTGACCCGGCGATGGATTCAGGCCGTTATGAACGATCAGATCCGCGTATGCTTCCAATTGTTTCGGGGTTGCCATGATAAATCATTTCCTCCAGATTGCGGGTTCAGCGCAGGGTTTGAATGGCCGGTTCCAGCAGACCCGATTCGTAAAGCAGGTCCAGAATGGTGTAGCGGCGCCGGATCAACTGGGCCGTGCGGATGCCGTGAAGATATTGTTCGCGGTCAAGCCCGATGGCGGTGTATTCCACCGGTGCCCCGGCCCGGCGGAGCAGGGAAATCATTTCGTCTTCCGGGAAAAGCTGCCGGCGGAGTTTCTGCTGCAGGACCGGCCATTTGTCGAAAATCGCCTGCTGCCGGGCTAGGGCAGCATCGCCATCCTGAAATTTGGCCATGGCGGTTTCCGGGATGCCGCTGCCGTAACAGCCTTTCTTGAGCAAATTCCGGATCTGATCTTCCCGTTCCGTCCGGGTCGGCAGCGGCTGCGCCATCCGGCGGGCGGTTTCGACCGGGGTGCGGATCAGGAAATCCATCAACTGGACCACGGCCACCGAGCCGATGCCGACTTTGAAGCCGTGGGAAACGCTCTGGCCATCGACCGCCAGCCCCTCCATTTCCCACACATGGCTCAACAGATGTTCGGCACCGGAGGCCGGGCGGGAATCCCGGTAAAGCTGCATGGCAAATCCGGTCGCCGCCAGACCGGTGAAGATATGGTTCAGGTCGGTCGGGTCGGCAAGCCAGGTGCGGAGATCCTGCTGGACCATGTTCCAGATCGGTTCGTTGACCGGATCGATGCCCAGTTCGGCCGCCAGAAGCCAGTCGGCACCGCCGGGGATCTTGGCCATCAGGTCCGCATAGCCGGAGGCGAGCATGGCCGGCGGCGCGGCCGCCAGCACATCGGTATCCGCCAGCAACGCGTAAGGTGCCGGGCAGGGGACGGTTATTTTTTTGCCGTCCACCGACATGGCTCCGCCGTAAGCGGTATAGCCGTCCACGGAGGCGGCGGTGGCCACGCAGGCATAGGGGATACCGGCCATACCGGCAGCGCATTTGACCAGATCGTTGAGCACCCCGGAGCCGACGGCGACCGGGATCACGGTATCATTGAAATCCGCGGCCATCTGCTGCGAAATGGCATAGTCCGGATGCAGTCCCGGTTCCGCGGGAAAGATGACCGGCCGGATCATCGGGATTCCGGCTTTTTCCAGATGACCGGCCGCCTGATGACCGGCGGCGCGCCAGGTGTTTTCATCTGCGATCAGGCAGAAGGTTTTGCCCGGAAAAGCACATTCGAGCAGTTCCGGCAATTCCGGCAGGACCTGTTTGCCGAGGACAAAAAAGGCCGTTTCCATTCCGGCGGGGATCGGGATCTGATGCATGGATATTTTCGCTCCTGAAAAATGATTTTGTGGTGGTACGATCCGGCCAAAACATTCTTTTGGTCAGGGATACAATAGGACCAAACCCGGAAAATACAAGTTGCGGAGCGACCTTTTGCTTTTTTGGCCGGATACTGCCGCTGCCGGAAGTTGCCGCGCTTGACAAAGGTTGTGTGCCGGGGTATATTCCCGGAATGATAATCAGGAATCCATTGTTTTTGTTTCAGTAAGGAAAGGACACAGCAATCATGGATCGGATCAAAGTCGGTATCATCGGTTTCGGGCGGAGCGGGTGCAACATCCACGCGGATGCCATTTCGCAGAAAAAAGATCTGTTCGATCTGGTCGCGATTTGTGATGAACTGCCGGAACTCCGCAGCCATCAGGAATTTCCCAATGCCGAGGCGTATGCCAAAGCCGAAGATCTGATCGCCGATCCCGAAGTGGAAATGGTGGTCGTTTCGACCTACAATTATACCCATGCCAAGTATGCGATCCAGGCGTTGGATGCCGGTAAGCATGTGCTTTGCGAAAAACCCTTCGGTTTCACGACCGCCGATGTGGACGCCATGATCGCCGCCAGTAAACGGAACAACCGGGTCCTCCAGCCGTTCCAGCAGCGTCGGTTCGCCTCGGATTTTGAAGCGATCCAGGAAGTGTTGCGCAGCGGCGTGCTGGGCGAGATCGGGTTCGTCCGCATCTGCTGGCCGGGCTTCGGCCGCCGTTGGGACTGGCAGACCAGCCGGGTGCGCGGCGGCGGGCAGCTTTACAACAACGGTCCGCACCTGATCGACTACGGCATGGAACTGTTTGGTGATTCCGATCCGGTCGTCACCTCCACCGTCCGCAATATGCTCGGTTCCGGCGATGCCGAAGACGAAATCCATGTGATGCTACAGGGCGAAGGTGCGCCGCAGGTGGAAATGATCATTTCCGCCACCTGCGCTTTCCCGCAGGACCGCTGGCTGATTTGCGGCCGCAACGGCACGTTGCGCGGTACGGGTACGGAACTGGAATGGAAATATGTGGACTGGAGCAAATATCCGGAACGCAAGACCGATATGAATCCGCTTCCGGGTCGCTATTTCTGCTCGGAAGATCTGGCATTCACCACCGGCAGCTGGAAAGAGGAAAACACCGGCAATACCGACGGCGGTGCGGGTTCCAATCCGGCTTCCGCTCCGGCCCTGAAACTGTATGACACGCTGTACCGGGCGATCCGCCTCGGCGAGCCGCAGGTCATCACGCCGGAACAGATCCGCCGTCGCGTGGCGGTGCTGGAAACCTGCTACCGGCAGAATGGCATTCCCTTTCCCGAAGGTACCCGGCAGTAAGTCACTGTTGCCGGATCGGTATTGAATAGACGACACATGAGGTTTGATTTATGACACAAGATACATCTGTTGCCACCCCGTCTGCTAAAAAGACCTGGTCTGTCGGTACATTGGTATATGACCGCCGGGCGTTGGCCATTCTTTTCACCCTGTTGCTGATCGGTGATGTGGTCTGGGCGTTGCGGGCCCGTACCCTGCAGCCGATCGCGCAGCTGCTGTTGAGGAATCACGGTTCTTCGGACTTTTTCAATGCCCTGATGCTCTCCAGCATCCCGACGGCACTGGGGATGGTCATGGGTCCGTTTCTCGGGTATCATTCCGACCGCTACCGGTCGCGCTGGGGACGGCGTATCCCGTTCCTGATGATCAGTACGCCGATCACCTTTATCGGTATGATCGGTATGGCGTTGAGCAAACATCTCGACGGTCTGGTGATGGAGTTGTTCCCCTCGTTGACGGCCGATGAAGCGGCATTGTGGATCCTGGGGGTGGCGTGGATCATCTTTGAGGTCGGTGTGCTGATTTCGACGGCGGTGTTCAATGCGTTGATCAACGACGTGGTGCCGCGCAGTCTGCTGGGGCGTTTCTTTGCTCTGTTCCGTATTATCAGTCTGCTGGTGGGGGCGGGGTTCACCTTCTGGTTCTTCGGTTATGCGGAACGGAACCACGATATTGTGTTCACGGTGGTGGCGGTGGCGTATGCCATCGGTATCACGGCCATGTGTCTGTTTGTGAAAGAAGGGGAATACCCGCCGGTGGAAAAAGGCGGTCCCGGACGGCGCAACAACTTTGCCATTGCTTTTGAATACATCAAAAAATGCTCCAGCTCATCGTATTACTGGCTGCTGTTCAGTTTTATCATCGTCATGGGGTTTGTCTATATGCCGTCGCAGGCATTTATCGCCCTTTATGCCAAGAAGTTGGGTATCGATATGGATTTTTACGGCAAGATTGCCAGTGTCAGTTACATGACCAGTGTGTTTCTGGCTTATCCGCTCGGTATCTGGGTGGATAAATTCCACCCGCTGCGCTGTTGCGGCGTGGTGACGGCGGTCTTTACGATCATGACGTTCTG
>JAFQLP010000111.1 GCA_017414565.1 Lentisphaeria bacterium | reverse complement strand
CTCCATGGGATAACGGTTGACGAAGATAAAACTCCACACACGCGGTGGTGCGGGCCGTGACCGGTGCCCAAGCACTGTGCCGGATGCCCGGCGACCAGATCACCGTCCCGTCCGGCAGACGCAGCAGCGGCCGGGCGGCACGGCGGGGGATGCCCCGGTCCGTCCGCAATTTTTTCCATTTAACGGTCCTGCCGCCAAAGACGGTCATTTGATCGCCGTCGCGCCCGGATTCGATCCGGAGTTCCGGCGGCAGCAGGTCGGCATCAAAAAACGCCCGGTCGGTACCGGTTTCCCCCCAGTGTTCCGGCGGCTCCGTGAACCGGCAGCCGAATTCCGGATCGGTATTCCGCCGCCAGCACCAGTTGCGGCAGACCGGCGGCTGACGGGTTTCCAGCGTGAAATGCGCTTTGCGGAAAACCAGCAGATGATCCCCCGCCACCGCAAGCAGCCGGGGTTCCGGCGTTTCTCCGGTCAGCATGTCGCCGAACCGCCGGAACCATGATCCGCTGAACAGCGGAGCCATCGGCAGTTTGCGGTGCAAAGCCATGCTGACAGCCCGGTTGCGGATCGGCGGCGGCAGGGCGCGCCAATCGGCAATGCGCCACGGTTCCGGCAGGGAATCCAGCGCATCGGCGGCCAGCGTTTCCAGATACCGGGCGTCGTCCTCCAGCGCATCCAATGCCCGGTCGATACCGGCCGCGGCAAAGGGAAACGCATCCTGCCACGCCGGAATCAGATGATGCCGGAGAAAATTCCGCTGCATGGCCGGATCGGCATTGGTGGCATCGCACCGCCAGTTCTCAATGCCGTGGTGCCGGAGAAAATTCTCGATCTCCCGGCGGGAGGTTTTCAACAGCGGCCGCAGCAGGGTGACCCCGTTTATTTCTGTCACCCGGCGCATCCCGGTCAGACCGGTGCTGTTGGAGCCGCGGGCCAGCCGGAGCAGCAGGTTTTCGCGGCGGTCATCGCGGTGATGCCCCAGAATGATTGCGGTATGCGGCTGTCCGGCGATCCGTTTCTGCCAACAGGCCAGCCGGAGCCGTCTGGCGGCATTTTCCACATTTTCACCCGGCAGCCGATTGCCCGGCACATCCAGATTTTCGCAATGGAAGGGGATCTGACGGGCCGTGCAGAAATCCCGGCACCAGGTGGCATCGGCAGCCGATTCAGCCCCGCGCAATCCATGTTCACAATGGACCGCCTCTACCGGGATCTGCCAGATGGAAGCACATTTCACCGTTGCCAGCAGGGCGGCTGTGCTGTCTGCTCCGCCGGAAAATCCGACAATAAAATGCCAACCGGCAAAAGACTGAAAGAAACGGCTGATTTCAGAATAATTCATTTGTAAAAATTCAAAACGGTTATACTATATAATATAGGCGCAGAATCAAAGCATTGCAAGACGGAGTACAGAATGGCTTTTATTGTGGTTGCCACAAACAATGCCCATAAAGTGGATGAATACCGCCGGTTGATGGCCGGTGAAGATGTGGAGTTGCAGTCGCTGCTGGATTATCCCGGCTGCCCTGCCATTGAGGAAAACGGCACCACCTTTGCCGAAAATGCCGGGATCAAGGCCATGGAAGCGAGCCGGTACTGTCAAATGCCAGCCTTTGCCGATGATTCCGGTCTGGAGGTGGAGGCTCTCGACGGTGCGCCGGGGATCTATTCTTCCCGTTATGCGCCGACCGATCCGGAGCGCATTGCCAAACTGCTGAAAGAGTTGGAGGGCAAAGAGAACCGCCGGGCGCGCTTTGTTTGTGCCATTGCGATCGCGTGGAACGGCGAAGTGATCGAAACATTTGAAGGCGAGGTGCGGGGTGTGATCGCCGCGGCACCGTCCGGCAGCAACGGATTCGGCTATGATCCGGTGTTCATTCCCGACGGGTACGAACAGAGTTTTGCGGAACTGCCGCCGGAGGTGAAAAACCGTATCAGTCACCGCGCCAATGCTTTTGCCAAAGCGCAGGCGTTTGTGGAGGAACAGCTTTCGCTGCTGGGGGATTTGTTGTAACAATTTGATATATCAACCATAAAGGACGGAAAAATGAAAAAAATGTTGCTTCTGCCGGTGGCGGTGCTGGCGATGATGGTGTTGGCCGGATGTACCTCGGTCAATGTGGCTCCCAAATTCAATTCGTTGCAGAAACCCGGTTCCCAGGCGATCCCGGCGGCTCATATCAATGTTGACATTGACGGGCTTTATCTTTTCGGCTTCCTGCCCATTTGGACCGGCAGTGCCGCCGAAGACGGCTATGCGGCGATCTTCACCAATACCGTGAAACTGGAAAATGCGGTTTCCCTGCTGACCCGGGTGGCCCGCAACGAATACAATGCCAGAGAGATCACCGATCTCAACAGCAGCATCAACAGTGTGTTTTTCCTGCCGCCGCTGTTCTCCTACAAATCCATCGAATTGTCCGGTACGGCTTACCGGTAATCGACAGTGCGGTACGGCCGGCGGAATTCCGCCGGCTTTTTTCATGAGGCGTTATTGTGAACGGAAATCGCCGTGGCGACTGGCGGAGGAGATCGAATCTGTCATACCCAAAGCGGCCGGGGAACGGATGGCGCGCCGTCCGTTCAATCATTATGTGCCGGTCAATACCGACTGGTGGATCGTGCCGTCTTCTGAACAGCCGTTTTTCCGGTACGGTACCTATTATTTTTCGTGGGATCCGGAGGTGCGCGATGTCATCCGCTGCGGGTTTCATGTGACCAAAGGTCTTGCACCGGAACTGAAAGCGGTTTACACATCCAAAAAAGGCCGCCGTCTGCTGATGAATGATTCCTGGGCGTGGTACCGGTTCCGGGAAGCGTTGGCTGACGGTTCGCTCCGGGCGATGGCGGAACAGGCATCCCGGTCATCCGGGGGCCCGTTGGAGATCCATTTCTACGGCGGCTATGTGGAAGACGCCGGGTTGGCGGACCCCGATCAGGAATTGCAGAAACGGGACCGGTACCGGTTCGTTTTTGATCCGGCAGCGGGTACGGTCAGCATTGCCGGAGCCAAACGCGATGCCATGTGCCTGAAATGTTTGAATGCCATCCGCAACTGGGATTCGCTGGTGCAGGCAGTCGGGGTCTTGGACCGCGAAGCATTCCTCTGGTGCGATGTTTTTCTGGCGATTCCCTACGGGGTGCGCGAATACGGGGAATTTGCCCCGGATGAAACGGTTTCCGGAGCGGAAGCGATCTACCGCGATACGCTGGAGCCGTTCCGCCCGTTGGTCCGTTAATCTTTCAACAGCCCCACGGCATCGTTGAAAGCTTCGATCTGTTCATCCAGAGCCATGGTCTGCCGGTGGACTTCGTCCCAGGTGTTTTCCCTGTCATACCAGAGGGCGTTCAGTTCCGCTTCGCTTTTGCCGAGCTGCTCGACCCAGATGTAATACTTGAGATTGTGGATCTTGCGCCGTTCCGGATAGGTCAATTCCCGCACCGCATCGGTACGGATGCCCAACAGATGACGGTTGTGATCCACGGCCGCATTCTGCCGGGTGTACGGGCCGAATTCCGCATTCAATTCCGCCAGCCGCGACTGATACAGGTCGATGGAATCGGTCAGTACCGAGAAAATCATATCGTGGCTGTTCAATTCGTAATATTTTGCCATTTTGATGCAGCTCAAAATATTGGCCATGCCGGAGATCCCGACCAGACCGAGCTGATCGGCCAATTCCGGAGCCACTCCGGCTTCCTCCACCAGATAACGGCGGCCTTCCGGTTCATTGAAAAGCCGGATCAGCCGGATGGTGTCTTCGTCGTCGATGCCGACGGTCAGATCCAGATTCCGGGCATCGAGGATCCAGGGGACATGCCGGTCGCCGATCCCCTCGATGCGGTGACAGCCGTAGCCGTTGTCGCCCAGCGTGGGGCACTGCACGGCTTCGCCGGCACCGATCCGGATTTCCGGGAAACGCTCTTTCAGATAATCGCCGCAGCCGACCGTGCCGCCGGAACCGGCCGCAAAACAGGCTCCGGCCAGACGGTCGCCGGGACGCATCCGGTTGGCAAAGGCTTCGGCGATCGCCGGACCGGTCACCTGATAGTGCCACAGGTGATTGCCCATTTCGCAAAACTGATTGAACACCATCAGGTCATTGCGGTTGGCGAGCAGGTCGGCGGTGCAGTCAAAAATCGCTTTCAAATTGGCTTCAGCTCCGGGGATCGCCACCACTTCGCCGGCGATTTTATCGAGCCATTCAAAGCGTTCCCGGCTCATTCCGGCGGGCATGACGGCAACGGACCGGCAGGCCAGCAGTTTGGCATTGAATGCGCCGCCGCGGCAGAAATTGCCGGTGGAAGGCCACACCGCTTTGTGGCGGGTGACATCGAATTGGCCGGTGACCAGTTTGGGGATCAGGCAGCCGAAAGATGCGCCGACTTTGTGACAGCCGGTCGGAAACCATTTGCCGACCAGACAGAGGATCCGGGCCGGTACACCGGTCAGTTCCGGCGGCAGTTCCAGCACATTCGGGGGGCCGTAAAGACCGCCGGTGGCTTTGGGTTCGTTTTTCCAGGTGATGCGGAAAAGATTGACCGGATCGACATCCCACAATCCAGTTCCGGCAAGGCGTTTCCGGATCGATGGCGGCACCAGTTCCGGCTGGGCCATCTGGCGGAAGGTGGGGATGATGATATGATGCTGCCGCGCGGATTCGATATTGCGCTGCAGATTTTCGTGATTGATTGTCAGGTCGATCATGGTATCCTCAAAAAACGAATGCGTTGGATATGAATTCAAAATCATATTACTATTAGCCGGTGATGCCGATTTTTCAAGCAGGGAGAAGATTTTTTTCGCCGCCGGACGGACTTGCAGAATAAAAGCAAGGCATTATAGTAATTGGGTATATGTGAAAGGACCAGACATGATACCGGAAATGGAAATGTGGATGCTGTTGATCCTGGGGTCGGCGGTTGCCCTGGGATTGTACGATGTCAGCAAAAAACATGTGGTCGCCGGAAATCCGGTGATGCCGGTACTATTTGTCACCACCCTTTGCGGCTCCGGCTTTTATTTGCTCATCTCGTGGCTTTCCGGCGCGATCCCGGCGTATCTCGGATTATCCACCCGGTTCCATCTGCTGGTCATCGGCAAAACATTTCTGGTCGCCGGCAGTTGGGTGGCGATCTATTGCGCGCTGCGGGAACTGCCGATATCCATTGTCTCCCCGATCCGGGCCAGTTCGCCATTCTGGGTGTGCATCGGCGGGGTGCTGCTGTATCACGAGATCCCGGCTCCGCTGCAGGCGGCGGGAATGGTCCTGATCCTGATCGGGTATTATCTGTTTTCGGTCGCAGGGAATCTGGAGGGGATATCGTTCCGCCGTCACCGGGGGATCCATCTGGTATTTATCGGCACATTGCTGGGGGCGTGTTCGGGATTGTACGACAAATATCTGCTGGGCCGGATGCAGTTATCCAAAGACGCCATGCAGTTCTGGTTTTCGCTGGATATGGTGATCCTGCTCGGTCTGGCGTGGCTGGCGGTGCGGCTGGTACGCGGCAAAGGGCCGGCGGTCCGGTGGCGGTGGTCGATCCCGGTCACAGGGATCCTGCTGATCGTGGCAGACTGGCTGTATTTTTATTCGTTGAGTTTTCCGGATTCCCGGATTTCTCTGATTTCGCTTTTGCGGCGGTGCAGTGTGATCGTATCCTTTACCGCCGGAAGTATTTTTTTTCACGATGTCAATTTGAAACGCAAAGCGGTGGCTCTGGGCGTGATACTGCTGGGCGTGATGCTGTTGATCTTTGCCCGTTAAAAGCGGAGAATACCGGGGGAATGGGATAAATGAAAATACCGGGGAGGTGGTTGTTGATGGCGATGCTGTTGACCGGACCGGCGGCGGCCGGATTGGAGTTTGTAACGGAGGCGGCCGGACAATTCCGGCAATCGCTGCTGGATAACCGGGATCTGCTGGATGGCGAGCGGAAGAGCGTGCTGGGCGAAATGCCCCCTGCCAAACGGAAAAGCCTGTTGGCCGCCAAACGCCGGATGATCCGGAAATACGCCCCGCACTGGGAAGCCGAATTTGCCGGTTATGACCGTCTGCTGGGGTGGCAGGAGGGGGATTTCCTGCTGATCCGCAGCGATGTTTTTGAAAAATCGGATTGCACCAGTTGGATCTTTGCGCCAGATCAGACCGCATCCGGTCAGATGATTTTGCAGAAATGCCGCGACAACCGGCGCGCCCGGCTGGGAATGTCGATCCAGCAATCCCCGGGCAAACTCCGCTGGATGCGGATATCCAATGTGGAGAGCCAGGCGGCGACATTTGTCATGAACGAATGCGGTTTCGTTCTGGTCATGAACAATGGCGATTACTGCGAGGATCTGGCGGCCGATTACGCATTCGGTTCGCCGGGGTCGCTCCGGCTGGCCGCCGAAAATTGCCGCAATGTAGAAGAAGGCGTGGCTCTGTTGACCAAAATGGCGGAAGCAGGCGAGATCCTGGGCGGACAGATCTATCAGATGATCGATCCCCATCGCGCCGCGGTGGTGGAGTGCGGGGGGCGGAAAACCTCGGTGCGGATCTTCGAGCGCGGCTGGTCCTGTTACGCCAACAACTGGCAGTCGGAGGCCATGCGGGCGATCTCCAAAGTTTCCGATTACGGGCGCAAAATCAACCGGTTCCGCGAAAAAGTGGCCCGGGATGCCCTGCAGGCGGCCCGCAATCCGGACGGCAAAGTGGCGTGGCCGGGATTGTTCCGGGCGGCCCGGACCACCGTCAAAGATCCGCGCGATGTCTGGCGGGGACCGTACTGCCGCACTTCGCTCGGCTCAACGCTGTTGATCCCCGATGCGGAATTTCCGGCTTATTTGAGTACCGCCTATGTGGCTCTGGGGCCGCAGCAGCACACGGTATTTCTGCCGGTGGCTCTGGGGGTGACGGCGTTGCCCCGGCCGCTGATCAGCGGGGACTGGGGGGATCACGCCATCCGGGCGTTCAAAAACAGTTATCTTTCGCCGCATGTGGCGCAGTTTGAGGCTTTGGAGCAGACCCTGATCCCGGAACATCTGGCGGTGCTGGAATCGGCCCGTCAACTCCTGCGGCAGCAGCGGGTGGCCGAGGCGGTGGCTCTGCTTGATGACAATTTCCGGAAACAGGCGGCCGCGGTCTGGCAGACCCTGCGATCGGTCGATACATCGGCCGGAAAACAACCGTGACCGGCAGGGGGATGCGATGATCCGGCGGAAAAAATCAGACAATTATTGGCTGGCGGCAACTGTTGTAACGGTTCTGACGGTCGGGATACTGACGGTCATTCCGGTGGTGACGGCCCGGTCCGGGGCGCTGTGGATCACTGATGACGGCAACAAATGGATGGTGGTGGAAAATCTGATCCGGCACCATTCGCCGGAGATCGTCAATCCGGCCGCCGGCCTGGACCCGGGAAATCAGTTTTTTCCGGATGCGGTTTTTCATTTTCAGCGGTTCCGGGGGGCGATCCGCTCCATTTTTCCGGAATTTTTTCCGCTGTTGTCGGTGCCGTTTTATCTGCTTGGCGGCTGGGGCGGATTGCTGATCCTGCCGGTGCTGGGAGCGTGGCTGTCGCTGTGGCTGCTGAACCGGCTGACCCGGAGCTGGCTGAAACGGCCGGTATTCCCCTGGGTGCCGCTGACGGCATTTCTCGCTACACCGCTCTGGTTTTACGCCGGAACTTTTTGGGAAATGATGCCGGCTGTGCCGTTTGTGATCGCCTTTGTGCTGTTGGCCGGTAAAGACCGCTGGGTGACTGCCGGAGCGGTGCTGGCATCCGGATTGTGGTTCCGGCCGGAAATGTATTTTGTTGCCGCGGCGGCCGCGCTGGTGCTGCTGTGTCAGCGTGATCTGCGGCAGCTCCGGCAGATGGTCGCGGGGTTCGGCATGGCGGTGCTGCCGTTCTGGATCTGGCAGTGTGTGCTTTACGGCCATCCGCTAGGTCTGCATGGTGCCGGATATTATACCCACAATGCCGCCGGGGAAGGGGTGACGGCATTTGTCGTCGCACATCTGAAAAATTACGGTTATTATTATCTGGCCGGACCATGCCCCGGGGCGGTCGCGCTGTTGTACGGAGCCGCGGTGATCGCCGGGTGGCAGCGCGGCCGACGCGCCATGCCGGCAAAATGGGGCCTGCTGGCCGTGGCATCTCTGGTCATGGCAAACAATATTGTCGCAATGATGCAGTCGGAAACGCCGGTTCTTGATACCATCGGGACCGTCGGATTACTGGCGGGACAGCCGTTCCTCTTTGTGGTCGCTTTGCATTGGCATTCGCTCTGGACCACCCCGAACCGGCCGGTCCGGCTGGCGGCCCGGATCGTTACCGTCTATGTCCTGATGTTGCCGTTTTTCCTGACCAGCAACGATCTCGGTATCATCTGGGGACCCCGGCATTTTCTGTTTGTCCTGCCGGTCCTGCTGGCACTGGCGTTTTACGCGGCTGGGCGGCCGGGGCGCGGTATGAAGGCCGGATTGCTGTTGCTGGTGTTTCTCAGCGTGCTCCTGCAGTTTCACGGGATCGGGCTCCGGGAAACGATGAAACGGCAGACCCGGGATCTGTCGCAGCAGGTGGCGGCGGCGACCGCTCCGGCTCCGGTCGTGGTTTCGGATGTTTATTTTCTGCCGATGCTGACCCCGGCCCGCTTTTTTGACCGGCAGTGGCTTTACCTGAATGATGATACCCGGCTGCCGGCGCTGCTGGAGCGGTTCCAACAGCACGATATCCGGGAATTTTCGCTGATCCTGGCGGCCGACAAATCCTACCGGCGGCTTTCCAACGATGCCATGGACCGGCTGCTGCAATCCTACCGGGTGGAGATCATGAAACCGGTGACGGCTCCGGATGCGGAATTCCTGTCGCTGGTCGTGTTTCAGATGCGCCGGAAATGACCCGGCCACCGGCGGCTGAATGCCGCCGTGATATGCGCCGGGCGTTGCCGGGCGGGGATCACAAAACCGTCAGATCGGCGGCGATGCGGGCGGCCTCCCGGACGACCGGATCGTTTCCGGCGGCGGGTTTGCCGGGCGGATCTTCCCCGTCATCTTCGAAGGCGTCGCGGTCTTCCTGATATTCCTTCCAGCGTTTTTCTTCGTTGAGGGAAATGGTTTTTTCCGCGATGTGCTGCTGCAGCCGTTTCATCCGGGAAATCAGTTGCGAATACTCCTGATCGGCGGTAATACGGGTTTCGGAACGCTTTTTCAGTGACTGGATCTTGGCGGGCAATTCCGGATCGCAATACCGGTACGAGAGCGGGTCGATGGAGGTCCAGGGCAGATGATGATTGCTGAACATTTCGCCGATTTCAAGCGGTTCTGTCATGGATGGCAGAACGATGTCGGATTCCACGCCCAACTGCTGAACGGTCCCGCCGTTGACCCGGAAAAACAGCGCGGTCTCCAGCCGCACCGATCCGGCGGGGAATTTGCGGTTGATGAAACCGAGCATTTTTTCCAGTTGAATGATGTTCAGCACCGTTCCTTTGCCGAATGTCCGGGAATCGCCGACGATCACCGCCCGCCGGTAATCCTGCATGGCGGCGGCGAAGATCTCGGATGCCGAAGCGGACATTTTGTTGGTCAGGACCACCATCGGCTTCTTCCAGATCACGGAATTGTCGCGGTCGCTTTCCACTGAAACACTGCGGTTCGCCTGCTGGATCTGCACCACCGGACCGCTCTGGATGAACAGCCCGGACAGATTGACCGCCTCGAGCAGTGAACCGCCGCCATTGCCGCGGAGATCCATGACCAGCGTTTCCACCCCCTGACGGTTGAAATCCTCCAGGATTTTTTTGACATCCCGGGAACAGCTTTTGTAATTGTCGCCGCCCTGATACATGCCGGAAAAATCCAGATAAAAGCCGGGCAGCGAAATGATGCCGGTCTTGACGGTTTTGCCGTCAACGGTGATTTCTTCCACGCGGCCCTGCGCTTCGCTTTCTTTGAGCAGGACTTTTTCGCGTGTGAGCGTGATGTTTTCCGGCACGGCATTGCGGCCTTTTTTACCGGGCAGGACCGTCAGGGTGACTTTGGTGCCGGCTTCGCCCCGGATCAATTTTACCGCATTATCGACCGACATGTCGATCACATCGACCGGTTCGCTGCCGTCCTGGGTGACTGCGATGATGCGGTCCTCCGGCTGAAGCCGCCCGTCGCGGGCCGCCGGGCCGCCGGGAACGACACTGACGACCCGGATGTAGCCGTCGTCGCTGGTCAGGGTGGCTCCGATCCCAATCAGGCTCAACGACATATTGATTTCAAAATCTTTGTCCACCTTGGGGGTTTGATAGCCGGAATGCGGGCCGTAGGCCAGAGCCAGCGCATTCAGGTAGATCCCGACGATCTCCAGTTCATCGCGCTGGCGGTAGATGTTGCGGAGGTCGCGGAGCCGCTGGAGGATTTTTTCCTGCGGGGATTTGCGGCTCCAGAGTTCGCGGATCTTGCGTTTTTCCTCCGCGCCTGCATCCTGTTCCGGACCGGCATTTTTCATGGCCCGCAGATTGAGGCGGAAATAGAGTTGATCGCTTTTGAGTTTGGTCCGCCAGAGCTGATGCAGGGCTTCATCGTTTTCCGCCCACGGCAATTTGGAACGGTCGGGCTGAAACACTTCGTCGGTGGTGAAATCACATTCTTTTTTCAGTTCTTCCTCGACAAACCGGACATATTCTTCAAAACGCTCCATGAAGCGGTTGTAAACCTGAAAGGCAAAGGATACATCGCCCTGCTGCAGTTTGCTGCCGAGTGAAAGCTGCATCGGTTCAAATTTTTTCATATCTTCGGCGGTGAAAAAGAGCCGGTTCGGGTCGATCAGCCGGAAAAATTCATGGTAGAAATCGCGGGAGATCTCCGGGTCGATCGGGTGCTGCCGGTAGTGCTGTTTGTTGAACAATTCGCCGGTCAGCGCGGAAATGATCTGCAACTGTTCCGGTTTCGGGACCTCTTTCCCGGAACAGATGTTCCAGATCGAGGTCCCCACGAAGAATATCAGAAGAAACAGGATATGCTTTTTTTTCATTTTTCGGCTTTATCTTTTGAGTGATTGCTTTATATTATGCAATAAAGAATACAACCAAAACAAAAAAATAAAAGCCCGGAACCGAAAAAATCCCGACCTTCGGCGTTTTTCCGGTCCGGAACGGAATGTATGATCAGACAGCAGCGTTATCCGGATGGCAATGTGTTTGCCGCCGGGGATCTTGTCCGGCTGGTTCTGGAGCCGGGGACACATACCGGTGAAGCCTTTGTCCGGACCAATCTTGATTTTGCCGGTGAGATCCGGCGGGAGATCGTGGCCTTTACCGAACAGGGGATCGCTCCGGCCGGGAGTGCCTGGCACGATGTGCCGATGCACCGTTTGCCGGACGGCAGATTTGAAATCAGATTACCGCTGCTGGATACCGGTTTTTTTGAAGCCAAATGTTTTCTCCGGCACCCCGACGGTTCCATCGGCTGGTCTGACGGCGGGAACTTCTGTTTCAAAGTGGAATCTGCGGAAAATGCGGCCGGTAATACCATTTACTGTGCCTTTGTCCGGCAATTCGGCGGTGCCGCCTGCTGGACGCCCGCCGAACAGCAAGAGATGGAGCAGCAGGCGGCGGCATTGGATGCGGCCGGTTGTACCGTGATCCCGCCCGGCGGCACATTCCGTCAGGTCATTGCCAGACTGGACCATATTTTTGACCGGCTCGGATGCCGGATCTTGCAATTGCTTCCCATCCATCCGGTCCCCACAGTATATGCCCGGATGGGACGGTTCGGCAGTCCCTTTGCCGCCACCGATTATTTTGCTGTCGATCCGGCACTGGCGGAGTTTGATCCGGGAGCCACGCCGCTGGCGCAATTCATCGAACTGGTGGATGCGGTCCACGCCCGGCAGGGACGGATCTTTCTGGATATCCCGGTCAATCACACCGGCTGGGGATCGCGGACCCAGGCGGAGCATCCGGAATATTTTGTGCGCGATGAACAGGGGAATTTCGTCAGCCCCGGTGCCTGGGGCGTGGTGTGGGCGGATCTGTGCAAACTGGACTACCGGAACCCGGAGGTCCCGCAAATGATGGCCGGGGTTTTTCTGTACTGGTGTCGTCACGGGGTGGACGGATTCCGCTGCGATGCCGGTTACATGCTGCCGGCGGCGGCCTGGACCTACATTACCGCCAAGGTGCGGGAGGAATACCCCGATACGGTTTTTCTGCTGGAGGGGCTGGGCGGCCGGATGGAGGTCCAGGAGGATCTGCTGCTGCGGCACGGCCTGGATTGGGCCTACTCCGAATTGTTTCAGAATTACCAGCTGGATCAGGTGGCCGGTTGCCGGGATTATGTGACGCGGTGCGGCCGGAATTGCGGAACGCTGGTGAATTTTGCCGAAACCCACGACAACACCCGTCTGGCGGCGGTATCGCCCGGCTACGCGGCCATGCGCTGTGTGCTTTGCGCCCTGCTGGCGGAAAACGGCGGCTTCGGTTTTGCCAACGGCGTGGAATTGCTGGCAACAGAACGCATCGATGTCCACGGGGCCGCCCCGCTGGACTGGCAGCATCACCCGGATCTGGTCCATTTGCTGCGCCGTCTCAATGCCCTGCTGGCCGGGCATCCGGCCTTTTTCCGCGGCTCCCGGACCGAATGGATCGGTCAGGGGCATCATTGCGCGGTCCTGTTGCGCCGCCCGCTCCGGGGTGAACCGGTGCTGGTGCTGGTCAATCTGGACGACAAACAACCGCATACCGCCCGCTGGGACAGCCGGCTCTTCACCGGTCAATGGGATCTGTTGACGGATCAGCAGGCGGTACACGAACCGGGGCGGTTCAATCTGGCACCGGGCGGTTACGCCTGTTTGTCGGAACGGCCGTTTGCCCTGCCGGAACCGGTCGGAGAACCGGCCAGGGTCTTGCAGCAGCGGTTGACCCACATGGCGTGGAAACTCCGCCGCTGGTTCAACAGTGACGATACACCGGACCCGGCGGCACTGGCGCAGGACCCGTGGGAATTCTGTCACCGGCTTTCGGGGCAGGCCATTCCGCCGGTCACGCGTTACCGGCTGGGGCGCGATGAACACCGGCTGGTACCGGTCCCGGCCGGCGATCTGCTGTTGCTGGAAGGCAGTATGCCGTTCCGGGCGGAATTGATCATCCGCGGCAAAACGGTGCGGGCGGAACGCTCGCTGCAGGGCGGCAAACATCACTTCACCCTGTTTCTGCCGCCCCGGGAAGCCCTGACGGCCCCGGAAGTTTTTGATTTGCGCATCACCGAATTTCCGGCGGCTGGCAAACCCGCCCGCCGTCAGGCCCGGATACTGGAATTACCGGAGGCAGAAGACGCCTCCTGGCCGTTGTCGTTCACCCATGCCGATGCGGTCAGCCGTTACGCTTTTGCCGCCAATGACCGGGGCGGGATGGCCCTGATCCCGGCGGCGTGGGGAACGCTCGGCAGCAAATACGATGCGTTGCTGGCGGCCAATGGCCATGCCGGGTGTCCGGTCGATCGCCGGGTGCTGTTCACCCGCTGTCGCGGCTGGCTGACGGCGGATGGTTTTTCCTGCGCCATTGATGAACGGTCGCTGGTGCGTTTTTCCGGCGGCATGGATAACCGGGCCGAGTGGGAATTCGCGTTGTCGCTGGGGCAGGGCAGAACGCTGAATCTGGTTGTGGCCATGCAGTTCGCCTTCAATGGCGATGCGGTCCGGTTCCGGTTCACCCGGGCGGATCGCGATGACCGTGCGACCGGAGTCCGGATCATTCTCCGCCCCGATCTGGAAGACCGCATCAATCACGGATTGACCAAGGCATACACCGGGCCGGAACGGCATTTTCCGACCGCCATCACCGCAAGGCCGGATGGATTCCGGTTTGCACCGGCACCGGAGCGTTATCTCGATCTCCGGCTGCGGGGCGGGCGGTTCGTTTCCCAGCCGGAGTGGCAATACATGGTCGATCTGCCGCTGGAAAAGCGTTACGGGCAGGATCACTGCACCGATCTTTTCAGTCCCGGTTATCTGGAATACCGGCTGGACAGCGGCGGATCATGTGAATTGACGGCATCGGCCATGTGTGATCCGGAGCGGCTGCAGTGGCCGCCGGATACCCCGCTGCCGGATGCCATCGCCCCGCTGGCGGGCGCGGAAGCCGGATTGCGGCATTTTGTCGTGCGCCGCGATGACTGGCAGACCATCATTGCCGGTTATCCGTGGTTTCTGGATTGGGGGCGCGACACCCTGATCGCCCTGCGCGGCCTGATCGCCGCCGGACGGCGGGAGGATGCCGAAGCGATCCTGCGGACGTTTGCTACCTTTGAAGAATGCGGCACGATTCCGAATGTGATCCACGGCAAAGATGTCAGCAACCGGGACACCAGCGATGCCCCGCTGTGGCTCTTTGTCGCGGCCGATGATTACATCCGCCGGTTCCAGGCACCGGAACTGCTGGACATGGGGTGCGGCGGACGATCCTTCCGGGAGGTGTTGTCGTCCATCGTCCGGTGGTACCGGCAGGGAACGCCGAATGGGATCCGGGTGGATGATGCCAGCGGGCTGGTTTTCAGTCCCTCCCACTTCACCTGGATGGATACCAATTACCCGGCGGGCACCCCCCGGATGGGGTATCCGATCGAGATCCAGGCATTGTGGATCGCGGCTCTTGCCATGCTGGAACGGCATACCGGTGACCGGAACGCCGCGGAATGGCGGCAGCAGGCGCAACATGCGCTGTTGGCGCGTTTTTACCTGACCGGCTCTGACCGTTTCTCCGATTGTCTGCATTGCCACGGCTATCATCCGGCGGCAGATGCGGTCCCCGATGACCACATTCGCAGCAATCAACTGCTGGCGGTCACGCTGGGTGCCATCACCGACCGGCAGAAAGCGGCCACCGTGGTCCGCAGTGCCGAACAGCTGCTGGTGCCGGGGGCCATCCGTTCGCTGGCGGACAGACCGGTGCAATACGAATTGCCGGTCACCCACAACGGCGTGCTGCTGAACGATCCCCGTCACCCCTACCGCGGCCGTTACGAAGGGCCGGAAGACACCTCGCGCAAAGTCGCCTATCACAACGGCACGGCGTGGCTGTGGCCCTATCCGTCGTTCTGCGAAGCATTGTACCTGCTGGGCGGTGAACCGGCGCGCGCCCGGGCCGCCTCGCTGCTTCATGCCGCCAGTTACATGGCCGGCAGCGGCGTACCCGGATTTTTGAGTGAAATTGCCGATGGGGATGCCCCGCATCGGGAACAGGGCTGCCCGGCCCAGGCATGGAGCATGTCGGAATTTTACCGGGTCGCCCGGATGCTTGACTGTCAACAACCATAAAACCAAGGATGCAGAAAAAGTATGAATGATGGGATCTCCTCCACCCATGTCCGCCGGGCTGAATGGCGCGACACCGGTTTGCCGACACTGGAAATCACCAACCGTTACGGTTCCGGTGTGATTTCGCTTTACGGGGCCCATCTGTTGTCGTGGATACCCGCCGGCGGCCGGGAGGTGTTGATGCTTTCGGAAAAAAGCGAATGGCAGTTGGGGGAACCGATCCGGGGCGGCGTGCCGATTTGCTGGCCCTGGTTCGGCGGCAGTGCCAAACCGAGCCACGGCATCGCCCGGCGGCATCTCTGGGAACTGCTTTCGGTGACGACCGGAGATGATGATTCCGATACGGTGACGATGGCATTTGAAACCACCGAACCGCATCCGCTCCGGGCGACTTTTGCGGTCAATTTCGGTGCATCGCTGAAAATGACGCTGACCTCGCTCAACCGGGGTGAAAAACCGTGGGTGGTGGCGACCGCCCTGCATACCTATTTTGACATTGCGGATATCGCCGGGACCACGCTGACCGGGCTGGAAAATCAGGGTTATCTCAACACGGTCGGCGGGTTCAATGAATGCCCCGGTTCGCCGGACCCCATTGTCTGCAACAGCGAGACCGACCGGGTCTATCACAGTGCCGGCGATGTGATCCTGACCGACCGCACCGGCAACCGGTCGTTCCGCATTGCCAAAACCGGTTCGGACGAAACCGTAGTCTGGAATCCCTGGGTGGAAAAATCCAGCCGGATGCCGGACTTCGGCGATGACGAATACCGGCGGATGATATGTGTGGAGGCCGCCAATATCCCCGGTATCCGGCTGGACCCCGGTCAGGCCCACACTTTGAGCCAGATCATTACGCCTCTGTAATCATCTCCCGGCGGCCGGATTCAAGCATCAGCAGGGCGCGTTTGCGCCCGATCCCGGCCGCATAACCGGTCAGTCCGCCGGTGCCGACCACCCGGTGACAGGCAATGGCGATCACAATGGGATTGGCCCGGCATGCCATACCAACGGCCCGGGCGGCACCGGGGCTGCCGATCCGCCGGGCGATTTCCCCGTAGGTGCATACGGTGCCGTAGGGAATGGTTGCCAGTTCCTGCCACACCCGTTCCTGAAACGGCGTTCCGCAGGGCTGGAGCGGAAAAGAAAAATGCCGGCGGACACCGGCAAAATATTCCTGAAATTCCTGAATGGCCCGGGCCAGCACCGGATCTGAAGCCGGTGATTCCGGCATTTCTCCGAATGCCGCCGCAACGAGCTGTCCCCGCCGGGCTGTTAAAACCAACGGACCCAACGGGGAGAGCCAGACCGCCCGGGTATCAGAGCTCGCTTTTGGCATTGCCGATATAGAGCTGCCGTGGGCGGACGATGCGGGTGTGGGTTCCGATCATTTCTTTCCAGTGGGCGATCCATCCGGGAAGCCGCGCCAGCGCGAACATCACGGTGAACATGTTTTCCGGGATGCCGATCGCGTGATAGACCAACCCGGAATAAAAGTCGATATTCGGATAGAGGTTGCGTTCGATAAAGTATTCATCGGTCAACGCCGCCTGTTCCACTTCGCGGGCCACCTGCAACAGCGGATCCTCGATATTGAGCTGGGTGAAGAGTTCCTCGCATTCGTGTTTGATGATCCGGGCGCGGGGATCGTAGGTTTTGTAGACCCGGTGCCCGAAGCCCATCAGCCGGAACGGATCGTTTTTGTCTTTGGCCCGCTGCAGGAATTTGGAAATATTGCCATCGTTGGCAATCTGCTGCAGCATGGTGATGACCTCCTGATTGGCACCGCCGTGGAGCGGGCCGGAGAGGGCGGACATACCGGCGGAAATGGTGGCATAAAGGTTCACCTGGGCACTGCCGATGGTACGGACCGCCGTGGTGGAGCAATTCTGTTCATGGTCGGCATGAAGGATGAAAAGCACATTGAGAATACGCTCGATCTCCGGCCGCACCGTGTAGGGCCGCACCGGGGAATCGAACATCATGTTCAGAAAGTTGCCGCAATACTTGAGGTCGCACCGGGGATAGACGATCGGTTCGCCGATGGATTTTTTGTAAGCCACGGCGGCCATGGTACGGACGATCGAAATCAGACGGGCCGTGGAGGCATCGATATCTTCGCTCAACGACATCAGGTCCACATTGGGATAAAAGGCGGCCAGCGCATTGATCATGGTCGAAAGGATGTGCATCGGGTGGGCACCGCGCGGGAACTGGTCGAAAAAGTGACGCATGTCTTCGTGCAGCAGCGAGTTGATGTTCAGAAGATGCGAAAATTTCCGGCTCTGTTCCGGTGTCGGCAGATGCCCGTTCACCAGCAGATAAGCCACTTTGGTAAAGGACCCCAGTTTCACCAGGTCTTCGATGGGGATACCGCGATACCGGAGGACCCCGCGTTCACCGTCGATATAGGTGATCTGGCTGTAGCAGGCGGCGGTATTCATAAAACTCGGATCGATCGTAACATAGCCGGTCGCTTTGCGGAGATTGGCAATGTCGATGGCTTTTTCGCCCTCGGTCCCGGTAATGATGGGAAGCTTGATCTCACAATCACCGATTTTCAGGATGGCTTCTTCTGTTTTTCTTTCCACGTTCATTCTCTATCCTTGAAAAAACTGCATAAAAGCGTTAAAAATCATTTCACCGGCCATCGTCAGACGCATACATTTTGTTCTGATCGACCAAACCGCCGGACTTTACTATAGCGCAAAATCTTATTTTTTGCAAATAAAAATAGATGTTTTTGGCGATTTTACGGCGTTCCGGGAGCGGATTCGATCATCCGTTTTTTCCGCCCGGATGCGGTTTGCCGTTGTTCCGCCGCTGTTGATGGGGGCGTCGCTGCGGATGCCCGTTGCTTTGTCGGGGGTAGGGGTGGGGACGGGATTTGCCGGTATCGGCTCCGCTCCGCCGTTTTTTGAGGACCTCGATCTGCGGACGGCGTTCCGCCAGCCCCCGGTTGACCGGGATCGGGTTGCCGTCGGCATCGGTTCCGCAGTAATACATGGCCGCCCCCATGGTCATGGGCAGCGGAATGTAATCCTGCACCTGCTGAAGACTCCAGTGATTGCGGTTCAGATAATCATCGACCACCTGCATCCGCTCGGCCGTACAGCCGGGGAAATTGGAGATAAACAGCGGGATCAGGTATTGTTCTTTGCCGCAGGCGCGGCTTTCTTCCTCGAAACGCTCGCGGATACGGTAAAATTCATCGGCGGGATTTTTCCGCATCAACCGCAGCACCTCCGGATGAAGATGCTCGGGGGCGACCTTCATGTGCCCGGAAACATGGTTGCGTACCAGTTCCCGGAAAAATTCCGGCTGCCGCAGGGCCAGATCGAGCCGGATGCCGGAATTGACATGGACATGTTTCACGCCGGGGATCTGCGAGGCGGCGACCAGAATGTCACGCGCCGCCAGCCCGTCGCAGTGATAATGCGGGCAGATCGACGGAAAAAGACAACTTGAACGGCGGCATTTCCGGCAGAATTCCCGGTCATTGCTGCTGCCGTAAAT
>JAFQLP010000110.1 GCA_017414565.1 Lentisphaeria bacterium | reverse complement strand
GGAAATCGGCAATTTTGAGGCCGATGCGGAAAATTACGGCAATGGCCGGAAATCCAAGATCCGCGCCAATGGCGACCTGCAGCTGGTCTCCGGCCGGGAACTGGCCATTTCCGGCAAACTGGGGATTCAAATCCAACTGGAAAGCGGGGACGACCTTTCCCTGCATCAACTGGATATGACCAGCGCGCTGGCCCAGATCTCCGGCAAAATCGCCGACCGTCCGCTTGCCGCCGCCACGGTGGAGGGCGATGTGTCGCTGGCGTATGCCGGACAAAACGGCTGGGAATTGCGGAAATTCACGCTCCGGCAGAAACTTTCCGATACCATCCGCAGCCGGATCTCGGCTGACGGGATGATCAACACCGATCCGTTCCTGTGCGATCTGAATCTTTCGGCCCAGATCTCCGACGAACTCACCGCCGCCCTCAGCGATTGCTTCCGCGGCATCAATCCGGGGCAACTCCGGCTGGCCGGCGAAGGCCATGTCACCGCCAGCCGGGAAAATCTGAAAACCTCCGGCACATTGAGCATCATCCGCTCCGAAGGCGAAGCCCAGTTCGGCCGTGAACGCCTGATGCTGCCGGGATTTGAACTGCGGCTGCGCCACCTCTTTTCCGCCGATCTGGTCAATCACAGTTTCAAAATCAGCGAGTTGCAGGCTGATGTGCTGGAAAATCAGCGGTCACTGGCGAGCATCACCCTGAATCAGCCGCTGGCATACAACACCGAAAAAAGCCGGATCGAATCCAGCAACGCTTCGCTGTCGATCCAGATCGATGCACTGCCCCTGCCGCTGTTGCGGCTGGCGGTATCCGACCCGGCATTCACCCCGACCGCCGGTATGCTGAAGGGCGGTCTGTCGCTGTCGCTGACACCGGATGGTCTGCCGGAGGTATCCGGTGCGATCGACCTGACCGATGCCGCATTCCGCAGCGGCAGTTGGACGCTCGACCAACTGGCCCTGCACAGCGACACCCACTGTCTGCTGAACCGCGACGGCTCGTTTGTCTTTGACCGGCTGAACCTGCAGGCCTCCCGGAACGGGGTCGAGCTGGGTAAAATTTCCGGGACCGCCACCGTCACACCGGTCACCGGCAGCGGCTCCTGCCAGGTAAAACTGGAGAATGTCTCCGATGCCTGGCTGCCCCTGCTGCCGCCGTCGTGCCGTCCGATGGTGGAAAAATTGCCGCCGGCCCTTTTGCCGGCGACCCTGTCCGGCAGTGCCGACCTCCGTTTCGGTCCCGATTTCAAAATCTGCGAAAATCTGCGGCTCCGGCTGGATGCGGCGGCGGGAACGGTTCTGGAGGCCGAAATGCCCCGTCAGCATTTTTCCGCCAAAGGGATCGAAGACAACTGGAAATTCACCATCCGCACCACGACCTCGGCCGATGCGCTCCGGCAGCTTTTTCCGGCTTTTGATATCCTGACCCGCGGCCAGATCATCACCGAAACCAGGGTGCAGGCGGCCAATCAATTCCAAACCATCGGCATCGAAACCGGGATCGATCTGAAATCCGGCGGCATTGCGTTTCCGGAGCGGGCCAATGCCAATCTCGATCTTCACAGCGACCTGACGCTTTATCTGCCGCCCAACGGACGGCTCCAACTCAATAATTTTGATACCGCGCTCCGGATCGACGGCAACCCGGCACTCCGGATCAGCGGTTCCGGTTATTACGCCGGCAGCGAAGACCGGGCCGAAGGAACATTGCGGATCCGTTATCTGAATGATGCGTTCCTTGACACGGTCCTGCCGGGCCGGTTGACCGACGGCCTGATCGCCGGTGAATTGCGGGCCGAAGCCGCCCCGAAGAGCGGGACATTGCTGCTCACCGGCAATTTTTCGATGGACAAATTCCGGACACCCGGCTCCACCCGTCCGTTTTCCGGCAAAGGCCAATTCCGGCTGGAGCGGGACAACGCCCGGACCACGCTTTCGGATTGCGTGCTGACGCTGGCGGACTCCATCAAGCAACTGGCATCCGTGCGGCTGGCGGCGGAGATCCCGGCGGCCCCGGAACAGCAGGCGACCCTGCGGATCGCCGCCGATTCAGCGGATCTGTGGACCATGTACGAAAATGCGGCACCGGCGACGGCGGCCCAACCGGAAAACCGTTCCATTTTCTCCCCGCCCCGGGAACAGCAGTCCCAGCGGGTACCGTTCCACTTCGGCAACCGGCCGCTGCTGCTTGACCTTGATCTGCAGAAACTCCGGTGGAAAAGCGGCACATTCGCCCTGCAAAGCCAGATCCTGCTGCATCGGAATCAGGCCCGCACGACCGCGCCGGCCCATCTTTTCATCCATGATGCCGACCTGGTGTTCGATCTGGCAATGGAAGACCGGGCGACCGGTATGAGCCTCCAGACCAAAGCCAAAGCGGCCTCGCCCATTGCCATTGCGCCGCTGATGGAATTGTTTGAAGATGCGCCCGACTGCTCCGGGACCATTTCGGATTTCACCTGGGATCTTTCCTTTGACCGGCTGCTCAGTGCGGCCTGGTACACCAATTTCCGCGGCACGGCATCCGGGACCGTCAATGACCTGAAACTGACCTATACCGAAGCCAACACCCCGCTGACCCGGCTGCTGCTGTTGCCGGTGGAACTGCTGGTCCGCGCCGGGACACTGGTCCCCAATACGCTGGAGGTGAAAAACAACTGGGAAAAATTGTTGCAGACGGCGAACCATTTTACCGAAAGCCCGCTTTCCGAAATCACTTTCCAAACGGGCCTCATCGAGCTGGCCGCCGAACAGGATCTGTTGCGGATCCGGAAATTGAATTTTCAGGGGGACCCGGTACAGAAACTTGATTTTTCCGGTACCATGGTACTGACCCAGCCGCATGAAGTCGATCTGAATACGGCGATCGAAATCGGCACACTGGCGGTCAAAATCCCGATCCAGGGCACGCTGGCCGCTCCTAAAACCAGTAACACCTCCGTTCTTCGCTCCATTTCCAGTGCCTCGCTGGAGGTGCTGTTGAACCGTCTGGGCGGCGAAAAAACGGATCAGAAAGAAAACAGCGAACCTCAAACGCCATTCATCCGTCTGTTGCGCGATCTTACCGGATTTGAACAGAAATAGCGGCTGCGCCGGTCAATGGAACATGCGTTTGAGCCGGTCACGCAGGCTCAACCCGCGCCCCTCGCTTTCGCGGCGGAAAACCGCCACGATCTCGGGATAATCCGGCCGGGCCGCGGTTTCGTACGCCAGCATCCGGTCGATCAGGGCGGATAAACCGCTGCTGAGTTCCGGCACCATATCGGCCGCCGGCAGAAACGCCGGATGCCGCCGCGCTTCGAGCAATTGTTTGGGGGTGCCTTTGACCTGAAACGGGGCCTGTCTGGTCAGCAATTCATACGCCGTTACGCCCAGACTGAAAATATCCCCCTTCACGCCATCATCGCCATAGATCAGCCGTTCCGGGCTGGCATAGGCGGGGCTGATCCAATTTTCATCGCTGTCGGAAACGGTATTGCTGGCGTGGGAGATCAAATCGAAGTCGGACAATGCCGCATTGTCTTTTTCATCCAGCAGGATATTGGCCGGTTTGATGTCGTGATGCAGGAAACCCTCCCGGTGCATCAGCCGCAAACCCTCCGCCACGGTCGCGATCCAACCGCAAATGATCTTGTGATCCCGCGGCAGCCGGTTCTTCTTGAGTTTCGCCTCCAGATTGCCGCCCGGCATGAACGGCATGACCAGAAACGGCATTCCCTGAAAAATCCCGCAATCGAATACCGGCACGATCCCGGGGTGGGAAACCCGGGTGATCAACCGCGTTTCGGTCAGGAACCGCTCTTCACCGATCTCCTGTCCGGCCTCCGGGGTCATGATCTTGACAGCGACCTTCCGGTTGCCCGCCCCCGGCTCTGTGCCTTCAAAAATGCTGGCCATCCCGCCGCGGCCGCACTGCCGCCACAGCAGATAACGGTCGAAGAAACGCGGCACCGTAATTTCCACCCCGCATTCGGGACATTCAAAACGGGAAAATTCCGGAAACCCGGTCACATCGTATTTGGTGTCACAGGCGGGACAATATACCCGGTTGGGTTCACATGTCTGCATCGCAACGCCTGATCGTCAACGGCGGCAGCGGGTCCTGCTGCGGCACCACAAACAATTGCACATCCGGCCGCCCCATCTCGACCAATGTCTGTTTCCCGGATCGATGGGCCAACTCGTATGTATTGCACTCCGAACTGATGTGGACATACAGCACCACCCGGGTCCGGCGCCCCACCAGTTCCCGCAAAGCCGCGGCCGCGGATTGATTGTCCAGATGTCCGAAGCGTCCGCTGATCCGCCGCTTCAAATAATACTGCCGTTCGGAATTCCGCAACATCTCCGGGTCATAATTGGATTCCAGCACCAGCGCATCGCAATCGGTCAGATGGCGGCAGGCGGCGGCATTCATCTTGCCCAGGTCCGAAGCGATCCCGATCCGGAAATCCCCCCGCCGCACCTCGAATCCGACCGGATCGACCGCATCATGCTGCACCGGAAACGGTGCCACCGAAAAACCGGCCACATCACAGTGATTGCCCGGTTCAAATTCGCACAACCGGCTCGGCAGCGATGCTCCGTCGCGGCTCAACCGGTCCGCCACCCGGCCGGACAGATAAAGCGGAATCCCGCATTGATCGCAAAAAACCCGGCAGCCGCTCAAATGATCGCTGTGTTCATGGGTCAGCAGCACGGCCCGCACGGAACCGGGATCGACCCCGGAAACCGTCAACCGCCGTTTGAGTTCCCGGCAACTGAATCCGGCATCCACCAGCAATGTCTGGTCTCCGTACCGGACCGCCAGCGAATTGCCGCGGGAACCGCTGCCGAGAGCGATCAGTTCAATTGTTTCTGCCATAGTCTGATAAAAAAATCCGGGTTTTCTCTGTTCTTTCTTCATTCCACACTGGAATTTTATCCGAATAAACTTAAATTCTGTTGGTGACAAAATCAAGTGCATTCATCAAATAAAAACAGCTTTTCAGAAAAATCGGGTTTTCTTGCATGGCCAATACAGACATCCGGCACGCCCAGACACTCCGTCAGGAACAGACCATGTCGGCGCGTCAACTGCAATCGCTGTCGCTTCTGCACACCCCGCGGCAGGAACTGCGGCAGGTGGTCGAGCAGATGCTGGCGGAAAATCCGGTATTGGAAATCACCTCCCCGCCGGCCGAGATCCCGGCCGGGGACCCGCTGTCCCAGCCCGATCCGGATGATGACGATTACACCAATGAAACCAGCGGCGATGATGACGATTGGGTGAACCGGGTCATCAGCGATGCCGATGACTGGCATGACAGCCCCGGGGATCTTCCGGATATTGACCGTCAGCGCGGCCGCGATTATCTTTTCCAGTCGCTTTCCGAAGAAGAATCCGCGCAACAGCAATGGCTGGATGAACTGGCCATGACCGAAGCCCCGCCCCGCATCCGGACGATTGCGGAAATGGTGATCGGCAGTCTTGATGAAAACGGTTATCTCCGGACTCCGGCCGCCGATCTGGCCATGGCCGCCGATGCCGATATGGATGAAGTTTTTCAGGCGATCCGGCTGGTGCAGTCATTCGACCCGCCGGGGATCGCCGCCGCCACGCCTGCCGAATGTCTGCGGCTGCAGTTGGAACGGCAGGGGGAAACCGATCCGGTGCTGTATGAACTGATCGATCATCATCTGGAAACGATCGCCGCCAACCGGCTCCCGGCACTGGCCCGGCAGTTGGGGCTGACGGTGGATGAACTCAACACCCGGATCGACCGTATCCGGCAGTTGAATCCATTTCCGGCGGCGGGCATGAACCACACCCCGCCGGTCTATGTGACGCCCGAAGTGGAAATCATCCGCGATGCTGACGGCAACTGGCAGTTGGCACCGGGCCAATCGGATATCCGGCTGCACATCCCGGAGCATTACCTGCGGATGGCAGCCGATAAAACGCTGTCGGCTGAAGATCACGAATACCTCCGTGCCAAACTGGAATCGGCCCGCAACCTGATCCAGGCATTGGCCATGCGCGACACCACCATCCGCCGGATCGCCGCGGTGATCGCCGCGGAACAGCAGGCGTTTTTCTCCACCGGGGTGGAGGCTCTGAAGCCGCTCACACTGCGGCGCGTGGCGGAGCAGCTCGATCTGCACGAAACCACCGTCAGCCGGGCCATTGCCAACAAATATCTGCAAACGCCGCAGGGGCTGTTGCCATTCAAATACTTTTTTTCCAGCGGTTATCATAATGAAGATGGCGAAAGCCTCTCCAGCCGTTCCGTCATGGAACGCATCCGCAAAATGATCGCCGCCGAAGATCCGGCCGATCCGCTTTCCGATGACCGGATCGCGGAACTCCTGAACCGGGATGGTTGCGATGTGGCCCGCCGGACCGTTGCCAAATACCGCGAAAAACTGGGTATTCCCTCCACCCGGAAACGCCGCCATTACAGCAATTGAGATTGCAATTATCGAAATGAGTATTATGTTAACCGGCAGTGATGTTTTTAAACCATGACAAGGAGAAAGAAATGAAAATCGGTTTTACTTCCTACAGTTTCCTGAACGCCTGCAAGGCGGGCGAATTGGATATTTTCAAGATGATCGACTGGATCGTGGAACGGGGCGGCGAACACCTTGAAATCTCCCCGACCCCGGCTATCGTCACCCTGACCGGCAATCCGGAACTGACCGACCAAGTGCGGGAATATGCGGCCAAGAACAACCTGCCGCTTTCCAGCTACACCATCGGGGCCAACTTCCTGACCATGACCAATGAAGACGGCACCACCCGCAACAAGACCGAAGAAGAGATCCGCGCCGAAATCGAACGGGTCAAGACCGAGGTCGATATCGCGGCCCGTCTGGGCGTCCATCTGATGCGTCACGATGTCGGCTACCGCCCGCAGGCGGAATGTTCGCTGGAAAATTTTGAACACGATCTGCCGATCTGCGTTGCGGCCTGCCGCGAGATCGCCGATTACGCCGCGCAGTACGACATTACGACCAGCACCGAAAACCACGGTTATCATTTCCAGGGCAGCGAACGGATCGGCCGTCTGGTGGCTCTGGTGGACCGCCCGAATTACCGCACCACCCTCGATGTCGGCAACTTTATCTGCGCCGATGAAGATCCGGAAATCGCGGTGATGCACAACCTGCCGATCGCCTCCATGATCCACTTCAAGGATTTCTATCTCCGCAAAACGGTCCTCTGCGAAGACCAGTGGGGCAAAACCCGTCACGGCCGCTATTTCCGCGGTGCCGTCACCGGCAATGGCGATGTGGATCTGCGCAGCATCGTCGCGCTCATCAAGGCCTCCGGTTACGATGGGTTCCTCTCCATCGAATACGAAGGCAAAGAACCCTGCCTCACGGCCTGCGAAATGGCCCTGGCCAATGTCCGCGCGCTGTTCGCGTAATCGACCGGCCCGACACAAAAAAATACCACCGGCGGCTGCCGGTGGTATTTTTTTATTTCCCGCGTCCGAGGTCGGCGGCGATCGAAGCCGCCAGCGATTCCGGATCAAGCCCGTACAAACGCCGCAATGCCGCCGGGGAACCGTGAGCAATGATCTGATCCGGCCAGCCGAATACCCGCCGCGGCGCGGTCATACCGGTCAGGGCGGCAGCCGTCAGTTGTCCCAGCCCGCCTGTTACCGCATGATCTTCCAGGGTGAAGACCGGCTTTTCCGCGGCCTGGGCCCGCAATGCCGCCGTGTCCAGCGGCTTCAGTGTCAACATCCGCAGAACCGCCGCCTCCACACCGTGATCCCGGGACAACCGCTCCGCCGTCTGACATGCTGCCAATGCTTCCGGCCCGCAGACCACAATCACACAATCGCTGCCCTCCCGCATCTGTTCGGAACTTCCGGGAACGATCTCCGGCACCGGCTGTGACAGATCAAACGGCCTGCCGGTACCACCGCGGGGATAACGCAGTACGGCCGGTGCGCGGCGTTTTACCGCCGTATGCAGCATGGCGCGCAATTCGGCTTCATCCAGCGGGGCATAGACCGTCAGCCCGGGCATTTCCAGCAAAAACGCCAGATCGTATATCCCGTGATGCGTGGGGCCGTCTTCCACCGCCCCGGAACGGTCAAGCCCGAAAATCACCGGCAAATTCTGCAAACAGATATCGTGGTACAAAGGGTCCAGAGCCCGTTGAAAAAACGTGGCATACACCGCCATGACCGGCAGCATCCCCGCCGCCGCCAGCCCGGAGGCAAAAACGGCGGCATGTTCCTCGGTGATGCCGGTATCAAAAAAACGCTCCGGATACTGCCGGGAAAACGCGGCCAATCCGGTCCCGTCCCGCATGGCGGCCGTGATCGCCACCAATTCCGGATGCGTTTCCGCCAATTCGCCCATCGTCATACCGAAGGCGCGGGAAAAACTCATGCCGCCGGGAGACGAAACCAAACCGGTACCGGGATCAAACGGAGCCACCCCGTGATATTTCCCGGGATCGCTTTCGGCGGGCGCATACCCTTTGCCTTTGCGGGTGATAACATGCACCAGCACCGGCTTGCCGGACTCCCGGGCAGTTGCCAGAACGCGGATCAGTTCCGGGATCGAATGTCCATCCACCGGGCCCAGATAACGGACCCCCAGCGATTCAAACCACGCACCGGGCAGCAGCACTACCTTGACGGCTTCCAGCAGCCGCCGCAACCGCCGCAACACCCCCGGCCGCCGCCCGAGGAACGAACGCAAAATACCTTTGAACGCCAAATAACGCCGCGCCGTGATCAACCGGTTCAGGTAATGGGTCAAACCGCCCACATTGTGCGAAATCGACCGGCGGTTGTCATTGAGTACGATCACCAGCGGCGCACCGCAATCCGCCAGCTGGGTCATGCCTTCCAGCGAAATCCCGCAGGACAGAGCCCCGTCGCCGACAATAGCGGCAACCCGTTGACGGCTTCCCTGCCGCTGCCATGCCGTCTGCAATCCCAATCCGGCCGATATGGCCGTACCGGCATGACCGCCCCCGATGGGGTCGGATTCCGGCGATTCGGCGCGGGATTGAAACGGCGTACAACCGCCGCAACGGCGCAGCGAAGCGAACAGATCCCGGCGGCCGGTCAACAATTTATGGGCGTATGCCTGATGCCCGACATCCCAGATCAGGGCATCCCGCGGGGTATCAAAAACGCAGTGCAGTGCGATCGTAAGCTCCACCACCCCCAGACTGGATGCCAGGTGGCCGCCGTTCGCGGAAACGCTCCGCAAAATCTCGGCCCGCAGTTCTTCTGCCAGCGCAGTCTGTTCCCGGACCGTCAGTCGGCGGAGGTCCTCCGGACCACGGATCGAATCAAGAAGCGGCACGGCATTTTCCTTTCTCAATCAAGTTGACACGACATGTTTTCTTAAAATACATCTGCCGCCGTGTTTTCGCAACATTTTCCCCCGGGAAAATTTGCAAATCTCCTCATTTCCTATTATAATATGTTTATGACATTACTCTGTACCACCCTCCGGCTGTGCGCATCCGCCGCCGGAACAACCAGAGGCGACATTTTATGAACAAAAACCTTTTTTTTCTGCTGCTTGTCATGCTGCTACCGGGCGTATCCGGTTGTTTTTTTGAACCGTACCGGGAGGTCGAACGCTACGAACTGCCGGTACAGCAACGGGTGAAATCCCCGCTGCTGGCGGTCGAATTCATCAATCTGTCCGGCTCCTCCACCGCCTACCGGAGCGTGGACCCCGACGGCCGGATCCGGGATGATGCCCGGTTCAAATGGGCTCTGCCCCCCGGCGAACTGGTCCCCCGGTCGCTGAACCGCTGTTTTGCCGGTGACGGCTCCCGCCGCCTGTCCGGAACCATCGACACCTTTGCCGAAACCGGTGGCGAGTTTGTCTGCGCCGGCACCATCCGCTGCGGCAACCGCACCGTCCGGTTCCGCTGTACGGCCCCGGTAACAGATGCCACCCCGGCGGCCCGGGCCGAAGCGGCGGCCCGGTGCGTGGAAAAACTGGCGGCCGAAACCGCGAAGGTGCTGTAACAGCATGAACAGCGGCGATAAATCCCTGTACATCCTCTGTGAACAGGTCGGTGGCACGACCATCAAACTGGCACGGGGAATGATCAGTGCCCTGGTGTTTCTCGCCCGCCTGACCCACATGCTTCTGTCGGCCCTGCGCCACCCCACCAAAGTCAAATACAGCACCATCGCCTATTACATGGACACCTGCGGCAGCGATGCCATGCCGATCATCGCCATGCTGGGCTGTCTGATCGGTGTGATCCTTTCATTTCAGGCGATCATTCAGCTGGGCCGGTTCGGGGTGGAAAATTATGTGGTGAATCTGGTCGGCACCGTGATCGTCAACGAACTGGCCCCGCTGGTAACAGCGGTGGTTCTGGCCGGCCGTTCCGGGTCCGCGTTCTCCGCCGAGATCGGCACCATGAAGACCAATGAAGAACTGGATGCGCTGACCACCCTCGGTTTTGATCTCGGGCGTTTTCTGGTACTGCCCAAAGTGCTGGCATTGCTGATGGTACTGCCCGGCCTGACGATCATCTGCGATGTCTGCGGCATCATCGGCGGCATGTTGATCGTCTGCACCAATTTGAATATCACCGTTGCGGAATACTGCAACAATGTTTTGACCGTGATCCGCCCGCTCGACCTGATCCAGGGGCTGTTGAAAAGCGTCTTCTTCGGCATGATCGTAGCCGCGGTCGGGTGCCAGAAGGGATTGTCTGCCGAGCGCGATGCCCAGGGGGTGGGCCGCTCTGCGACCAGCGCGGTGGTAACGGCGATTTTTTTGATTGTGACAGCCGACGCCCTGCTGACGGCGGTCTTTGCTGTCTTGGAACATGCGTAAAGGACGAATATCATGGAACGGGCAAACAAAATAAAACTCGGTGCATTCGTACTGCTCTCCGGCAGTTTGCTGATCAGCGGATTTCTGGCGGTCGGCATCACCCGCATTTTTGAGCCGAAGGTACATGCTGTAACGGTTGTCAACACTTCGGTGGAGGGGTTGTCGCCGGGGTCGCAGGTCAAATATCTGGGATTGCCCATCGGCAAAGTTTCCCGCATCGCCATGCGGGAGAGTGACGGCAATATTGCGGTTTATTTTGAATTGACCGCATCGGCCATGGACCTGATGAGCAACCGCGGCGGCAACACGCTCGGTTCGGCCGGGGAACTGGCGGATATTTTGAGACAGCGCGATGCCACCTGTTTTGTCAATGCCTCCAGCCTGATGGGCGGCTGTTTTCTGGAATTGACGCTGGGCAGTTCCACGGCCCCGGCTCTGCCGCATCTGGAAGATCTGCCGGAAGACCGGCTTTACATCCCGGCCCTGCCGTCGCATATCGGCAATGCCATCCAGAATATCAGCCGGGTGATCGAGGAATTGAATCAGGTCAATCTGATCATGCTGGCCGACAAACTGGAACAATCGCTGGACCGGATGAACGAACTTTTCGGGCAGAGCAATCTGCTCGATACCATGCATCAGCTCAACCTGATCAGCCGGGAACTCAATGCTTCCGCAGCCAATCTGCATCAGGCGTTATCCGATGAAAACATCACCCGGATCACCCAGTCGGTCAGCAACATCGAAACGGCCACCGACAACATCCGCCGCCTGACCGATGGACCGGCCCTGACGGCGACCATCGAAAATCTTGACGGCGGCATAACCGAAATGCGCCAGTTCATGCGTTCGGCCGAGCGCGCCGGTCAGACCTTCCAGCAGGATACGACCGATGGATTCACCCGGCTCGCCGATACTCTGACCCGGCTGGACAACCTCTCCCGCAGTCTTTCCGCTGTGATCGACCGTTGGGAGGACAACCCGAATCAGATCATCCGGGGGAAACAAGATGCGGACCGCTGATCTTTTCCGGCGGCTGCTGACACCGGTCCTGCTGCTGTTTGCCGCCGGTTGTGCCGCCATCCCGGCCGTGACCGACCCGGCCTCGGCGGCGGAACTGACCGCATTCACGGCGGCGATGGATCAGGCCGCGGGGACGGGCCGGACGATCTGCACCACCCAGCGTTACACCTACGCCGGCAGTCTTGCCGAACTCAACATCCCGGTCCGGCTGACGGTCTGCTGGCGCAACGATCCGCCGGGCTACAGCGAATCCCTGCAGGTGGAGGGGATGCCGCTCAAAAAAATGGTTTACAACGGCACTGTATGCCGGGAGATCATTGATGAGATCGGCAGCCGGGCCCTGCCGCCCGCAGAACGGGAATCGCTGCTGATCGGTTGGCGGATGCTCGACTGGCGGGCGACTTTTGCGGAGGCATTCTCCGAACTGGCCATGGATCGGGAGATTGTTGAGTTCAACGGCGTTGCCTGCCGCCGTCTGGTGGGGCGTTTCAAAGCGGCACCGTCGCTTGAGCCGATGGAATTTTTTGTTTCCGTCAACGACAAACTGATCCGCCGCACCCGGACCGTGGCCGTGACTGACCTCGGCCGGATCCCGGTCACGATCGATCATCTGGATTACCGTCTGCAGCACGGCGTCATGCTGCCCGCGCACATGATCATGGAACAACTCGGGACCCGTCTGGAACTGCGGCTTGAAAACTGGGAATTCGATCCCCGACTCCCCGATGAAACCTTTACCATTGCAGAAGATGAAATCTGAATACCTGATCACATTGCTGTTTTGTCTGTCTGCTTTTGCCGCCGCGGCGGCAGAATCCGATCTGCCGCTTTTTGATACGGTCTGGCAGACCATCTGCCGCCATCATTACAATCCGGCATTCGATACTGAAAACCGGGCCGGACTGCACGATGTTTACCGGCCGCAGGTCAAAGCCGCGGCAACCCCGGAAGACGCGCGCCGGATCATCAATCAAATGCTCGCCGGGACCGGCGAAAGCCATCTGCAACTGCTGCCGCCTGCCCCAACCACAGCCACGCCCCCGGTTCCGGCAAACCGCACCGATGGCGACCGGCCTGCGCTGGATTTCCGCTCCGGCAATCTGCATCTTCAGGCGGACTACCGCGCCGAGCGGCTGTCTGACACGGTGGGGCTGGTTGCTTTTTCGCTTTTTGTGCCGGAGGTCATCAAACGATTCCGTCAGGACCTGAAAACCACGCTGGCCGGCTGCCGCGGCATCATCATCGACATCCGCGACAATCCCGGCGGGGTTGCCGATGCGGCGGTGTATCTGGCCTCCTGGTGCGCCCCCCGGAGCATTCCGCTGGGGGAAATGATCATGAACGGCGTGAAACTTTCACCCCGCTCCACACCGCAGAAAAACGGGTTCCGCGGCAAAATAGCCATTCTGATCGACAACGACAGCGGCAGCACCTCTGAAATCTTTGCCGCGGCCATGCAGGATGCCGGTCATGCCCGGCTGTTCGGAGCCGCCACCCCGGGCCAATGCCTGCCATCGCAAATCATCGCCATGCCGGACGGATCGCGGTTGCAAACGGTTTTCGGCGATATCCGCCGCCCGGACGGCAGACGGATCGAGGGGATCGGGGTGACACCGGATGTGCCGTGTCCCCCGGAAAAGGCCGTGGAACTGGCCGCTCAATGGATTGACGAAACATCATTCTTCGAGGAGATATTCAAATGGTGGAACTGAATTACAAAAACGGACTGGTCGCAGCAGTGGTCCAGCATGTGCGCACCGGCGACATTCTGACGACCGGCGAAATGGATGCCGCCGCCTGGGAACAGAGTCTGGAATCCGGCTTTGTCACTCTGGTCGCTTCCGGCGGACAACCGGCGGCGGGCCGTCTGCGGATCTGTGACATCCTGATGAACTGCACCTTGGATTGCGTGCTGTTCAAAGCGGAACCGGAAAATCCCGCCGTCTGCCGCACCGGCCATTACAGCTGCTTCCACCGCCGGCTCCGGCACGGGGAACTGATCCCGCTGTCCGACACCGCGGAACCGGCTCCGGCCGTCGTGGAAAACTGGGAGGAACTGCTCGTCACGGCATTTCCGCGGCTGGAACTGACCCGGAACATCCCCTATCGCGATCTGACCACCTTTGCCGTCGGCGGAACTGTGCCGCTGCTGGCGGAACCCTCCTGTGAAGCGGAATTGGCGGCACTCTGCCGTTTTCTGTCGCGCAACGGCGTACGCCGTCTGCTGATCGGCGGCGGCAGCAATCTGGCCGGTATGGACAAACCGTTTGACGGGCTGGCGATCCGGCTGGAACGCGGTGTTTTCTCCTCCTTCACCGTCTGTCCCGACCGCACCGTGTCGTGTGGTGCCGCGCTCCGGCTGCCGGAATTGGCGCGGCAGGCGGCGCGGGCCGGATTCGGCGGTCTGGCTCCGTTGTCCGGCATCCCCGGCTCCCTCGGCGGGGCTCTGCGGATGAATGCCGGGGCCAACGGTCACTGGATCGGCGAACTGGTGGCCCAACTCCGCGGCTGCCGGGCCGACGGTTCGCTGTGGAGCGCGGATGCCTCCGACCTGACCTGGGGCTACCGTCAAAGCCCGATCCCGGCCGATGTCATCATCACCTCTGCGGTGCTGGCATTGCCGCCCTCTGATCCGGAAACCGAACTGGCGGCCATCCGGGCGGAAGCCGAAGCCCGCCGCCGCCGGGAACCCGCGGCCCGGACCGCCGGATGTGTCTTCCGCAATCCGGACACCGGCGAATCCGCCGGTCGTCTGATCGACCAATGCGGGCTCAAAGGCCGCCGCCAGGGGGCGTTGGAGGTCAGCGTGGAACACGCCAATTTCCTGCTGAACCGGGGGGGAGCATCCGCCGCGGATCTGGAGGAACTGATGACTGAAATCCGTGCCGCCGTGGCCCGGAATACCGGGATCTATCTGGAACCGGAACTGGTTTTTGCCGATCCGGAGACCCGTCAGCGGCTGACGGCGGCGGTCCCGGCACCGAAGGTCACGGTACTGATGGGCGGCGACAGCAGTGAACGTTCCGTTTCGCTCCGGTCCGGAGCGGCGGTTGCCGCGGCCCTGCGCCGGGCCGGTTATCCGGTGGAGGAGATCGATCTTCAGCATTGCGAACTCACACCGGAGATCCGTCAGGCAACGGTGGTGTTTCCGGTCATGCACGGCGGCTTCGGTGAAGACGGACGGCTGCAGAAACTGCTGGAAGATGCCGGGGTCCCCTTTGTCGGCTCCGGTTCCGCCTCCTGCGCCGATGTTATGGACAAAATCATCTCCAAAAAAATCATGGAACAGCACGATCTGCCCACCGCCAAATGGGCTGTTGTGACCCGGGAAAACCGGGCATTCCCGGCGGATCTGCGATTCCCGGTCATGCTGAAAGCTCCGCAGCAGGGATCCACGGTCGGCATTGTCAAAGTGGAATCGGCGGCAGATTGGGAAACCGCCCTGGATGAAGTCTTTGCCTACGATGACCGGCTGCTGGTGGAGGAATTTGTTTCCGGTATCGAATCGACGGTCGCGGTCATCAACGGCACAGCCTGTGAACCCATCGAGATCCGGCCGCCCCACGGCATTTACGACTACGACGCCAAATATCTTTATAAAGGCGGCCATACCGAATACCTGATCCCGGCCCCATCGTTCAGTGCCGAACAGAAAGAATTGCTGAAAAAACTTTCGGAACGATTCTACCGCGATTTCCGGTGCCGCGATATGGTGCGGGTCGATTTCATCATCGACGGGGATGGCAACCCGGTGATCCTCGAAGGCAACGCCCTGCCCGGCTTCACCGATACCAGTCTGGTCCCCAAGGCGGCCAAAGCGGCCGGTCTGTCGTTCGCCCGGCTAACCGCCATGCTGGTCAAAAACGCACTTGACCGCGGTTGCTGAAACATTGCATCACAGAGAGGTCATCATGATAAAATTTTCGGTCCTTGTTTCCACCCTGCTCCTGATCGGCACCATCGGTGCGGCTGAATTCGGCCAGCAGGCCCCGGAACTTGAGGTGGCGCGCTTCATCGGCGGCAAACGCTTCCGGATCGCGGATATGATCGGGAAAAAGATGGTCGTTCTGCATTTCTGGACCCGGGATTGCGTCCCCTGCGACAAAGCCGTACCGCTGATCGCGGATGCCGCCCGGCAATTCGGCAATTCCGCGGTTTTTCTCGCCATCGGCGACAGCGATGAAAAATCGGTGGAGGAATACCCGCATCTGGCCTCCATGAAGATCCCGGCGGCCGTTGATTCCATGGCCCGGACCGCCGATACCTATCTCCGCGAGACCGATTCATTTCCCACCGATGTCGTCATCGGCCGCGACGGGCGCATTGCCTGGATCGGCCCCACCGCTGAACTGCACCGGGTGCTGACGGAGATCTCCTCCGGCCAATACAACATCCGTACCGCGATGGAACTGGATCAATTCAACCGCAAAATGGTGACATTGCTGAAGAATCAGGATTTTGAAGAAGCCCTGACGACCGTTCAGGAACGGCGCAAAAAATTTCCGGATGATCCGGGGCTTGCCATCGGTGCCGCCAACCTCCTTGCCGGAAAATTGAACCGGACCGATGATGGCCTGAAAATCCTGGATGACAGCATCAAACGGAACCCGCAGGAATTTCCGCTTTACAATGCCAAATTGCGTATCCTCCATTTCCGCGGCAAACCCGATCCGCGCGTGATACCGGTCTATCAGAGCATCATCCGGAACTTTGCCGGTCAACCGATGTTATTGGTCCAACTGGCGCACAACATGCAGAAGGCACCGCCGGGAACCTATCCGCTGCTCACCCGCTATGAACTGGCGTCCGCCGCCTGGAAAAGCGGCAAATTCAGCAATGATCTGGATCGCGGCCGGGCAGCAACGGTGCTGGCCCGCTGTTATTACGAATGCGGCATGGTCGATAAAGCCGTACAGTTACAGAACAAAGCCCTGATGTGGCTCCACAACACCCCGGAGGAAAAACGGGCCAGCCACAACCTTGCCATCTATCGTGATGCCCGGAAAACCGCATCCGCCATCCAACAGCAGGAGGTTGAAAAATGATCAAACGCGAAACATTCCCGGTCGGCATCATCGGGACCAACTGTTCTTTGCTCTTTTTTGAAGAAAACGGTCTGCTGGCGGTCATTGATCCGGGCGGGGATGCCCCGCAGATTCTGGATGCCGCCCGCCGCTATCCCTTCCGGCGGGCCGTTGCCCTGCTGACCCACGCCCATATCGACCATATTTCGGCGTTGGGGGAACTCGCCCGGGAACTGCCGCTGGAAGCCGTGCGGCTCGATCCGGATGATCAGCCGCTTTACCGCAATCCGGCCAATCAGATACCGG
The DNA here is from genome assembly GCA_017414565.1 of Lentisphaeria bacterium. GTDB lineage: Bacteria > Verrucomicrobiota > Lentisphaeria > Victivallales > Victivallaceae > RGIG1931. The sequence goes on along the minus strand of JAFQLP010000110.1, from coordinate 6,284 downwards.
GGTATCTGCCGGCGGCACAGGATCTGCCGGAAACTGTCGCCGGAATGGATTGTCCGGGGATGCAGATCCTGTCACTGCCGGGGCATACACCGGGCGGTTCCGGGTACTATTTTCCGGCGGAAAAATGGCTGTTCTCCGGGGATACGATCTTTGAACGCTCCGTCGGCCGGACCGATCTCCCGGGCGGCGACTGGAACACATTGCAGCGATCGATCCGGGATGTCATCTATCAACTGCCGGAAGACACGCTCATCATCTCCGGCCACGGCGGCTCCACCACCGTCGGGGCCGAAAAACGCAACAATCCCTATGTCCGCTGACCGGCTTCCAACCGGGTCAGCAGGGAACCGAAATAATCCAGCGCGGCCGTGACCGGTGCCGGAGTCGAAAGATCCACACCGGCCCGTTTCAGCGTCTCCAACGCATCGCAACTGTCCCCCGACCGCAGGAAATCCAGGTAGGCTTTTCTGGCTCCGGTGTCCCCGGAGAGCAATCCGGCGGCCAGTTGGATGGCTGCTGACATGCTGGTGGCGTACTGGAACACATAGAAATCGTAGTAGAAGTGCGGTATCCGCGCCCATTCCGATGCGATCAAAGGATCGGCATCCGCCAGTTCCGGCCCGTAATAGACACCATTCAATTCATAATACCGTTCATCCAACAGATCCGGTGTCAGCGGTTCGCCCGCCGCCGCCAGTTCGTGGATCATCAGTTCAAATTCCGCAAATTGGGTCTGCCGGTAGATCGTTCCCCGCAGTTCATCCAGCAGATGGGCGATCAGATACCGCCGCATGGCCGGATCGCCGGTCTGTGCCATCAGATATTCCGACAGCAGGATCTCGTTGGTGGTCGATGCCACCTCCGCCAGAAAAATCCCGTAATGGGAATAATGATACGCCTGGGTGCGGTTGGTGTGGTAACTGTGCAGTGAATGCCCCAATTCATGGGCCAGCGTAAAAACATCATCCAGCGTACCGCAGAAATTCAACAGCAGGTAGGGATAGGTGTCGTAACAACCGCCGGAATACGCCCCGGAAGCCTTGCCTTTGCGCTCCGGCGCATCGATCCAGCGTTGCCGGAATGCCAGTTCCAACGCATCGCCGTAATCCCCGCCCAGCGGAGCCAATGCCGCCCGGACCATTTCCGCCGCCTCGCGCCACGAATATTCCACCGGCACCCCCGGCTCCAGCGGCACCGACAGATCGTACATGTCCAGCCGCTCCAAACCGAGTTTCTGCCGCCGGAATGCCGCATAACGGTGCAGGTGTCCCAACTGACTGTGGACCGCTTCGATCAAACCGCGGTAAACCGTTTCCGGAATGTTGTCACCGGCCAGCGATGCCGCCAGAGCCGACGGATATTTCCGCAGCCGGGCACTGATCACATGCGACCGGATCGCCGCATCCAGCGTGGCCGAGCAGGTGTTCCGGGTCTTGTGATACGCCCCCAGCATCTTCTGAAAAGCGGCATGGCGCACCTTCCGGTCCGGCGACTCCAGCAACCGCCGGTAATTCCCCTGGGTGACTGTGACCCGTTTGCCGTCAACCGCAATCCGGCCGAATGACAAATCCGCATCATTCAACAGCGAATAAATGTGTTCAGGTGCTGACAGCACATCGGAAAACATCCCCAGCACCCGTTCTTCCGGTTCCGAAAGCGTATGCTCCCGTTCCCGCAACAGTTCTTCGAGACTGCGCCGGTAAAAGGCCAATGCCGGAGATGCCAGAAATTCCGTCATCCGGTCCGACGGGATTGCCATCACCTCCGGTTCAAACCAGGCTGATATTTCAGACAGTTCAGCAAACAGCGACGATACCCGTTCCGACCGGGCCCGGTTGCCGGAATGGCCGGTATTTTCATCCGCCCGCAAATGGGCATAGGTATTGACTTTGTCACCCAGCCGCTCAAATTCATCCAGCGCGGCGATCGCCGCCGCCAGCGTTTCCGGCGATTCCGCCAGCCGCCCGCGGTAGGCGGCAAACGCCTCCGCCAACGGACGGATGCGGCTGAAATCCGCCTCCCAATCCGCCGGAGAAGCATAGATCGCTTCCAGATCCCACGCCGGCAGCGATTCCGCCCCGGCGGCCGGAGCGTTCATCCCTCGACCTCGATCCAGGTATCCGGTGCGCTCATGCCGCGGATCGCCGCCGCCATCAGAGCCACCACCGCCAGCGTCTGTTCACGCTCCACCGGGGATTTCCCGGTGCGGAAAAATTCCAGGATCGTTTCCAGCAGCCGCGGGAACATCCCGTCGGCACCGCCCACGACTTCCACCTGATTACCGGCGTAAACGATCTCCGCCGCAAACGGCATGGCAAATGCCAGTGTCATGGTGGCACGGCGGCCATCGGCGAACTCGATCAGCACATGATTGGTCTTGCCGCTGCCGCACTGCATCACCCGGCGGGCACCGGTCCCCATCACGGCAACGATCATTTCCGCCTGATGGATGCTGTATTCCTCGAAACTGCGGCCGCCGCCGCGGACCGTCATAAAATCAACGGATTCACCGGCCAGTTTCTGCCGGGCCGCGATCAGTTCCGCTCCGAAACGGAGTGCCGAAGACGACCACATCGGCGTATGATACGCATCGGCCCGGTCAAACAGCCGTTTGGCCGCCGCCAGGTCCGGCGCAAACGGTTTGTCGATGTAAACCGGTTTGCCGGATGCCAGCACTTTTTCCGCCAACCGCTCGTGGGCTTCGGGACTCGACGGAGCCAGCACAACGAAACAATCACAATCGGCGATCAACTGATCCAGCGAATCGTAGGCCCGGACATCAAATTCACGGCACCACGCCGCCAGATCACGCCCGTCGGGGTTCGGTTTTTCTTCCCAGGCCCCCCACAGCGTGAATTCCGATGCCAGCGACGAACTGCGGATCCAGCCCGGATAATTATTGGCGTGCCATTCGTCGATAAAGAGATCAATAAAACCAATCTTTTTCACAATCCCAACTCCCTGATCTTGCTCTGCAAAAACCCGACCGCCATGGCGATGTCAGCCGCCGGATCGGCACCGACTTCCCGTTCGATCGTCAAAAAGCCGTTATAACCGGAATCCCGGAGTGCCGTCAAATAGGCATCCCAGTCCACCTGGCCCTGCCCCAGCGGCACTTCTTCAAACAATTTGCCGGTCTTGGCCACCAACGCTTCAAAGCCGCCGTCGGCAAAGGCATCGTAAACCGTTTTCGGATCACAGGCCTGATAATGCATCCCGTCTTTGGCGTGGGTGTGGAAAATATGACCGGCCAACACCCGCACCGCTTCGGCGGCATCCGCATTCAGCACCATTTTCAGGTTGGCCGGGTCCATATTGATCCCCAGCCCCCGGGAGCCGACCGTGTCGATCAGCCGCTTCAGCACCACCGCCGGTTCAGGACCGGTCTCGATCGCCAGTGCCGAACCGCGGGATGCCGCGTATTCGGCGACCTGACCGACCGAATCGACCATGATCGCCCATTCCGGGGCCGCCGTATCAGACGGCACCACACCGATATGATTGGTGATCGCCCGGCAATCGAGTTCCAGCGAAAGATCGATGATGCGCTTCATCATCCGTACCCGTTCCGGCACCTCCGCCGGCACCGAATAGCCGTGCCCCGGCAAATCCCCGGTCACGCTGGACACCACCAGACCGCAATCGCGGATCATCCGGGCTGCCTGCTGCACATCGCTGACAGACGCCGTCCGCATGTCCAATTCCGGATTCGTGGCATAAAGCTGCACACCTTCGCAACCGATCTCCGCCGCTTTCTGCAAACCTTCGCGCAACGGCAGACACAATGTTTCAACGATCACACCGATCTTCATCGTACTCTCTCCGGCCATCTATCAGGCTTTTTTCGGTTCAATAACATCAAATCCGGTGAAAGGCCGCAGCACCTCCGGGATCACCACGCTGCCATCGGCGCGCTGATTGTTTTCGAGGATCGCAATGATCGCCCGGTCGGTCATGGCCGTAGCACTGATCGTATGCACGAAATCACGGGTGCCGTCGGCGGCCTTGTAACGGATGTTCAGGCGGCGGCTCTGGAACGAAGTCAGGTTGGTGTTGGAGGTGACTTCGCGGTAGGCACCGAACCCGGCGAACCATGCCTCGATGTCGTATTTCTTGTAACCAGGCGCGCCCAGGTCGCCCACGCAGACATTGACCACGTGATACGGGATACCCAGTTTCTGGAGCAGATATTCTTCGTTGGCCAGACATTCTTCGTGATACTTCACCGAGTCTTCCGGTTTGCAGAAAATGATCTGCTCCACCTTGTGGAACTGGTGGACCCGGAAGATCCCGCGGCTGGCTTTGCCGTAGCTGCCGGCTTCGGTACGGAAACACGGGGTCAGAGCCGTGTAACGGAGCGGCAATTCAGCGGCATCGAGCACATCATCGGCATGATACCCGACCAGTGTCTGTTCGGAGGTACCGATCAACGCCAGATCCATCCCGTCCAGATTGAAGGTCTGATCGGCGAAGAACGGCAGATAACCGGTCCCGTAGAGGGTGCGTTCTTTGGCCAGGCAGGGCGACATGAACAGCGTGAAACCGCGCTCGATCAATTCTTTCTGAACCCAGAAATACAACGCCTGCGCCAACTGTGCGCCTTTGCCCTTCCAGTAATAGAAACCGGCGGCGGCCACTTTGGCCCCGCGGGCCGTATCCAGGATATCGAGCATTTCGCCCAGTTCCTGATGGTCGCGCGGCTTGAAATCAAAGACCGGAATGGTCCCGACTTTACGCAGTTCGACATTGTCCATGTCATCGTTGCCGTCCGGCACATCATCCGCCAGCAGGTTCGGCAGCCGGTCGAGCATGGCCTGCAATTTTTCCTGCGTCCGCGTCAGCACCGCTTCCTTGCGGCCGAGTTCATCCCGCAGCAGCCGCATTTCGTCACGCGCCGCCGGATTGTCTTTGCATTCCTTGCTCAAGCGGTTGCGCTTGGCCCGGAGGTCTTCGACCTCGGTATTGATTTCGCGGTACAGCCGTTCCAGCAGCACATCAAAATCGATCGGACAATGCCGACGGATGCAATTCGCCCGTACCAGTTCCGCATTTTCCCGCAACAGTTTAAGATCAATCATAGCAATCCAGTCTCCTTATTTGAACTGGGGCATCGGAAACGCCCGCATGAATTCTTTGACTTCCGCACCGATCGCCCGCAACGCGGCTTCGTCTTCGCGCGCCGCCACACCACGCTCGATGAAATCGGCGATCGCCACCATTTCGGCCTCTTTCATGCCCCGGGTCGTGACCGCCGGGGTACCGATACGGATACCGCTGGTCACAAAGGGTTTTTCCGGGTCGAAGGGAATCATGTTCTTGTTCAGCGTGATCCCGGCCAGATCGAGCGCATTGGCCACCACCTTGCCGGTGGTCTTTTTGGGCCGCAGGTCAACCAGCATCAGATGGTTGTCCGTACCGCCGGAAACCATGCGGAACCCGCGCTTGGTCAATTCGTCTGCCAGTTTGGCGGCATTGAGTTTGACCTGATGCTGATAGGCCTTGAATGCCGGTGTCATCGCTTCGCCGAAGCAGACGGCTTTGGCGGCGATCACATGTTCCAGCGGACCGCCCTGCATACCGGGGAACACCCGGGAATTGATCACTTTCAGGTATTCCTCTTTGCACAGGATCAAGCCGGAACGGGGCCCGCGCAGTGTTTTGTGAGTGGTGGTGGTGACGACATCGCAGTAGGGGACCGGGCTGGGATGTTCACCGGCCGCCACCAGACCGGCGATATGGGCCATATCGACAAACAATTTGGCACCGACCATATCCGCGATCGCCCGGAGCCGCGGGAAATCAATGGTGCGCGGATAGGCACTCGCACCGGCCAGGATCATGGCCGGACGGTGTTCCACAGCCAGCCGTTCGACTTCATCGTAGTCGATCATTTCGGTTTCGCGGTTCACGCCGTACGGCACGATGTTGTAAAGCATGCCGGAGAAGTTCAGCGGATGCCCGTGGGTCAGATGGCCGCCGTGATCCAAGCTCATAGCCAGCACGGTATCGCCGGGATTGACCAGAGCCAGATAAACGGCCATGTTCGCCTGACTGCCGGCGTGGGGCTGTACGTTGGCGGCTTCCGCACCAAACAGTTTGCAGGCGCGGTCGATGGCGATCTTTTCGATCTCGTCAATAAAGCCGCAGCCGTTGTAGTAACGTTTGCCCGGATAACCTTCGGCGTATTTGTTGGTCAGTACCGAACCCTGCGCCGCCCGGACCGCACAACTGGTGAAGTTTTCGGAAGCGATCAGTTCGATACCGTCGCTCTGGCGTTCTGCTTC
>JAFQLP010000109.1 GCA_017414565.1 Lentisphaeria bacterium | reverse complement strand
GGGCGAAGAAGCCGGTATCAAGAGTGTGACGATGAAGGTGGAAGGGCCTTTTGCCTACGGCTATATGAAGAGCGAAAAAGGTGTCCACCGGCTGGTCCGGATCTCCCCCTTCGACAGCAACGCCAGACGGCACACCTCGTTTGTTTCGGTGGATGTTTTTCCGGAGATTGATGACGATATCGAGGTGGAAATCGACGAAAACGATCTCCGTATCGACACCTACCGCTCCAGCGGAGCCGGTGGTCAGCATGTCAATACCACCGACAGCGCGGTCCGGATTACCCACCTGCCGACCGGGATCGTGGTCAGTTGCCAGAATGAACGGTCCCAGCACAAAAACCGGGCGACCGCCATGAACATGCTGAAAGCCAAATTGTACACCCTGCGGCTGGAACAGCGGCGCGATGAAGCCGATGCGATCCGCGGTGAAAAAGTGGAAAATGGCTGGGGCAGTCAGATCCGCTCGTATGTGCTTCAGCCGTATCAGATGGTGAAAGACCTCCGTACCGGGATCGAAACCAGCGATACCGCCGGTGTGCTGGATGGTGATATTCAGGAATTCATCGAAGGATTTGTCCGCGGTATCCGCCGCGAATAGTCCCCGTTACGGCGTCAACAGCAGTTCTTTGCGCCAGCGGCGGCCGCGGTCGGGCGGCATCATCCGGTAAAAATTGGCCCGGTGATCCAGCACAAAGACCGCCCGCGGATCGGCCGGATCGCAGAAAAGCCGGACCGGTTCGCCCCGGGTGACAGGACGGCAGCCCGGAGCCGGGTTTTGCAGGCCCGTTCCCCGGATCGGCGGCTGCTGCAGCAGGGCAATGGCGTGTTGCCGCTGCAATCCCAGAAAAACCGTTTCGCCCCGGCGGGCCGCGGTACCTCCGGCGCGTTCCGCAATCGGATGGAATTGTCCCCGGATCAACAATCCGGCCGGTGCATTTTCGGCGTAGATCAGGACCGTTTCCGCCCGGTCATCCAATGGCAGGGCACAGGCGGGTCGAACCCCCTCCGGCAGCGGCGTATCGGGTTGCCCGACAACGGTGTAAAAAACCGGATCGGCAGCGAAATGGAGCAATACCGAGCCGTCCGCGGAGACGGCCAGAGATCCCCCCGGATGGTTGGCGGTAATGGTGCCGATGGATTCCAGTTGCCGGTTGAGGTCGAAAATCGTTATCCGGTCAGTCGTCTTTTCTTTGAGCCAGAGTTTGCCGTTGGCGGTGGCGTGGCCGGAGATTACCGGCAGATCGTGCCGGGTGGTCAGGATTTGGCCGGATGGCAATTCAAGGATCGTCAGCGTGGTTCCGGTTTCTCCGGCGGCGATCAGCAGCAGCCGGTCGTCCGGCAATTCCTCCAGTGCGGTAAAACGGTGATTTTCCAGCCGGAGCATATTGACGATCCGTTTGGCCGCAACCGAAAAAATCAGCAGTCTGGTGGCCCATGGACCGGGGGCGGTCCCGATCGTTTCCAACAACAGCAGAGCGGAGCCATCGTCCGTCAGGGCGGCATCCGGAATGCGGGCGGCATCTCCGCCGCGGCCGGGATCGGGAGACGGTTGCCAGTCAAGCGTGCGGCCGGCGATGGCCCAGCGTGCGGCCGCACCATCCGGCGGCATGGCGGCAGATGGATCGGGCCGCCAGGCGGCAAAGCCGGTTTCGGTCACTACCGGGGCGGATTCCGGTTCTTCGTAATGGATCGGGCCGGGGCGCAAATCACGGGCGGCGACTGTCATGGCAACGGACAAAACAAAGACGGCAATAGCGTATTTCACAAGGCGGCTCCGGGTTGAGCAGGCTTTTTTTGAGGAAAAAGCACTGCGGGGCTTGCTTTTTTGCAAAAAAGAGGCAAACTAACTGTTTAGAAATATAGAGGTTTGCGGGACAATTGCAATGGCAGTGACGAAAAAATTTCTTGACCGGTTCATTGAACGGGTGGAAGATGTTGATGCGAACAGCCGTCAGGCGTACATTTTGCGGCTGATGCGTGAACGCGGTTTTTTTGAAACCGTTTTCAATGCGGTGGAAGAAGGTATCCTGGTTCTGGATCAGCAGTTTTCCATCCGGTATCACAACCGGGCGGCAGATGAATTGCTGGGGTTGCCGGACGATCTGACCCGGGTGAAACTGCCGCAGTTGATCCGGGGGGTCAACTGGAGCCGGATCCTGGATCTGGATGCGGAGGAGTGGACCAAATTGTCGCGGCAGGAGGTGGAGATCGCCTACCCCCAACGCCGTTTTATCCAGCTTTATCTGGTGCCGCTGGAAAACCAGAAGGAAGCCGTGATGATCCTGCGCGATGTGACCGACAGCCGCCGGAAAGATCTGGATGATATCGAGCGGCAGACCGCCACCGCCGTATCCATGCTTGCGGCCGGTGTGGCGCACGAGATCGGCAATCCGTTGAACAGCCTTTATCTCAATTTGCAGCTGCTCGAGCGCAGTGACACGCTGACCGCGCAGGAAATGGCGGATATGATCCGCGACTGCAAACATGAGGTGGAGCGGTTGGATGGCATCATCACCGGTTTTCTGACGGCGATCCGGCCCGGGCGGCCGCGGTTTGAAAATGTTGACATCCGGCAGTTGCTGCTGGAAACGATCAGTTTCATGCGGCGGGAACTGGATGAACGGCGCATTTCGGTGATTTGCCGTTGGCCGGAACGCGACCTGCCGTTGATCAACGGTGATCCGAAGCAGTTGAAACAGGCATTTTTCAATATCCTCAAAAATGCTCTGCAAGCCATGACCGGCGGCGGGGAACTGGTGATTTCCGCAACCCTCAACGAAGAGGAATTGCAGGTCGCATTTACCGATCAGGGCAGCGGGATCTCGCCGGACGGTATGAGCCGGTTGTTTGTCCCGTTTCAAACCTCCAAAGCCAATGGAAACGGTTTGGGGATGATGGTCATTGAGCGGATCTGCCGCGAACACGGGGCCGAGTTCGGGATTGAGTCGGAGTTGAACTCCGGAACCACGGTTTTCATCCGTTTCCCGCTGGGCGGCAAACGGATGCAGGTCCTTCCGGCACCCGGTGACACAACCGGAGGAGAGGAAAGCGGAAAATGAAGTTGTCCATTGTTACAAGTTTGTACCGGTCGGAGCCGTATCTGGCGGAATTTGTGTCGCGTGCCGCCGCCGCCGCCGCCGGATTCGCCGGGGATGACTGGGAGATCGTGCTGGTCAACGATGGTTCGCCGGATGATGCGCTGGATCTGGCATTGAAATTGCGGCAGCAGGATGCCCGGATCAAGGTGGCGGATCTTTCCCGCAATTTCGGCCATCACAAAGCCCTGATGACCGGGGTCTCGCTGGCACAGGGGGAATGGGTTTACCTGATCGACTGCGATCTGGAAGAACCGCCGGAATTGCTGGCGGAACTGGCTGCGGCATTGCAGGCCGATCCGGCGGCCGATGTGGCCTACGGGGTCCAGGAAAAACGCCGGGGCGGTTGGTTTGAACGGATCTCCGGGTCGGTTTTTTACCAGTTGATGCGGTGGTGTGCCGATTTCGAGTATCCGGCGGATACGCTGACGGCGCGTTTGATGAGCCGCCGTTATGTGGAGGCATTGAAGCAGTTTGCCGGCAGTGAATACGATTTATGGGTCAATTTCGCGCTGGCCGGATTCCGGCAGTTGCCGGTGATGGCTGTCAAAGGGGACAAAGGCTCCAGTGCTTATTCCCTGCGGCGGAAGGTGCGTCATGCGGTGGAATCGCTGACATCATCCAGTGCCGGTCCGCTTTATCTGATTTTTCTGCTCGGCTGGGTGATTTTTCTGGCAACCCTGGGACAGATGGCGTTTCTGGTCATCAACAAACTTTTTTTCCATGTGCCGTGGGGATGGAGTTATCTGACCGCTTCGATCTGGGGGCTGGGGGGATTGATCATGATTTCGCTCGGTACCGTCGGGATCTATCTGGCCAAAGTTTTTGTGGAAACCAAACGGCGGCCGGGGACCATCGTCCGCCATTTCTATCATGAATGAGATCGTCGACCGTGACCGGCTGTTGATGCTGGATGACCGGGAACTCGGAGAACTGTGTCAATTTGAATTTGTCAAAGGTACCGGGGCCGGAGGTCAGCATCGCAACCGTACCTGCACCGCCGTCCGGGTGCGGCATACGGCGACCGGATTGACCGCCTCTGACTGCACCGAGCGGAGCCAGTTGCGCAACCGTACCGAGGCATTGCGGAAACTCCGGTTCCGGTTCGCGTTGGAGTACCGGCGGGAACCGCAGCCGCTGCCGCGGGCGGAATGTGCTGTGACCCATGCGGATTATCCGCTGTGGTGCGCCCGGCTGTTGGATCATCTGGCGGCGGCGGATTTTGATTTGAAGTCTGCCGCGGAAAAATTGGCGTGGCGTGTTTCCGGGCTGGCAAAGAAACTGTACCGGGACCCGGCGTTGTGGCAGTATGTCAATCAATGCCGGGCGGAACGGGGATTGCCGCCGTGCCGCCGTCCGTAGTTATCCGGCGTGATGCCGCGGGGGTGGACATTTTGTGATATTGCTTTTGATGGGAAATAAAAAATGACGATCGCTGATGCAACAGCATTGTGTGCCGGTTTTTTGCCGGACGGAGTGTCGGAAGACCGGATACGCGCGGCCGTCGATGGCGGTGCCACGGCCATTCTGCTCCGGCAGGGCGGGGCTGCCGCCGCCGCATTTCGTTTGGCAGTGGAGCAGGCGTTGCCGGTCTGCCGGGCGTGCCGGGTGGCGTTGATCGCCGGAGGCGGAACGGCCGTTGTCCGGGAACATTGGGATAGCGGGCGGTCGCCGGACTGTGACCGGTTGACCGTGTTGACGGCTCCGGCGGACGATGGTGCCGCGGGGTGGGTCGCGGCATCGGTAAAAGATGCGTTGCAGGCCGAATCCGGCGGTGCCGCATTTTTACAGCTTCCATTCATGCCGGTTGAACGGCTGCGGGCGATCGCCGGAGCGGTGAAGATCCCGGTGATCGCCGATTGCCGGGGTGCGGATGATCTGCCGCGTGTGGCCGGAAGCGGGGTGACGGGGATTGCGCTGCCGGCCGGACAATTGGCTGCTGATCCGGCGTTGGGGAGCCGGGCGGCGGCGGCGATCGCGGAACCGTTTGCCGGCGGGCGCGGCATGATTTTTGATCTGGACGGGACATTGCTTGATTCCATGCCGATGTGGTATTCCATCGGGTCCGGATGGATGCGCCGTTGCGGCATGGAACCCGATCCGGCGTTGGATCAGGATCTGATCCGGGTATCCAATCTGCACGATGCGGCTGTTTTTTTGAAAGCGCGTTTTGATTTGGAAGCCGATGTGGCCGCCATTGAAGCCGGTTTGATGGCATTTGCGGATGATTCCTACCGGATGCAGGTAACGGCCAAACCCGGTGCAGCAGACCGTTTGCGGAAACTCAAAGCGGATGGCTGGAAATTGGTGTTGGCAACGGCTACGGAAACCCCGTTGGCCACGGCGGCACTTCAGCGGCTCGGTATGCTGGATTGTTTTGAGGGGATCGTTTCGGGCGGCAAAGAAACGCCGGATGTTTATTTCCGGGCCCTGGAGAAATTGGGGACCCGGCTGGCGGAAACCCCGGTTTGCGAAGACGCCCCTTATGCCATGGCCACAGCCCGTGCCGCCGGATTCCCGGTCACCGCCGTTTTTGATCCGTTCTGGGGCGAAGCGTGGGAACAGGCCGCGGCAGCGGCTGACAGGGTCGTCCGGGCGTGGTGACTGCCGGACAACCGGCAGATCCGTATCCGGCGACTGTGGTCCCGCTTAAAATGACAGCGATGTGCCGCCGATTTTGCCTTCGCTCTGGCGGCCCCATTTTTTCCAGTCTTCGTAACGCTGGACCCGGCCCCGCCGCTTCATGGCTTCGGCAAAATCCTCCCAGGCGGGAATGCCGTTCAATATGTTCTGATTGACCGGCAGTTCCGGTTCCGGAAAATCCAGCGGATCATTCAGCCGCGCCTGCCGGTCGGCTTCGACGAACCGCCGCCATGCCGCCGCCGCCCCATCCCCGGTGGTCTGCCGGGCGATGATCGCCAATGCCGCCGGATCACCGGTGTCAGCGGCCCGATTCAACCATGTCAACGCCTCCTGCCGCCGTCCCGTTTTGAGCAAAGATTCCCCCAGCAGCCGACATGCTTCGGTATCACCGAGACCGGCCGCGGTTTGCAGATGTGGCAATACCCGGGGCGTGATCGTGCCGCCGGTGGCGCGCCGGTAATGATTCACCAGCGACATCCCGGCAACCGGATCGCCATTCCCGGCGGCCTGATTGAGTTTGGCTATCGCCGTGGAAAGCGGATAAAGCCGGTTCGGGCGGGGTTGGGCATCGGGCGGCAGTTCCACGCTCAAACGGGCCAGCGCAATTTCGGCTTCCGGTAATTGATCGGCGGCCGCTTCGGCCAATTGTTGGAATGTTTCGCGCCACAGTTCCCGGTTGGCCGGCTGCCCGGCCACGGTGGAGCCGAATCCCGGCGGCGTTCCCATGGCGGCGCGCCATTGCACCAATGCGAGCATCATCCGGCACTCCGGCGACAGATCCTGCCGCCAGATCGCAACGGCCCGGTCCGTTCGACCGAGGCGCAGTTCTTTCAACCCCGGCGTGTCCGGGTAACGCAGGGCCAGTTGGAGCAGGGCGAATGTCGGATCATGACGGAACCGCAACCGGTTGGCCGGAGTATCTAATTCCGCCATGGTCAACTGATTGCGTTCCCAGCGGAGTTGCAGGCGCAGGAGGGAACAGTCGTGATCTGCCTGGGCTTCCGGAAATTGCAGTTGGGCTTCGGCCGCCTCCAGCAGCAGGGCATCGGGGGCATTGCCGGACAGAGCCAGACTCCGGAGCCATTCCGCCATCCACTGTCTGGCCAGCGGCATTTTGGCTTGCAGCGCACGGGTCAGGACGGCCCGGTAAAATGCCGCATCATCGAGGGAATGAAGCCGGTCATCCGGGATGTCATAGGGCAGGAAGCCGTTGATTTCCTGCTGTGTGAGATGCCGGATGGCGGGAAACGGCCGGAGCCGGAGCAGTTGTTTGAGCGAAAGAGCGGGCTGCTGCCGCAGGTCCATCAGTGTCGGGGTGATACCGGCGCAGAAAGAGCGCAACCGTTGAAAATCCGGAGCCGGGATCACGGTATTGCCGGATTGATCGGCCAGGACCCGCCGGGTGCGGTCCAGCAAATGCCGGGACGGCAGGGCGGGATACGGATATTGTTTCCATTCGATCAGAGCGGCCAGTGCGGCGGCCGGTGGATACTCCGGCATTTCCCGGAGCATTTCGATCGCTTTGTCCGGATCCGGTTCCATGCCCATGCCGCGCCATTGACAGACCGCCAGTTGATACCGCGCCGGCAGATGATTGGCTTTGGCCGCCGTCTGCCAGTATTTCAATGCGGTCCGCGGATCGGCATCCGGATCGGCCATGATCTTCATGGCGGCGGCATGATACCGGTCCGGATTGTCACGGTCGGCCGCAATGATTTCCTCCGGGGTGAGGATGCGTTTCCGGGGGCCCTGTTCATACGCCCGGTAATCGTACCGTTCGCAGACCGTCGGCGGATACGCCGCCAGCGCATTGTTGTTCGTCGGCAGATACGACAGCCGCGGCCGGGTGACTTCAAATACCGTGGGGCGTTTTTTTCCCATCTCGATAAACAGGCCGATGCTGTTGAATTTGGGGCCTTCATCCTCCCGTTTGGTCAGGTCGATACATTGATAAAGCGCGCCGTTGACATAGAGTCGGCAGATGTGTTCGGAGATATCCACGATCATTTGTACCGAGATCCAGTCGAAAAGCGGCATATAAAACCGGCCGTAAAGCCGTTCCTGCATTTCCGCTTTGTAACGGTGGATCAGATTTTCCTGCTGTACCCCCTGCGGCGAAATCCGGAAAACCTGATAAAGACTGTCTCCATTCACGCCGGGGGCGGTATTTTCCGCAAAATAAAATGCCAGTGCCAGTTGGGACGGGTCCTGATTTTTTTCCAGTGCCGGAAACAGTCGCACCTTGAATTCGATGACAGCAAAAAGAGCATCATCGCGGCCGGGTTTCAGTTTTTTCAGCGGCAGTTGCAGGGCATTCAGATTGCGTTTGACACGGCAGGTCCGGCAGGTGCAGTCATCGGGATGTTTTTTGCCGTTGGAGTAAATCGGCCGGTGCAGATCGGCAAAATGGGGCGAAGGCTCAAAACGGTAAACCGTCCCCTCCGGCGTCTGATACAGTTCTTTGACATTGCCGGCGGTCTTCCACCGGCCGAGCCGGCCCGGATAAGCCGGCCGGTCGGCGGCAAATACCGATACGGCGGTTACCGACAGCCACAGCATCAGAATCAACAGTCGCATGGTGCAAATCCTTGGTTTTGAGTCTTTATCCGGCAACGTGGCAGGGTTTTTCCGGCGGGCCGTCAGAGCCCTCCATTCTGCCAGACCGCCACGCCGCCCAGCCACCGGGACAGCAATGCGGCCTCCTGCTGCATGGTTTCGTCATTCGGGAATGACAGCAGATGCAGACGGGTGCCATCGGTCAGTACCAGATTGATTTCCCCGTTCCGCCGCATTTCGCCCGGCGGCAGCAGTTGCAGTGCGGCGATCTGATCGAGTTGGCAGATCGCGGTCCCGTTCCGCTGCCGGAAGGTTCCGGCGGCCCGGTCGAAAACCGTCAGCCGGGATAATGTGCCCCGGAACGCCAGCAGGGAAAACAGCAGATACAGCCCGCCGAATCCCGCAAAGACAATGACACCGGATTTGTCCTGATGGTCTGCCAGCAGACACCCCGCCAGTACGATCGCGCCCACCCCCAGCAGCAGCGAAAATGCCAATGTGGTCAGATACCGGCCGGTCATCCGGGTGGCCAGCATATCCGGATTTTTTTCGTGCAGACGGCACACGCACAACCGTGATGGACGGCGGTTCATGGTGGTACGGGGAATGCTTTGCGGGTCCGGTATGTTCATCATTGCCTCCTTCAGCCGATCAGACGGCAGGGAATAAAACGTTGCACCGGGGTATGACCGGGCTGTTTCAGAATTTCATAAAGTTGCCGCCCCATTTCCGGATAATCCTGTACGGCAGAAAGAAATGGCACGCCGAAATCGCGTTCCGGGGCAGGATTGTCAAAGTCAGAATAAAAAAGATCCACGCCGAAACGACGGCCGTTCCGCCGGGCCCATTCGACTACCGCTCCGGTGTAGTGCATCGAAGGGGCCGCCAGAACCAGCGGCTGGCCGGACGGTAGGGGCAGAGCATCCAATGCCGCCGGAACGCTGTTAAAATCAGGGGCGGTTTCGCACAGCCGGTAAAAAAGTTCCCGATCGGCACATTCATCGATGAAACCGGCCCGCCGCTCCTGTTCCACAAATCCGGCGGGTCGGTCCGGGGCCAGAAAGACCATCAGCGGCCGTTCTCCGGCAGCATCCAGATTGCGGCGCACCAGTTGCCGCATGGTTTCCCGGTGCGGCGTGGAGATGAAGTTCAGGGCATCGCCGTAACGGTTGACAAAAATAACCTGATCATCCCGTTGCCGCAGGGCGGAGAATTCATCGGTCGTCGGCATGATCGCCACCAGTTTGTCGCAGACAGAAAGAGCCGTGTCCGACGGCGCGGTTCCGTGTTTGAAAAACTGTAATTTGAATTCCTGTGAACGGTAAACCAGCGATTCGAGGATCGCCCACAGATCATCGCCGCCGCGTTTTTGTACCGCAGGATCAAAACCGCTCAAAACCGCAATACAGCGCGGCGGTTCTTTGCCGGTAAAGATGGTCCCGCCGCGGCGGCTGGTGACCAGAACACCGCTGGCGACCAGTTCTTTCAAGGCCAGATTGACGGTCGTCCGGGTGACTTTGAACCGGGCGACCAGTTCTTCGCGGGTGGGGATACGCTCCCCGACCGGATAGCGGCCCTCCCGGAGTTCCGTGAGCAACTGCTGTTTGAGCCGGAGATATTTGGGCGTATGCGCCATAGCCGCACCCGGCTATTTCTGTTCCGTACCCGGCAGAAAGACTTCGCGGTAACGGATAAAGTAACCGAGCCCGGAGAGTACGGTTATCAGCACAATGGCGATCAGGAAGAGCAGCCAGAGATCCCACAGCAGAATGCCGTGGAAACTGAAACTTTTGTCTTTCAGGTTATAAAGCCCGATCCACGATGCCCCCGCCAGGGCCAGCATGAGCATCTGGAGGAAGGTTTTGAGTTTGCCCCAGCGGTCGGCCGCAATGACCACGCCGCGTTTGGCGGCCATGGTGCGGAGTCCCGTTACCATGAATTCCCGGCTGAGCACCAGGATCACGATCCACGCCGGCATCAGCTGGTAGTAAACCGCAATGATCATGGTGGCGGTGATGAAAACTTTGTCTGCCAACGGGTCCATCAGCGCACCGAAATCGGTGATCTGATTCCAGCGGCGCGCCAGATAACCATCGAGCAGGTCGGTCAGCGCGGCAATGATCGCCAGTGCATACGCGGTCCCCCGGATGAGCAGGATACTGCCGGGCATTTTGTCGGCGGAGTAGAATTCCCCGCCGGCAAGCGAGGCGAGGACAACAAATACCAAGATGATGACAACCCGGGCAACAGTCAAAATATTCGGAATATTCATACGGTAAATTCCTGTTACTTTATTTCAGACGGAAGACCTGTTATTTCCGGGCGGGCCGCCCCGAAAGAGAAAAGGCATCCGCACCGGTTACGACTATATCACTGAATTGGCCGTTTTTCAAGCCTTTGGTACCGGAAATTTCGATGGCATTGTCGATATCGGGCGCATCCATGGTGCCGCGGCCCCAGGCGCGTCCGCCGGCGATCCGGTCGATCAGCACCCGGTCGGTCCTGCCGATCCATTCACGGTTGCGGGATTCCATGATCGGGTGCTGCAATTCCATCAGTTGATCGGCCCGTTCCTCCGCCAGCGGATTGGGGACCTGATCGGGCATTTCAGCGGCCGGTGTGCCGGGTTCGGCGGCGTAGGTGAAGACCCCGCAGCGTTCAAAGCGGCGGCGGGTGACAAAGTCGCAAAGTTCCGCGAATTCCGCCTCGGTTTCGCCGGGAAGACCGGTGATGAATGTGGTCCGCAGTACAACGCCGGGGATGCGCTGACGGATGCGGTCCAGCAGCTCTTCCGTCTGTTCCCGGGTGACCCGCCGCCCCATGGCTTTCAGAATGCGGTCGCTGATATGCTGCAGCGGGATATCAAGATAGGGAACGATTTTTTTGGTGGAGGCTACCGTATCGATGAATTCATCGGTATAATGGGCCGGATGGGTGTAGAGCAGACGGATCCGGAAATCGCCGTCGATCGCCGCCAGGCCGCGGAGCAGGGCTGCGATGTTGTCGCCGCTCTCCGGCCGGTCGTGCCCGAATGCGGTGATATCCTGGGCGATCACGACCAGTTCTTTTACCCCGCCGTCGATCAGGGCTTTGGCTTCGGTCAGGACCGAGGTCGCGGGACGGCTGCGCAAGCCGCCGCGGATCAAGGGGATGGCGCAGTAGGCACAACGGTTGTCGCAACCGTCGGAGATCTTCAGGTAAGCGGTCGAAGGAACCGTCAGCAGCAGGCGCGGCATGGTGTGATCGGCCAGAAAACGCGGTTCGCCGCCGAATGCCGGCTGGAATCCGGTGCGGAGGATCTCCGGCAGTTGCGGGATGGCATCGACCCGGAGAAAGAAATCGACCTGCGGGTAAACATCGGCGGCGTTGCTGTCGCGCAGACGCTCCGGCAGGCACCCGGCTACGACGATGCGGCGGCCGATCTTGCGCCGTTTCCAGCGGATGGCATCGCGGATGGCATCTTCGGCTTCCCGGCGGGCGGCCGGAAGAAAGGCGCAGGTGTTGATAAGGTAAAGCGAAGCGCGGGAGGCATCGGGCGTGATCTGCCAGTTGTCGAGCAGCAGTTGTGCCGCCATGATTTCGCTGTCAACCAGATTTTTCGGACAGCCGAGGCTGACCATGTAGAAGATCTTTTCCATCATATCAATGTCCGTTTGAGTGATACAAAAAATCCGTGCCCTGCTGCAACAGCGGACACGGATTTCCAGTCAGACATCAATGCCGGTCAGCGGGCATCGACAATGGTCTGTTCGTTGAAGAAGAAGTTGAACGCGTTGTGACCGGGGTCCACGACCCAGGCCGGACGCATGATCGGGCCGTAACCCCAGCCGCCGTCCATTTCATCCCACGGGCAATCCGGGAGCGGCATGAAGAAGGTGACGACATCGGTGATGCCGACGAGTTCGCGGGCGACCGTGTAGATCACGCCCTTGAACACGCCGTAGGTCAGGGCCGGGATGGCACCGTCATCGTTGGCGACATCGTAGGGCTTCATCAGGAGTTCCAGCGGGCCGAACGCGATATTGGCAACACCGCGGCCGAACTTTTCCGTCATCTGATCCCACACCGGGCGGGTAACGCGGGTTTCTTCCGCGGAAGCGGAAACCGTGCAGAAAATCGCCGCCATCAGGAGGCCCGCCATCATTGCTTTCTTACCGAAACTCATGTTGAAATCCTTTCGTAAATCGAGATATTAAAAGTCGTTGTATGTCCAAATAAACTCTTTTGTCTCCACCAAATATAATTGACCCATCGTAAAAATCAAGAAAAAAAATGGCCTGAACGCAAATTTATGGCGAAATTTTTGAAAAAAGTGCTATCTTATGGCATCATATTAAAAACAGGGGAGACTGTTGACCGTGCAAAAAGATCAGGAACGTTTTGCGGATTTGACGCTGTTGAAAGCTTCGGAACAGCGTTATCCCACCAGGCCGGAAGAGGCGCATCTCGAAAGTTTTCGGAACCTCTACGCGGACCGCGACTATATCATCGAGTTTGACTGCCCCGAGTATACTTCGTTGTGTCCGGTGACAGGCCAGCCCGATTTCGGGCATCTGACGATCCGTTACATTCCGGATCAGAACTGCATCGAGAGCAAATCGCTCAAGTTGTTTCTGTATTCCTTCCGCAACCATGCCACGTTTCACGAAGAAGCGGTCAACAAGGTGCTGGATGCGGTGGTCGCGGCCTGTTCCCCCCGGGCCGCGGAGGTGGTGGGGATCTTCCGGCCGCGCGGCGGTATCGCCATTCATGTGACGGCCCGGTATGGAGAAAAATTCTGATGGAAAAACAATTCAGATTTGTGGAAAACGGATCGGTTTCGACGCCGGCCGGCTTTCTGGCCGCCGGGGTCACGGCCGGATTCAAGAAAACCGGCGCGCCGGACTTTGCCATGCTCCGGTCCACGGTGCCGGCCACGGTGGCGGGGGCTTTTACCTCCAACAAATTTGCCGCCGCGCCGGTGCAGTTGTCGCGGCAGAAACTGCTGGATTCGGCGGACGGCCTTTTTTACGGTGTGATCATCAACAGCGGCATTGCCAACGCCTGTACCGGTCAGACCGGGTTGCAGACCGCGGCGGCCAGTTGCGATTATGCGGCCCGGGTGATGGGCGTGGACCCCGCGCAGGTGTTCTGCGCTTCCACCGGCCGGATCGGGGTGCAGTTGGATCTGGATCTGATCCGGCGGGGCGTGGATCTGGCGGCGGCGGCCCTCTCGGCGGACGGCGGCGCGGATGCGGCCCGGGCGATCATGACCACGGATACCGTGCCGAAATCGGTGGCGGTGCAGTTTGAGTGCGGCGGCAAAACCGTTTCCATCGGCGCAATGACCAAAGGCGCGGGGATGATCGAGCCGCAGTTGAAGACCCTGCATGCCACGATGCTGTGTTTTGTGACCACCGATGCCGGGGTGGAAAAAGATTTGCTGACAGATTGTCTGGAGCCCTGCACCGAGGATTCCTTCAACCGCATCAGCGTGGACGGCGACATGAGCACCAATGACACGGTACTGCTGATGGCCAACGGCTGTTCCGGTGTGACCATCCGGCGCGGTACGCCGGAAGCGGAGCTTTTCCGGACGGCATTGGAGGCGGTCTTGCGCGAATTGGCGCGGCAGATGGTCATGGATGGCGAAGGGGCCACCAAATTTGTGGATATTCAGGTGCAACACGCCCCCAGCCGGGAGGATGCCCGCAAGTGTGCCAAGGCAGTGGCGAATTCCCTGCTTTGCAAAACCGCCTGGTTCGGTAACGATCCGAACTGGGGGCGGGTGATCGCGGCGTTGGGGTATTCGGGGGCGGAATTCGACCCCGACCGTACCGATATATATTACGGCGGGATTCCGGTGGTCCGGGACGGCGGCGATGCCGGTACGCCGGAATCGGAATTGGCCGGAGCGGTCAATGGCCGGATCGTGGAGATCCTGATCGACCTCAACAGCGGCGATGCCGACTATTGGGTGTGGACCTCCGATGTGTCGTATGAATATGTCAAAATCAATGCGGATTATCATACATAATCGCTTTTGGAAAGGGAATGGCAACGATGAACAGAAAAGACATCAAAGCTTTGGTCATTACCGGGTTCGGACTGAATTGCGAACGCGAAACGGCGGCCGCTTTTGAACTGGTCGGGATCACGGCCGAACAGGTGCATTTGAACGATCTCATCGCGGGCGACCGCAGTCTGGATGAATTCCAGATCCTGGCATTTATCGGCGGTTTCTCCTTCGGCGACCATCTGGGGTCCGGTACGGTTTTCGCCAACCGGGTCAAATTCCGGCTCCGGGAACAGTTGCAGGCATTCGTCGATGCCGGTAAACTCATTATCGGTATCTGCAACGGGTTCCAGACGCTGACCCGGCTCGGTATGCTGCCGGCACTGGACGGCGATTATTTCAAACAGACCGTGGCTCTGGCACACAACGATTGCGGTACTTTCCGCGATGACTGGTGCCGGTTGGCCGCGGACCCGGAATCTCCCTGCGTCTTTACCAAAGGGATCACCACCGTCCGGCTGCCGCTGCGGCATGGCGAAGGCAAATTTGTGGCCGATCCGGAGGTCCTCGAAGAGATCCGCAAGCGTCATCTGGCGGCGGTCCGTTATGTGGATGCCAACGGTGAACCGGCGGTCGATTTCCCGGAAAATCCCAACGGTTCGCTGGATTCCATTGCCGGGATCTGCGATGTTACCGGCCGGGTCTTCGGGCTGATGCCGCATCCGGAAGCCTATCTTTCGCCCTTCAATGCGCCGGATTGGACGGTCGCCAAACAGGAAGGCCGTCTGCCGGTCGAAGGTGACGGGGTGGCATTTTTCCGCAATGCGGCCGATTACATCGAAGCAAATTTTTGACACAGGAGAATATCATGTCCAAAGTCCGGGTTGCTGTTTTCGGTGCTTCCGGTTACGCCGGTGAAGAACTGCTGCGGCTGCTGCTGCGGCACCGGCAGGCGGAGATCGTGGCGATCACATCCCGTCAGAATGCCGGGAAACCGGTTTCCACTGTTTTCCCCCGTTTTACCGGGCTGGATCTTTCGTTTACCGCGCCGGATGTGGAGGCGATCGCCAAATCCTGCGATGCGGCGATCCTGGCTCTGCCGCACGGGCTGGCCGCTGAATTCGCCGTGCCGCTGTTGGAAGCGGGGATCAAGGTGATCGACATCAGTGCCGATTTCCGGCTCCGCAGTCTTGACAAATACCGCCAGTATTACGGGGAACATCCCGCGCCGGAATTGCTCTCCCGGGCGGTTTACGGTCTGCCGGAGCGTTACCGCGAACAACTCCGCACCGCGGATCTGGTCGCCTGTGCCGGGTGTTATCCCACCAGTTCGATCCTGCCGACGGCCCCGCTGCTGGCGGCCGGTCTGGCCAGTCCCGAAGGGGTGATCGTGTCCAGCTGCTCCGGGGTTTCCGGGGCCGGGCGCAAGGTGGATCAGGCCTACATTTTCCCGGAATGCAACGAGAGCATCCGGGCGTACAGTGTCAAAGGCCACCGTCATCTGCCGGAGATCGAGCAGGAAATGGCTGTGGCCGCCGGTGTGCCGGAAATGGCGATCAACTTCATTCCGCATCTGGCACCGCTGAACCGCGGCATCAATTCCACGATCCTGCTCAATGCCATGCCCGGCTGTACCATCGAAAAGATCGGCGAGGTCTATGAGCGCGCCTATGGGCACGAGCAGTTTGTGCGGGTCCTGCCGTTCGGCCGGTTGGCAGACACCAAGTATGTGGCCATGACCAACTGCTGTGAGATCGGTTACACGCTGGATGACCACACCAACCGGATCATCATCACCTCCTGCATCGACAATCTGACCAAAGGTGCGGCGGGGCAGGCGATCCAGTGTATGAATATCCGCTTCGGTCTGGATGAAGCGGAAGGTTTGCTTTAAGAATTTCCGTACCAAAGGAGGCGGTTCTCATGTTTCAGAAAAAAAGTCTGGCATTCCTGGAAAAATTGCTTTTGACCTCCAGCCCCACCGGTTTTGAATCGGCGGCCGCCAAAGTGTTCCGCGAAGAAACGGAAACCTTCTGCGACCGGGTGGAAACCGATGTGCTCGGCAACACCATTGCCGCCATCAATCCCGATGCTCCGTTCCGGGTGATGCTGGCCGGGCATTACGATGAGATCGGGTTTCAGATCACCTACATCTCCGATGACGGTCTGATCTATTTCCGTGCCAATGGCGGTATCGACAAACTCAATGTGCCGTCTTCAGAAGTCGATATCCTTACGGCGAACGGGCCGGTGCGCGGGGTGATCGGCAAGAAACCCATCCATCTGCTGAAAGCCGAAGAGCGCGACCGGGCGTTGGCTCTGGAAGATATGTGGATCGATATCGGGGTGGATTCCCGCGAAGAAGCGGAAAAACTCGTGTCGGTCGGCGATCCGGTGGCCAACCGGACCAATTTCCGGATGCTCAATGAGAACCGGATCTGCTCCAAAGGGCTGGATGACAAGATCGGTGCCTTTGTGGTGGCGGAAGTCATGCGGAAACTGGCGGAACGCCGTCCGGCGGTCGGGGTTTTCGGTGTGGGCACGGTGCAGGAGGAAGTCGGTTACCGTGGGGCCAAGGTCAGTTGTTTCGGCGTGGCACCGCAGGTGGGCTTTGGCATCGACGTCGGTTTCGCTACCGATCTGCCCGATATTCCGAAAAAAGTCTTCGGCGATGTCGCGCTCGGCAAAGGTCCGGAAGTCAACCGCAGTTGCGACAGCAACCTGCCGCTTTATGACCGGATCATGCGGATTTCCCGGGAGAACAAGATCCCGGTCCAGATTTCCACCGGCCACCGTGCCACCGGCGGTACCGATACCTGCTGTATGCAGATGAACCGCGATGGTGTTGCCACCGCGCTGATCAGTATTCCGAACCGTTACATGCATTCGCAGGTGGAGATTTGCGACCTGCGGGATGCCTACGGGGCGGTGGAACTGATTACCGAAACGATTCTGTCCTTTACCGGCAAAGAAACGTTCCGTCCCGGTCTGGATTGACCGGGGATCGCCGGATGCCGCAAGCCTGACGGCCGTCGATCACGCCGGACGGGAGAGGCATCCGGCCAGAAACGCCGCGGCCCGGGGGCCGTGCAGGGCGAGCGAGAAATCCGCGGCCCGGCGGGCCGCTCCGGCGGCAAGACGGCGGCGGTTTTCCGGGTCTGCGAGATGCTTCAATGCCTGGTGCCATTCCTGCGGCGACGTTGCGGTCAGGCCGCAACCCGGCGTGACGACCAGACGGTTTTCGCCGACCGGCGACGCGATCACCGGCAGTGAGGCGGCGAAATACTGAAGCAGTTTGTAACTGGATTTGCCGCGGGCAAAAGGCGTGTCCGGCAGCGGCATGATCCCGAAATCGGCGGTTGCCAGCAATTGTTTTTCCGTGGCCTCCGACCACGGCTCCACCAGACATTCCACGCCGGGGACCGGACTGCCGCCGCCGATGATGAGCAATCGCAGCCAACGGTTTTCCTGCCGGAGGACCGGAGCCAGTTCCTGCAGAAAAGGAAAAGTGACGGGCGTGCCGATCCAGACGGCCGTCACTTTGCCGTCATTTGGGATATTACCATCATTCCGGTAAGAATATGACGGAATATACGCGGTCAGATCGACGGGCGTCGGGATTTTACAGCACCGGGGATTGAGCGCGGAGATTTTTTGCATCAGAAAGTCGTTGGCGGCAATGATCCCGGCGGCTCCCCGGCAGAGCGTGTCGAATTTGGTACGCAGAAGCGGGTTTGAAACATAATTTTCCCACACATTGTCGTCAAAATTGAGGACATAGCGGTGACGGCGGAGAACCGTCATTTCGAGCATTTCCGGCAGTCGGGGGAAAAGTTCGTATTCGATCAGAAGATCTCTTTCCCAGTGGGGCATCCGGCCGAACCGGCGGAAAAGAGCCGCCGCCGCCACCCCCTTTGCCGGTGATCCGGCATAAAGTTTTTCAAGATAGCGGTCGGGCAGCAGTTCGTCGAGCCGGGGCGCAAAACCGGCTTCTTCCAGAAACGGCAGCAGCGCGTGGAAACGGAGCCGGCTGGATGCCCCGAGCCGGCTGTAGCGGGTACACAGTGTGATCGGATGCGGCATTGTTATGCCATCCGGACCGATCCGGTGGGTGCCGGCAGATCACGCATGGTGAGAAAGCCGGTGGCGCGGCAGGAGGCGATCCGCCGGGCCGCGGAACAGAGCATGGCACATGCCGCCTGATCCCCGTTGATTCCGCCGGGAATGATGCTTTCGATGCGGGGCGTGCCTTCGATCACGATCCGTTCCCGGGGGTCCGGTTCGCCGATGGCCGCAATAAAGTCGAGCGTGATGACACAGCGTCCGTCAGCCAGCCAGCCGCGGGCCGTCTGCCGCACGCCGCGCGCCTGTCCCGCCCGGACCGGAATGGCTCCCGGCAGTATCAGATCGGTATCGGCGAGGACCGGTGTCAGATCTTCGGTGATCTGCGCCAGTTCCCAGCCGAGGGCGGCTTCCAGATAACGCACGGAATCACACAGCCCGACATGCCGGAGTTGTCCGGCTTCCGCCCGGCGGACAAATTCATCGGGCGCGAGCCCCGCCCCGATCTTCTGCTGGAATTTGGGGCGGCGCGGCGCGGCATCCTGGACCCGTTCCACCGTGACCGATTCGATCAGCGACGAAATGCCCGAAAGCGTCGCCGGCAGGTAATCCATGAGGAATCCCGGGTTCACCCCGGTAGCGAGGATCGCCAGATCGCGTGCCTCCGCCTCCCGGGCCACTTCGCGCAACGGGTCTGCCAGTTCCGGAGCCGGGAAAAACAATTCTTCACACGCCGTGACCACCGACATGCCTTCGGCGATGATCTCCCGCATCTGTTCCAGCACGGTTTCCCCATCGCTCACGGTCGTGACAATGGCAACTTCGGCGATCTCGCCCAGCCCTTTGACCGAGGGGCGGATCGGGAGCGAAAGCCCGGTCAGACCGCAACAGGCCGCCGCATCACAGCCGGCAAGTGCCGGATCATTGTCCACCACCGCAGCCGGTACCAGACCGGGGCGGCGTGCCAGCAGTTCGAGAGTCCGGCGGCCGATCTCGCCGAACCCGTAGAGCAGCACATGGATCTCTTTCATGATTGCGCCAGCTTCCGGTTGACTCTTTCCCGGAGGTTCAGGAGCCAGTTGGCATCCCGCGGATAATCACGCATGGTGACGGTGTACGGAACCCCGTCCTGGATCATGGCAATGACCGCTTCCCGGCCGATCTTCTTTTCCAGAGCCTGCAGGGCACCGTGGTCCTGCATGGCCTCAAAAAAGACTTCGTGGCGCAGTGAATCGTAGGGCTTGCCGTCGGGACCGGGATAGACGATAAAGGCATCCCCGGCCGGAGCCCAATTACCGGCGCAGGTGTCGCGGAAGGGATCACAGGGGGCTCCCACCGAGTAGATCTGGTTGTAGAAGTTGTACCCCCACTGCAGGAAAAGGTTGATGCGGTAGAGATAGAACATGACCCCGATACAGCGGTTGCGCCACGACGGCATGGCCATAAAACGGTTGGAGACCAGTTCTTCCTGACCGATGCAGTAGTAGGTGTTGAGCGGCTCCACCCGGCCGACAAAGTCTTCGATGTGGTTGTTGCCCGGGATCGGGTTGGAGATCAGACCGCGGCGGTAGAATTCAAAACTCGACAACGCATCGATGACGGAAACATTGCCGACCAGACTGCGCAACAGTTTGCTGGCAGCCCCATACATTTCAAAGTCTTTTTCCTGCGGTTCGTCGGACACCGAGAACATGATGTTGTCGATCAGGTCCCGTTCCCGGAAGAACGCAAGCAGTTGCGGGATCAACTGGGAAAGGAAATTTTTGTATTCCGGATCGTTGGACGGCACATCCCAGCCGAAGATGCGCTGTTCTTTGCCATCGACCTCCGCCATGATCTTCGGCGTGGCCAGCGCGCCCCACTGGGAGAACGCGTGCGACATGGCAAAATGGGTGATCCCCACCTGCCGGGCGATTTTCACATAACGGTCGAGCCGTGAAAAGTCAAAAGTATATCGATCTTTGTTCTTTTTGATCTTGAGCAGCTGGACGGTGCGCCGTTCACGGTTGATACCGGTATCCAGCGGCGGCGTCCACAGCGGGGTCATCAGGACCCGCATACCGTGCGCCACGGCACCGGTGATGAAGTTTTCAAAGATCTGCCAATGTTCTTCGCTCCAGGCATCGACCTTGTAGTAATTGAGCAGACCGTCGTGGTGGAACCATTCGTAACGGAGGACCGAAGACGCCTTTTGCTTGGCTTTCAGCACTTCCAGCGTAAAGGTGAAATCCTGGGGCTGACCCAGTTCCGGATCGGTCCAGCGGCTGTTGTTGAGCGGCGTGACCCGGACCGTGATATCGTATTTCCCCGCCCGGCAGTTTTCCGGGATGCGGCAGGTGAGCCAGAAACTGCGCCACTGATCGACCGGGAGACGGTAGCAGCCGTCATCCAGCGGCTGCAGCAGGTCCGGGAACAGGCCCGGTTTGTCACGGAGAACAAAACCATCCCGGCGGAGACAGGGGATATCGACCGGAACCAGCCGGACGGCGCGCAGTTCCACCGGGAGTTTACTGATCACCTCCATCCGGGTGGTGATCTGGTTGCTGCCGAATGCCGGATACTCGCTGGGGCTGATGTTTTTCAGTGCCAGCTGGAAAGAATAGACCTGTCCCTTCAACGCCGTGGCGGAAAAAAGTTCAGGGGCGCGGATGTCTTCGTCCAGAAAGATTTTTTCCAGAGAACTGACAAAGCGTGATACAAGTTGCATGATGGATCTCCCGGGGTGAATGTTAAGTAATGGATCTGTTCCGATAGAATATAATCTTCAGTCGGCAGAAATCAACCGGGGAATGCAAAATCGCGTGACTATTTACGGTTGTTCCGGAGGCGGTCGCGTTCCGCTTTGGTCGCCGCCAGCAGACGGCGGGTGGCTTCATCGCGGGGAAAGTTTTTCAGTTCCGCTTCAAAACGCGGGATCGCCGCATCCAGATCGCCGGAAGCCGCCAGTGCCCGCGCCATCATCCCCTGATTGTGGAGGTAATTTTGCATGGGCGTTTCAGTTTCGAGGCGGCGCAGCAGCGCGATCGCCGTCTGCGGATCTTTGCGGTCATAAAGCGCAATGGCCGCCCCGGCATAGAGATTGTGCGGCGTGACAAACCATCGGCGGGAGGTTTCCCAGAGCATTCCGGCATCCTGGCCATGGCGGGCCGCCAGCGTTGCCTGCCGGGCGTACCAGCCGGAAAGCCCGGTGCGGATCAGCAGTGACAGAAGAAAACCGGCCAGAATGATCTGAACCGCATACAGCGGCCAGCGGACGGTGCTGATTTCCGATTCCGGCCGGTCCGCCGCTTCGTTTTCACCGGCCGCCGCGTGCCAGTTCAGCCCGAGGGCGATCAGCAGGATCGTATCGACGGGCCATTCGGCAAGCAGTACATCCACCTGACCGTGAAGCAGCGGCAGCAGTACGGCAAAAAGCAGAAAGGCCGGTTCGTAAATGTCATCTTCACCGGCCACATAACGGCGTATGGCTCCATACAAAATCAGAATGACCGCACCGCACAGGGCGATGCCGCCAATGCCCAGTTCCGCCGCAAAACGGTAAAATTCATTATGCGGATGCGGGTGCCGCTCCGCGGTGTAACGATTGTCAAAGTAGGACTCCGGCAGAGCCGCCGGAGATTCGCTTTCAAAGCGGTCGATGCCGATGCCGATCAGCGGATGTCCGCGGAAAAGCGTTGCCGCGGCCGTCGCCAGATCGCGGCGGGTCCGGTCCGTGTCAGTGTAACATGCCGCCAGCATCATCAGGGTCCCGCCGATCACAAGACACAGTCCGCCGATCCGGAGGGCCCGGATGCGGCTCAACAGAGCCAGCGAGGCCGGTATGGCAACCAGCATGGCGGCGGTTGCCCCGCGGGAATAGAACGCAAGGCCGCCGATCAGCGTCAGCAGCATACCGCACAGCGCACCGAAAGGCCATTCCTTCGGCCGGAACAGCATAGCAAAGGCGGCCCCGGCCAGGATCATGACCGTGGCACTCCAGTTCCAGTTGCCGGTGACACCGTAACCGGGGATCCCGTTGATCCGCTGGAGCAGCAGAAAGATCAGATTGGCTGCCCCCAGCAGGACGATGTAAAGCAGAAAAGGCTTCCGGAATTCATCGGCCCACACCGCCGCCGCCAGCGGGACCACCAGGTAAAAAATCGCATTCAGAAACGCCACCGGGTCGCCCTGATTGTGATAATAATGAAGCAGGATCGCCACACATCCCGGTACGGCGGCCCCGATCACCTGCATCACCGGCGGCCGCATGGGCAGAAAGAACCGCCGCAGCCGTTCCGGATCAAGCGCGAGCAGCAGCAGGGCCGCCAGAGCCAGCGAAGCGTGTCCGAAAAGCCGGAAATCCGCAAAACAGCTGCCGCCGATCCACAATGCCGGATAGGTGAACCACGCGCCGGCCAGAAAAAGTACCGGCGCAAAGGGAAGGTAACGGGAAAGTTTCATGTCAGAAATGCGATTTACAGAAATAAAAAAAGGAGGCCCGTGAGCCTCCTTTGGATTTTGAACCCGGTTCTGATCAGAACTTGGCCTGCCAGAAACTCTTGACTTCCGGCCACATGACGGACTTGCCGCGGTTCTTCCACCAGTACCAGTTGGCACCGGAGAAACCATTGACGTGACCGTCGTGGAAGAGGATGTTGCCGTAGTCGGTGTGGTTCGCAGCATCGGTACCACCGTTGTTGTAGTGGGCAACCGGTTCGGAGGACTTGCTCAGGACCGTGTCGGTGGCGATGGCGGATTCAGCAGTACCGAAGACGGAGGAGCTGCCTTCCATCATGTTGGCCGCGAAAGAATAGTCGGTGAAAGCCGGCTTGTCGCTGGTCAGTTTCGGATAACGCTGACGGCCGCTCGGCATGTAGGAGGCCTGACGGTGCAGCGCGAGGGTACCGGTACCTTTTTCGGTCACGGTGGAGGGGCAGACATACACGGAGTAGTCAACGATGTAGGAGTAACGACGGATCAATTCGAGAGCAACAACACCGCCGCTGGCCGGATAACGGTCGCTGTAGTCCATGGCATACTGACGGACGGCGAGACCGATCTGTTTGAGGTTGTTGGTGCAGGAAATGCGACGGGCCTTTTCACGCGCATTGTTCAGAGCCGGCAGCAGGATGGCGGCCAGAATGGCGATGATCGCGATCACCACGAGCAACTCGATGAGGGTAAACCCACGATTCTTTTTCATTTTTTCTCCTTAAAGTACGTTTTGTGTTGTGCGTTCAGCATAAATAACAGGACCCGCTTCCCGTCAGAAGAGAATCCGTGCATAGAGTATTATACACTTGAAACGCAAGAAAAGCAAGGTGAAAATTTTAAAAAAAGGCTTTTTTTTCAGAAAAAAACAGCAGGAATGCTTATCTGACTCTTTTCTGTATCGCCGATTTGTTTTTCTCCGCTTTTAAATTATAGTATAGCGCAGTGAAATAAGCGTTGTCAGAAGGCATCCGACTGCCGGAAGCAGATGAGCCTGGCTCAAAGGAGGTGGAAAATGTCGGAAAAAAGCAAGAGCAAAAGCGTAAAAAAGAACAGCCCCACTCGCCGCAGGGTGGAATTTTCGGTTATCAACACCCCGGGACGGCAGGTTTCCGTCGCCGGTTCTTTCAATAACTGGGACCCGGAGGCAAAAGTGCTGAAAGACCGCAACGGAGACGGTATCTATCGCGGGATCGTGATGCTCGAACCGGGGGAATATGAATACAAATTCGTGATCGATGGGGAGTGGTGCATCGACGAAAACAATCCCTGTTTCGCCTCGAATGATCTGGGCACCCTGAACAGCGTGATCCGGGTGGTGGAAAAGAAGTAGCCTCTGTCACCGCAGCAGCGGTGATATCGTGATATCAGCCGGAACCTGCCGGGGATACTGCGAACAATCAGATAAGGAAATGACAGTCCGATGAATCTCAAACTTTTCAATGTGGCACCGAGCATCCCGGAAGAACTCAAATTCCTGGAAACGCTTTCTTACAACATGTGGTGGTGCTGGCATCCGTTGGCGATCGAACTCTTTTTGCGGATAGATCCCAACCTGTGGCGGCGCGTGGAGGGCAATTCCCGCCGCTTTATGAACATGATCCCCCAGGAACGGCTGGAGGAGCTGGCCCACGACCGCAGTTATTTACAGACACTCCGGGCGGTGCAGGAGGAATTTGAACGGGATGTGCCCGAAGATCCCGGTTTTGCCGCCCGCCGGATGGCTTATTTTTCCATGGAATTCGGGATCCACGAAAGTATCCGTATCTTTTCCGGCGGCCTCGGCATCCTTTCCGGCGACCATCTGAAAGCCGCCAGTGATCTGCGGCTGCCGCTGGTGTCGGTGGGGCTGCTCTACCGGCAGGGGTATTTCCGGCAGGTGCTCGATCGCAACGGCTGGCAGATCGAGCGTTATCCCGCCAACGAGATCAACCATATGCCGCTGATCCGGGCCCGGGATGCGCGCGGCCGCAGTATCACGATCTCGATCCCGTTGATGGACAAAACATTGTACGCGGCGGTGTGGCTGTTGTGGGTCGGTACGATCCCGCTGGTCCTGCTGGATACCGAGATCGCGGAAAATCCGCCGGAATTCCGCGAGATCACATGGCGGCTTTACGGCGGCGACAAAACCATGCGTATCCGGCAGGAACTGCTGCTCGGTTACGGCGGTTACAAGGCTTTGATCGCGCTCGGATGCCGTCCGGAAGTCTGCCACATGAACGAAGGTCATGCGGCCTTCATGCCGCTGGCCCGGTTGGAGGAACTGGTCAGAAACGGCATCGATGCGGAAACCGCTCTGGAGATCGTCTGGCGTACCAATGTTTTCACCACGCATACCCCCGTGCCCGCCGGTAATGAAGTCTTTGAGATCGGGCTGGCACGGCCGTATCTGGAACCCATTGCCCGGGCCATCGGGATCGATGTGGACCGGATCATCCGCTGGGGCGTGCCGATCGGGGAACGCGAACACGCCAAAGAAATGTCCATGACCGTACTCGGTTTGCGGATGGCGAATTACAGCAACGGGGTCAGCCGGCTTCACGGCGAAGTGGCGCGGGCCATGTGGAAGAATCTGTGGCCGCAGCGGTCGGTGGCGGAGATCCCGATCACCCACATTACCAACGGGGTGCATATTTCGTCGTGGGTGGCTCCGCGGATGCGGGAACTTTTTGACCGCTATCTGGGGGCCAACTGGGCTCTCGGTGCCGATGCGGCGCAGCTTTGTCAGTCGGTAAGCAATATTCCCGACGAAGAATTGTGGATGGCCCATGAATTGTGCCGTCAGTCCGTGATCCGTTACGCCCGCAAAACCATCAGCAGCAATCCTTCGCTCGCCGGGCACTGCGCCGGCAAGACTCTGCTCGACCCGGATGCGCTGACCATCGGTTTCGCCCGCCGGTTTGCCACCTACAAGCGGGGGGCTCTGCTGCTGCGTGATCCGGCGCGGCTGCTGGCACTGCTGACCAACAAAGCCCGGCCGGTGCAGTTCGTCTTTGCCGGTAAAGCGCATCCGGCGGATGATGCCGGTAAAAAACTGATCCAGAACCTGGTGCTTTTCGCCCGTGAACACGGGGTGCAGGACCGGCTGCTCTTTCTGGAAGACTACGATATCGCATTGGCCCGGAAACTGGTTCAGGGGGTGGATGTGTGGCTCAACA
Source organism: Lentisphaeria bacterium (assembly GCA_017414565.1). Taxonomy (GTDB): domain Bacteria; phylum Verrucomicrobiota; class Lentisphaeria; order Victivallales; family Victivallaceae; genus RGIG1931. The sequence continues at coordinate 17,656 of JAFQLP010000109.1, read as the reverse complement.
ATCCCCGCCGTCCGCAGGAGGCCAGCGGGACTTCCGGCATGAAAGCCGCCGTCAACGGGGTGATCAACTGCAGCATTCTTGACGGCTGGTGGGCGGAAGCGTACACCCCGGAATGCGGCTGGGCGATCCGCGGCAACGAAAATTACACCAACGATGATGACGCGGATAATTTTGAGGCGCAGTCGTTGTTCACGGTGCTGGAAGACGAGATCATTCCCTGCTTCTATGAACGGGGTGCGGGGGATCTGCCGACCCGCTGGATCCAGATCATGAAAGGATCCATCGTGATGTCGCTGGGTAATTTCTCCAGTGCCAGAATGGTGCAGGAATACGAAGACATGTTCTACGAACCGGCGGCCGCCGCGTTCCGTGAACTGACCCGCGACAACAATGCGCTGGCGGTTCAGTTGGTGGAGAAAAAACGCCGTCTGGTAAACCATTTCAATGAATTGCGCATCAACAATCCGACGGCGTCCGCCCGGTTGGAAAACATCCATATCGGCGATACGATCGTGTTGTCCACCGAGGTCGATTTCGGCGGCCTGTCGCCGGACGAACTGGATGTGGAAGTGTATTACGGGACCGTTGACGTTCACAATGAGATCCTGGAAGGCCATGTGCAGTTGATGCAGCAGGTCCGGCAGATCGAAGGGAACCGTTACCAGTACAGCTGCCGTCTGGAATGCCGTGCTTCGGGCCGGTTCGGATTGACAACGCGGATCACGCCGAAAGGAAACGATTGGGACAACAGCATTCCCGGTTTCATTTGCTGGCCGAAAGATTGACAGTGAGGTGGGACAATGTGGAGATCTGGTAGAAAAAAACCGCGGGTATTGATCGTTACGCCGGAAATCACCTATCTGCCGGAAGGGATGGGCAATATGTCGAATGCCCTCCGGGCCAAAGCCGGAGGGTTGGCCGATGTGTCCGCGTCGCTGGTGGCGGCACTTTTCCGGCAGGGGGCCGATGTCCATGTGACGCTTCCGCATTACCGGAAGATGTTTCACGTCGATGTCGGGCGTTTGATCAGCAATGAATTGCGGGTCTACCAGAGTCATCTTTCCAATTCCCGGGTGCATCTGGCGGAAGACCGGATCTTTTACTACAGCGATACCGTTTACAGCAGTTACGGTGAAGAGCGTTTCCTGGCGGCACTGGCCTTTGAACGGGAGGTCATCAACAACATCATCCCGCAGGTCCGGCCGGATCTGATCCATTGCAACGACTGGATGACCGGACTGATCCCGGCGATGGCACGCCGGATGGGGATCCCGTGTCTGTTCACGGTGCACAATATCCATACCCAGACCACGACATTGGCGGCGATCGAGGATCGCGGGATCGATGCGGCGGAATTCTGGGAAAATCTGTATTATCACCGGATGCCGCAGAATTATGAAGAAAGCCGCGCTTCCAACCCGGTCGATTTTCTGACCAGCGGGATCTTTGCCGGTCACTTCATCAACACGGTCAGTCCCACCTTTCTCCGGGAGATCGTGGAAAACCGGCATGATTTTGTACCGCCGCAGATCCAGCAGGAGATGGCGGCCAAATATCACGCCGGGTGTGCCTCCGGGATCCTCAATGCGCCGGATGCCTCCAACGATCCGGAGGTCGATCCGTATCTGCCGCAGAAGTACAGCTGGCGCGATTTCGTTGCCGGTAAAGCCGCCAACAAGCGGGAATTGCAGCAGCGGATGGGATTGGAGGTCGATCCGGATGCGCCGATTTTCCTGTGGCCGTCGCGGCTTGATCCGATGCAGAAGGGGTGCCAGTTGCTGGCGGAGATCCTGTTTGACATTGTCAGCCGGTATTACCGTGACCGGCTTCAGATCGCAATCATTGCCAATGGCAGTTATCAGCCGATTTTCCGCAACATTGCCGCATTTCACGATATGCAGCGGCGCATTGCGGTGTGTGATTTCAGCGAGGAATTGTCGCGCATCGGTTTCGCCGGTGCGGATTTCATGCTGATGCCGTCCCGGTTCGAGCCGTGCGGGCTGCCGCAGATGATCGGTCAGTATTACGGAACATTGCCGGTTGTCCACAATACCGGCGGTCTGCACGATACCGTGGAGGTGTTGTCGGAAGACGGCAGTACCGGCAACGGGTTCCGGTTTGACGATTACGATGCCAACGGACTGTTGTGGGCCATGGAAGAGGCCATGCGGTTCTATCACCGGCCGCAGGAGGTCCGTTACCCGGCGATCGAACGCATCATGCGCGAGGCTCGCACCCGGTTCAATCTGGACGTGACCGCGCAGGCGTATATCAACATCTACGAATCCATGTTGATGCGGCCGCTGCTGGATCGGAGCCGCCGATGAAATTCCCCCCCCGCCTCAATGCCCCCCTGCCGTTGACCGCAGACCCGTGGTTGTCACCCTACCGCGGTGAACTGGAACAGCGGCGTCTGGCAGTGGAGCAGATGCGGCGGCGGTTGACCGGCGGACGGATGTCGCTGGCGGATTTTGCTTCCGGGCATGAATTTTTCGGATTGCACCGGACGGCGGACGGATGGGTTTTCCGGGAACGGGCTCCGTTTGCCACCGGGATTTTTCTGGTGGGGGATGCCACCGGATGGCGCGAAGACGAAGCATACCGGATGCAGATGATCGGGGATTCCGGCGAATGGGAATTGCATCTGGCACCGGATCAGTTGGCGCACGGCCAGCATTATCAACTGCATGTCTGCTGGCCGGGCGGCGGCGGGGTGCGGCTGCCGTCTTTTGCCCGTTATGTGGTACAGGATGCAACGACCGGGCAGTTCAGCGCGATGGTCTGGGAGCCGCCGGAACGGTATCGTTTCCGGCATCATTCACCGGCACCGGCCGCGCCGCTGATCTACGAGGCGCATCCGGGGATGGCGCAGGAGAAACGGGGCGTCGGATCTTTTGCCGAGTTCCGTGAACAGGTCCTGCCGCGAATCGTGGCGGCCGGTTACAACACCATTCAGCTGATGGCGGTGATGAGCCATCCGTACTATGGTTCTTTCGGTTATCATGTGGCCAACTATTTCTCGATCTACGGGGGATTCGGAACGCCCGATGATTTCCGCGAACTGGTGGATGCCGCCCATGGGATGGGGTTGCGGGTCATCATGGATCTGGTCCACTCCCATTCGGTGCGGAATGAAGTGGAGGGGATCGCCCGTTTTGACGGGACCCGGACCCTGTATTTTCACCACGGGAGCCGCGGGGAACATGCGGCCTGGGATTCGCTGTGTTTCGATTACGGCAAGCCGGAGGTGCTGCATTTTCTGCTGTCCAACTGCCGTTTCTGGCTCGAGGAATATCATATCGACGGATTCCGGTTCGACGGTGTCACCAGCATGGTTTACCGGCATCACGGACTGGGGCGTTGTTTTACCAGTTACGAAGATTATTTCGATTCTTCGGTGGATGGGGATGCGCTGACCTATCTGACACTGGCCAATGAATTGGTGCATACGCTCCGGCCGGATGCGGTCACGGTGGCGGAGGATGTCAGCGGTATGCCGGGGATGGCATCGCCGGCGGCAGAGGGCGGATGCGGATTCGATTACCGGCTGGCGATGGGGATCTCCGACATGTGGTTCCGGTTGTTCGACCGGCCGGATGAAGACTGGGATCTGGGATATCTTTACCACGAAGTCACGGCGCAGCGGGCTGATGAACGCACGATCGGTTATGTGGAATGTCACGATCAGGCGATCGTCGGCGGCCAGACGGCGATCTTCCGGCTGGCAGGAGCCGCCATGTACGATGGGATGCACCGGGATTCCGGGAATGATGCGGTGGATCGGGCGGTGGCATTGCACAAAATGATCCGGTTGGCCACGGCGGCGGCCTGCGGCAATGGGTATTTGAACTTCATGGGCAATGAATTCGGCCATCCGGAGTGGATCGATTTTCCGCGGGAGGGGAATCAATGGACCTACGATTATGCCCGGCGGCAATGGTCGCTGGCGGATGATCCGGCACTCCGTTACAGCCAGTTGGCGGCATTTGACCGGGAAATGCTCGGATTGTTGCGGAACGATGCGGATTTTTATGACCGGGCCCCGCAGCTGGTTCGGCGGGATGATCCGGCAAAGGTGCTGATTTTTGAGCGCGATTCATTTCTTTTTGTTTTCAATTTTCACCCGGTGAATTCGGTTTCCGGTTATGCATTTGAGGCATTGCCGGGGATATACGATGCGGTGTTCAACAGCGATGAACCGCGGTTCGGCGGTTTCGGGCGGATCGCACCGGAGCAATGCTACCGGACCATGCCGTGCCGGTATGCGGAAAACGAACCGTTCCGGGAAATGTTGCGGCTCTATCTGCCGTGCCGGACGGTACAGGTGTTGCGCCGCCGGCCGCCGCAACCCCTGATGTTGCAGTAACGGGATGGCGGAAATGGAGTACATTTACGCGCTGGTCCTGGCACTGCTGGAGATGACCTTTATCAGTGTGGCGTTGGGATTGCTCCACAATTTGCGGAAAACGCTGGGATTGGCACCGTTTTATCTGGCACTGGGAATGTTTTTCTTTTTTGCCCTGATCGTGGGGGCGGCGGATATCCGGGTGTCGCTTTTTGACCGGTTGGATTTCCAGTTGATGACCACCGTGTTTTCGTTGCCGTTCATGGCGGCTTTGCTGATGATTTACATTACCGATGGTACGGTGGAGGCCAAACGGCTTATTATCGGATTTCTGGTGCTGTTCGGTCTGTTTCTTTACGTTGGGGATGTGACCCAGCTTCAACTCAGTTGGCGCGGATTTGTCAAGGCATCCGGTTTTGCCGAGGGAACGCTGGATATGCTGCTGGATGAAAGCCGCCGCCGGATACAGGCTGCGGCCGCGGGTTGTGCGGCCGATGTGTTTTTGTTGCCGGTGCTTTATTCCCAGTTGAAGAAGAACCGGGTCCGTCAGCATTTAGCGGTTTTTGCTTCGCTGCTGGTGGCGCAGTTGGCAGATGCGTCGCTTTATCTGGCGGTTTTGTACCGTCATCAGCCGGTACCGGTGGATCTGGTGACGGGGACACTGCTGATACGGAGTCTTTTTTCCTGTTGGGTATCGATCCTGCTCAGTGTTTATTTGAGCCGGATCGAAGACCACAACGAACCGGATATCCGGGCCGCGTTTGATATCGTCTGGGCTTTTTTCGGCGGCAGCCGGCGCACCCGGCATCTGGAAAAACTTTTGCAGGAGTGGCAGGGGCGTTACCGGCAGTTGATGCAGGAAGCGGGGGAAATGATCCTGCTGCTGGATTCCGCCGGATGTATTCTGGAGGCCAACCGGGCGGCATTGAAGATCCTCGGTCTGACGGGCGGCAAAGCATCGGGTCGGTTGATATTTGAGGGGGCTCAATCGGTTTCGGGGGATGATCTGCCGCGGTTTCCGCTGTCCCGGGATCAGAAAACGCCGATCCGGTTCGAGGTGATTTTCGCCAGCGGCAGACGGGTCAACGGATCGCTGTCGCTGTTGCAGATGCAAAGCGGTTCTTTTCCGGTCATGATCGGCCGGGATGTGACCGAAGAAGCCCGTCTGGCGGAGGAAAAGGAACGGCTCAGCGAACAGTTGGCCCATTCGCAGCGGATCGAATCCATCGGTCAGCTGGCCGGCGGGGTGGCGCACGACTTCAACAACCATCTGCACGCGATTCTGGGGCATGTGGATGTGATCCGTTATCTGCATCCGCCGGAAGACCCGGTGGTGGTACAGCATTTGGAAAAGATTGCCGTTATTGCGGAGGAATCCGGTAAATTGACCTCCCAGCTTCTCGGTTTTGCCCGGCGCGGCCAGTACCGGCGTGAACGGCTCCTGCTGACGGATCTGATCCGCAAAAGTTTCGATCTGCTGACACCGAAACACCGGGCGGAGATGAATTGTCATTGTCTGCCGCCGTCCCGGGAATGCCGGGTGTGCGGTGATCCCATCCAGTTGGAACAGGTGCTGGTCAACCTGCTGCTCAATGCCTACGACGGTTTGAAAGGGCGACCCGATCCGGAGATCATCATCCGGTGCGGTCCCGCCGCCGATGCTCCGTTGACACCGGTCCCGCCGGACGGCATCCGGACATTCGATCCGGCGGATTACTGTTTTTTCTCTGTTACCGACAATGGCTGCGGGATGTCCCGCGACATGATATCGCGGATCTTTGAGCCGTTTTTCACGACCAAACCGGTGGGTCAGGGGACCGGGATGGGATTGGCTCTGGTCTATGGCGCTGTGATCCACCACCACGGCTGGCCGCAGGTCGAAAGCACGCCCGGCAAAGGCAGTACATTTTGCATTTTCCTGCCGGTGGATACCGCGGATATCAGAGATTCTTGAGCAGATCCGCGGAAACGGCATCGCCCATTCCGGCGGCGCGGCGGAGGATCGCCCGGGCGGCCGCCGGATCAGCCGTGATGCCGCGGCCGCGGAGCAGCCGCAGTCCGAATTCCCGCATCCCGTCGCGTGAACCGAGTTCGGCGGCGCGGCGGTACCAGTAAACTGCGGCCGCCGGATCAGATGGCAGATGCCGGCCATTTTCGTACAGCGAAGCCAACAGCAGTTGTGCTTCGATTTCGCCGTTGGCGGCGGCGCGCTGGAGCCATTCGGCCCCGCCGGCCGCATCCGGTTCGGTGCCGATCCCCTTCAGCATGGCCTGACCGAGCATGTACTGGGCAAGCGGATGCCCGGCGGCGGCCCCGGCACGGTACAATTTGATGGCTTCCGGGATATTCTGCCGCACCACTGAACCGCGCCACATATACCCGGCCAGATGGATCCGGGCGGCGGCATCGCCCATTTCGGCGGCGCGGCGGAAACACGCAAAAGCAGCTTCTTCATCCGGCGGGGCTTCCGCCAAACCCTGTTCCCGGACGATGCCGAGCCGGGTCAGGGCGGCGGCATCACCGGCATCACCGGCGGCGGTCAGCAGATCGGCACCGCGCTGCCGTTCCCGCCGGTCGGCCGAGGCCAGCAGCCGTTCACCGAGGATGCGTTTGGCCGGGGTGTCCCCGAGTTCGGCGGCGCGGCGGAGCCGGGTTTCGATTTGGGCATCATCCCGTTTTCCGGCCGGTTGGCGGAGGGCGAAGACCGCCAGCAGCCGCATGGCGACCGGATGGTCCTGCGCGGCACATTCCCGGAGGATCGCTCCGGCGGCGGCGGGATCGGCCGTTATGCCCGGGGACCCGGGATCAAAACCCGGAGCCAGGCCGTCAAAGAGGATCTCGGCGCGACGGACGGCGGCATCGGTGATCCCGGCGGCGGCCGCGCGGGAATATTCTTCAAAAGCCGTGGCGCGGTCGCGGGACACCCCGTATCCGTGGTCAAGACAGAAGGCAAAACGGTAATGGCCTTCGGGATGTTTCTGCTGTGCCGCCCGCCGGAACCAGTAGGCGGCGGCGGTCAGATTGCGCTGACGGCCGTTATTGCCGTTGAAATAATCGCTGCCCAGCCGGACGGCGGCATCGGCATCGCCGGCTTCGGCGGTGCGGCGCAGATGATCGTCTGCCGCCGGTTCCGCCGCGGCGGCCGCAAAAGCCGTCAACAGCAGCAAAAGCCAGCCGGAAAAGCCCCGGTGTATCATTCAACCGTTTCCGGCGGGATCAGCCCGCGGTCAAATTCGCCGATGACAACATGCCGTTTGCTGGCCATTTCCCGGCGCATGGTTTCCTCGGCCGTCTGAAAATCAATGGTCTTGCCGCAGGTGAAGATATCGACTGCCGCGTAGCCGTATTCCGGCCAGGCGTGAACGGCGAAATGGGATTCGGCGATCACAACGATGCCGCTCACCCCCTGGGGCTGGAACCGGTGGAAATGGGAACTGATGACATGGGCGCCGGAGGTGCGTGCCGCATTCAGAAAGATCTGCTCCATTCTGACGGGGTCATTCAGAATGTCCGCATCGCACCCGTAGTACTCGATCATCATCTGATGACCGAGTGCATGAGGTGCCGGAGCCGGAGAAATCAACATCAGCGAACCTCTTGACTGATCTGGCAATTTTCCGACAGATACTGCTGGAACGCAACATTCCGGAGGTTCATTTTCTGCTGCGACCAGAGCGATTTCCACAGTTCGGCATCTTTTTCAAATTCTTTGCCGTCCGCCGGGGTGCGCCCGGTGATGATGGCAAAAACGAATCCGTCTGCCGACGGCACGATCTCGCTGACTTCGTTATCGGCCAGCGTCACCGCCGTCTGGGCCAGCATGGGGGAGAGCAGTTCCGGATTGAATGCTGTGGCAAACATGTAATCGGCCAATTTGAAAGTGCCTTTGCCGTTCCAGCAGGGATCGGCCGTGCGTTTATCGGGGGCGAGTGCCGCGGCCCGGTCATGGGCGGTACGGGCGGCCGCCATCGCCATTTCGGAAGCACTCCGGGCGATCCAGTCGGCTTTGACTTTTGCGGCGACTTCCTCCAGTTTGGCCGGGCGTTTTTCTTCGCGGGTCAGGAGAAAACCGACATAGGCACCGCGTTTGCCGAAGACCGGATTGGTGACCGGGGCGGACGGAATCGCCAGATCAAGCTGTTTGACCAGTTCCGGTTCTTCCAGCGGCCCGATCTTACGGGAATCGGCGGCAAAGACCGGGGTTTTGATGCACTTGACTTTGCGTTCCGCGACCAGTTTGGCAAAAGCGGACTGCTGTTCGCGGGCATCGCTGACCAGTTCATAGGCATCGCGGGCGAAGAGTTGGGCCTTGTGATTGACGATCGCGCGGGTCTTGCTGGCGGCCAGTTCCGCCTGGACCTTGGCTTTGATCTTGGCCAGTGCCGGCACATTGCCTTTGGCATCGGCGAAAGCCTGACGGTTCTTTTCGTAAAATTCCGTCACCTCTTTTTCGGTGAATTTTTTGCCTTCCGCGAGGGCGGCGGGATCGTCATACGGAAATTCGATCAGCAGCGCGGACAACTGCGCCGGGATTTCGTAACCGCTGCTGTTTTTGTCGAAAAATGCTTTGACAGCGGCATCCGAAGTATCGACTTTGGCCGTGTAATCCGCCGTGCGGAATGTGGCGGTGCGGAGTTGGAACGTTTCGTGGAAGAAATCGTAGAACGCTCTGGCTTCGCCCGGCGTGGTGGTGACGGCCGCCATCTGTTCCTGCTGGAATTTTTCAAGAATGATCATGCTGGCAAGCGCATCGGCCAGATCCTGACTGCTGATACCGTTGCGGCGGAGTTCCTCCAGACGGTCCTTGTACGTCTGCGGATCGAATTTGCCGTCCTTCTGGAAAGCCGCCATCCGGCGGATCAGATCGGCCATTTCCTGATCGGAGGCGGCCAGCCCCTGTTCCCTGGCGGCGCGCAGCTGGGCGGTCAGCAGAAAACCTTCGCGGGCTTCGTTGCTGATGCGGCCGACCCGGCGGTTGTACATCAGTTCATTGGCCAGCAGGAAATTCTGAAGCGTTTGGAATGCTTCGTTGTAGGTCACCGGTTTGCCGAATGCACTGCCGACCGCGTTGGCCATCGGATCATTGCAGCCGCCGACACCGAACTGCCCCGGCACCATGAAGCCGATGAAGGAGATGATGATGACAATGGTGAAGATCCCGAAGAGCCACCGGCCGTGTTTCCGGAAGGCGAGGTTGAGATGACGGATAAGCATTTTGGTTTCAGTCCTTTTCTGTTTTATTGTTTATGTCAATTGTTTTTAACTGGCGAAAGATTATCGGAACCGGTTTCGTGATCGGAAAGTTTCCGTATCCGCACCCGGACCGGATTCGGCGAAATGGATTCGATCCTGACTTTGCCGGTGCCGGATGCTGTGACCGCGCGCGGTGCAACATCGTATTCCCCCGGTTCCGCCAGGTCGGTCAGATCAAGATAGACCAGAAAATCGCTGGAAGAAAGTTTGGCCAGTTCCGATGGCGGGGCCACTACTTCGAGCCGCATGGTGCCGGGCGTCAGCAACGAGGCCTCCATCCGGCGGCCGGGAATGATCCGGAGCGGCAGACCGCGTACCGTGTGACGGTCGTTGTCGCGCTCGACGACCACGCTTGCCATGACGGTTGCGGGCTGAAGTGTCACCGTGCCGCCCGGATTGCGCAGCGGAACCGTGTACTGGAAATTTTCATCAATGCTTTTGTCCAGCGGAATGGGGGCGGTCTGCACCGCTTTCAATTTGCCGACCAGCGAAGCGGGCCCGCTGACCTGCACCGTTTCGGGCGTGAAATGAACGGTCGCCACCTGATACCCCGGTGCCGGTGATTCATCCGGATTGAATTGGGCTTCAATGGGAATGTTCCGCACGACCACAGATTCCAGATTGACCGTGATCCGGTCCGGCACGATGCGCCGGACGACCGCGCCCGCCGGAAGTTGGAAATTGGCTTCCGAAAGGGGGATCTCAAAGGTTTGGCCGGAGGGCGAATCCGCCGGGACATCCACGGTACACAGGATATTCCGGTTGTTCATTTTTTCGTGGAGTGCCGGCGGGGCACTGAGGCGGACGGCGATGGTCGGCAGTTCGGTATTCCGGAGAACCATTTTTTCCGGCAGGATCAACTTGACCGGGATCTCCGCCACCTGAAATGTCATGCCGGACGAAATCGTGGCACTGTAAAGCATCAGGGCCAGCACCACGGCCAGCAGTTTGTCGCGGAAATGCCGGACGATCAGGCGGCGGTAAAGGGAGACAAACCAGTTGTTCCGGTTCATTTGCCGCCTCCTTTCAAACTGTCGCGCATCGGATCGGCATCGAAATCGTTTTCTTCCGGCCGGTCATTGATGATCAGACGGCGCAGGACTTCTTCCAGCTGATCCGGCAGCAGGTCCCGCTTGAGCAGGCCGCCGGTGGCAATGCTGATGACCCCGGTTTCCTCCGATACCACCAGCACCACCGCATCGGTTTCTTCGGTAATGCCGATGGCGGCCCGGTGGCGGGTGCCGATGCGGGTATTGAGGCTGATTTTGCCGCGCGGCAGCGGGAGGATCACCCGGGCGGCAACGATCCGGTTGTCGCGGATCAATACCGCGCCGTCATGCAGCGGGGAGCGCGGGAAAAAGATCGACTGGAGCAGCATGGAGTTGACTTTGCAATCCAGCCGCACGGTGTCTTCTTCCAGCGAATTGAGGGAAATGCGCCGTTCAAAGACGATCAGGGCACCGCATTTCCGGCGGCTCATTTCAATGGCCGCGGAAACCGTTTCCCCGATGGTTTCCCGCTGCTGTTTGCCATGCCAGAAAGAATAACTGCCAAGTTGAGCGAGCGCACGGCGCAATTCCGGCTGGAACAGCACCAGCAAACCGAGAATCAGCCCCATCCGGGCTTCTTCCAACAGCCGCTCGATGATGCCGAAATTCATCACATGCGCCACAAATCCGATGAGGAACATCAGGATGACCAGACCGATCAGAATGTAGATGGCGCGGGTCCCGCGCAACACCCGGAGCAGCAGATAGATCAGCCAGGCGATGATGGCGATTTCCAGAACGATGTGGAGCGGACCGGTCCGCAGCATGTCCCAAATGGCCAGAAGCAGTTCTGTCATATCACGCCAACCTTTCCCATACGGTCAGGAGGTCGCGGGCCGCCCGGACATCGTGTACCCGGACCATGGCCGCACCATGCTGTGCCGCATAAAGTGTTACCGCCGCCGTCGCCATTTCCCGGTCCCGCGGTTCGGGACGGTTCAGCAGATGCCCCAGAAAAGATTTGCGCGAATGGGCGATCAGGACCGGCCCCAGCGGCAGCAATTCCGCCAGCCGGTGCAGGATCTCCCAATCCTGTCCGGGGGTCTTGGCAAATCCAAGGCAGGGATCGAATATCAGTTTGTCACCGGCGACCCCGGCCTGCCGGGCTTTTTCACCGGCCCGGCGGAGGTGATCCCGGACCGCGGCAACAATATCGCCGGTATCCACCGGCGGCCCGGCATGACCGAGGATCAAATGCGCACCGGTTCGGGCGGCAGTCGCCGCCATGTCCGGATCGGATGCCAGACCGCTGACATCGTTGATGACCGTTGCCCCGGCTTCCACTGCCGCGGCCGCGACCCCGGCTTTTCGGGTGTCGATGCTGATCCGCGCATCCGGGCGCAGACAGCGGATCCCCCGGATCACCGGAATGACCCGCCGGAGTTCTTCTTCCGCCGGGACTTCCACTGCCCCGGGGCGGGTGGATTCGCCGCCGATATCGAGGATATCGGCTCCGTCATCCAGCAGCGTCAGTGCGTGCCGGACCGCCTGATCGCAGGAGAAAAACTCACCGCCATCGGAAAACGAATCCGGTGTGACATTGACAATGCCGAGGATACCGGGTCGCCGGATGTTATTCGTTGGACTCATCGTCCTCCCCGGTGACGGGCTGCTGAACATCGGCAACGACAGAACCGGCGCGGATATCGCCGTTTTCGGTTTCTTCGCTGCCGGTCGCCGCGGCGGCTTCGACTTGAACCAGTTTGGCGACCCCGATGATCCGGTCGCCTTCGGCCAGATTCATGATGCGGACGCCGATCGCGGCACGGCCGGTCATGCGGATCTCACCGGCCGGGATACGGACCAGCTGGCCGCCGGCGGTGGAGATCAGCAGTTCATCGCTGTCAACCAACTGCAATGCCGCGATGACTTCTTCGTCGTTGCGGAGTTTGATGCTGGTGACACCTTTGGCTCCGCGGTGGGTCTTGCGGTATTTGGCCACGGCGGTGCGTTTGCCGATACCGCCGGAGGTGACGATCAGGACCTGCGGACCTTCGCAGGATTCCGGTTCCACGGAGTCGCTTTCGGTTTCCGGCGCATCTTCATCGGCGGCTTCGCATTCGATATGTTCGCGGATGACTTCCATGCCGACCAGATCGTCGCCATCGAGTTTGAAACGCATCCCGGTGACGCCGCGGGCGGTACGGCCCATGGGCCGGATCTCTTCGTCGCACTGGTCAAAGAGACAGGCCATGCCGAGACGGGTGGAGAGCAGAACTTCGTTGCCGTTTTCGCTGATGGCGGCCCCGATCAGATCGTCGTCTTCTTCGATCATCAGAGCCCGGATGCCGGCCCGGCGGAGATTCTGGAACTGGGTCAGTTCCGTCTTCTTGATGTAGCCGTTGCGCGAGGCCAGCACCAGGAATTTGCCCGGTTCCTTGAATTCGTCGGGCGATACGGTGAGCATGGCGCGGATCTTTTCGCCCGGCTGGATCTTGATCATGTTGATCACGGCCTTGCCCTTGCCGGTGCGGGAGCCTTCCGGGATCTCATAGACATTGAGCCAGTACATGAAGCCGCGGTCGGTGAAGAAAAAGATCAGATCGTGGCTGTTGGCATTGAAGAGATGTTCCACATGGTCGTCATCGCGGGTTTCCATGCCGATGATGCCTTTGCCGCCGCGGTGCTGGGTTCGGTAGGTATCGGCCGGGACCCGTTTGATGTAGCCGGTGTTGGAAATGGTGATCACGCAACTGTGCCGCGGGATCAGGTCGGCAATGTTGAGGTCGCTGTCATCGGTGACGATGTCGGTGCGGCGGGGATCGGCGTATTTGTCACGGACAACGATCAGTTCGTCGCGGATCACGCCCAGCCGTTTTTCCCGGCTCGCCAGCAGCGACAGCAGATAGTCGATCTGGATCTTCAGTTCGTTGTATTCGTTGGTCAATTCTTCGACCGCCAGACCGGTGAGCTGGTACAGCCGCATATCGAGGATGGCGTTGACCTGGGGCTGCGAGAACTGGTAACGCTCGATCAGAGCCGCCGCCGCCGCCGGACGGTTGGCCGAAGCACGGATGATGGAAACCACATCGTCGAGATTGGCCACGGCTTTCAGCAGACCCTCCAGAATGTGGGCGCGGGCCTGGGCTTTGTTCAGTTCAAACTGGGTGCGGCGGGTGATGACATCCAGCCGGTGGTCGATGTAGGCCTGCAGGACTTCTGCCAGATTCATCACCCGCGGCCGGTTGTGGTCAACGACCATCATCGTGCAGCCCATCGAGGTTTCCAACTGGGTGTGGGCGTAGAGTTGATTCAGGACCACCGAGCCCATGGCACCGCGTTTGATCTCGACAACGATCCGGATGCCGATATCATCACTGGTTTCGTCGCGGATATCGGAGATGCCCGTCACCCGTTTGTCCGTGACCAGCGAAGCGATGTTTTTCACCAGTTCCGCTTTGTTGACCATGTACGGGATCTCGGTGATGACGATGCGTTCCCGGCCGTCATGTTCTTCGATTTCGGCGCGGGAGCGGATGCGCACACTGCCGTGGCCGGTGGCGTAAAGCTGCCGCAGGGAATAACGGCCGCGGATGATGGCTCCGGTGGGGTAATCCGGGCCGGGGAGGTATTCCATCAATTCGTCAACGGTGGCATTGGGATTTTCCATCAGAGCCACGGTGGCATTGATCACTTCGGCCAGGTTGTGGGGCGGGATATTGGTTGCCATACCCACGCCGATACCGACACTGCCGTTGACCAGCAGGTTGGGGAAATTGGCCGGCAGAACGGTCGGCTCCATCTGGGTTTCGTCGAAGGTCGGCATCATATCGACGGTATCTTTGTCGATATCGGCCAGCAATTCTTCGGCGAGGCGTTCCAGACGGCACTCGGTGTACCGGTAGGCGGCCGCCGGGTCGCCGTCGATGGTACCGAAGTTGCCCTGCGGATTGATCAGCGGATTGCGCATGGAGAAATCCTGGGCCAACCGCACCAGGGCGTCGTAAACACTGTTGTCGCCGTGGGGATGATAATTACCGATGACATCGCCGACCACTTTGGCGCATTTGACGGTGGCATGGTTGCGGGTGAACCCCTGCTGCTTCATGGCATAAAGGATGCGGCGGTTCACCGGCTTGAGGCCGTCGCGGACATCCGGAATGGCGCGGCCGACGTTCACGCTCAACGAATACTGCAGATACGCAGTATGCATGATCTCTTCCACGCTGAACGCAATGTCGCGGTTTTCCAATTCGCTCATAATTTTGATAACCTTTCTTCCTCCGGGCGGACCGGCGATGTTTTTTATGCAGTTATTTTATATAATATAACGCGCGAGAAGGATTTTCTCAAGTCCTCCGACCGGGGTTTTTGGGAAAAAATGAGGTTTAAAAAGAGGGTTTTCTGACCCGGAGCAGCAACATGGCGGGGGAGTCGGGGATCTCTTCCATGACCAGATCGCCGCGACGGAGCGCACCGCGCAGTTGTTCCGCAAGCGCAATATCTTTGTTGCGAGCGACTTCCAACTGGTCCGGGTTGCGTTCCAGCGTGTTCAGCAAAATGCAGTCGATCCGGTGTTCGCGCAATTTCGGCATAAGGTCGGCCTGCGGATCATCCCCCCAGTCGATCCACTCCTGAAATCCCGGTGTGCCATTGCGGGAAAAGCGCGGACAATACAGCGAGCGGCGGTCAAAAAGCAGCAGGACCCGCGTTTCCGGCGGCGTATTCTGCAACAGGTAATGGTAGCCGCTGACCATGTCCGGACCGCGCATGGCCCGGGCCAGCACTTCGGCGGGTCGGGTCAGGGAGAGATCGGTCAGCATCCAACTGTACCAGCCGTGCCGGAAAGCGTACCAGTCAAACGACAGCGCGCCGCCCAGCAGCAAAACCCCCAAAATCAACGCTTTGAACCGGTTGCCGAGCGTTGCCAGCCCCTGCGCCGCAAAGATCAGCAGGATGGGATAAAGCGGCAGCAGGAACCGTGTCTGCTGGGCCGTGACACACCAGAAAAGATACAGCACCAGCGTGATTGCTCCGGCCAGCAGATGTGCCCCTGCCGGCCGGTTCCCGCGCCACCACGCCAGATAGCAGAGAAGCGGCGCGGCAAGCGCGCAAACCGCAAACGGCCAGCCGGTCGTGATGCCGTCATAAATGTCTTCGTAAAAAGCCGTAAACAGCCAACTGTAGGCGATTCCCGGCAGCCAGCCGATGCCGTAACGGAAATCCCCCATGGCGTGATGATAGGCCTCCAGTTCCGGTGACGGCGTGCCGAACAGACCGCCCAGAAACGGATAGCAGGGATTGCCCAGAAACAGTGCGGGCCGCAGATAAAACGGGGCCGCCAGCACAACCGCAGCCAGCAGAAAACCGCCTGCCGTCAGCCAGTTTTCCCGCCGGTTGATGCGCCGGAAGAAACCCGGCGGAATTGCCAGCATCAGGATTGCCAGAGAGGTCCCGGCCCCCGTCAGTTTCACGGCCGCAACACCACCGGCCAGAATGCCGTAAAGCCACCCCTGATGCGGATTCCGGTCATCCCCGGTCAGCCGCCGCAACTGCCACGCCGCCAACAGGGGAAGAGCCAGAAACACCTCGGCGTAAAATTCCCGGATCATGGCCAGCACCAGCGGCGACAGGGCAAAGATCACCGTCAGCAGAATGGCGGTCCGTTGTCCGGCACAGTGCTGCAATTCATCGTAAAGGGTCAGAAAGAGGACCCCGAAAAGCAGCAGGATCAACATCCGGGCGGTGGCCAGCCCGGCCATTTTCAACAGCAGCATGACCAGAAATTGCGGCAGCAGGGGAAATCCCGAATACGGCAGGTCGGGCGTGGGGCGGGTGCTTCCTTCGGCAAGCCAGTGTACCGGCAGGGCCAGTTGGTAGGTCTGTTCGTCCCAGCTGAACGGCGGCAACAGGGTGGATGCCCCGAACCACAGCACCGCCAGCAGGATGATCCCTGTTGCCATCCAGTGCTGCCGCAGCCATCGGCCGGGATCGGCCCGGCGGAGCGTCAGGATACCGGCGGCGGCACCGGGCAGCAGAAACAGCCACACGGTCCACGCCGGAGCCGCCAGGATCAGGGGCGATGCCGTCAACGCGAGCCATGCCAGCAGGATCAGGCCCAGGCACAGGGCGACCGTCAGCGGCGGCCGGTACGTCGGCATCAACCGGTGCAATAGCGTGCCGCCCACGCCGAGGGCCGCCGTCAGCAGCAGGATCACGGCAGTCAGATTGAGAATGGGATTTCCCATCCATGAGAGAATAAAATCGTTCATGGCCTTTACTGTATCACGCCAACCGCGGCATTGCCAGCGGCAAAATGGTGAAATAAAACCGTGACAGCATTTGATTTTGCCGATGGAATGTGTATTTTAAACAGAAGTCAGGATATCTTATGCAGTCATCGTTGCCGGAGATCCCGCCGGCTGGTGCTGTTTTTCAAACGGGAGGGTAGTGACGGACTTATGGAAATCGAACGGGCGAAACAATCATTCAATACTTTCTTTGAAGACGTGTTCAGTGCGCGCAATATCATCGAAACGTCTCTCCGTTTCTGGAAATTCATTCTGCTTCTGGCAGTTCTCGGTGCGGTCGGTGCCACGCTGCTGACCATGTTTGTGATCCGGCCCAGTTACACGGCCCAGGCAACGCTTTTTGCGTGGCGCGTGGATGATGCAGACGAAAATTCCGGTGTCAATCCCCGTTATTCCTATCAGAACCTGACCGTTGGCGGGATGCTGACGGTCGACTATCAGATTCTGCTTACGAGCAACCGGGTGCAGGATCAGGTGCGCGAAAAATTGATCCAGCGGTTCGGGGAAAAGGTCAAGTACAGCGTCAAGGCCAATTACACCCGCAACACCCGTATCATTGCGATCAACGCGGTTTCGCCGAGTCCGGAGGTGGCGCAGTTTGCGGCACAGACGACTGTGGAGGTGTTCGCCGATGTCGTCGAAGAGATCATGAAATTCAACAATGTGCAGATCATCGACGATGCCAAACTGCCGCTGCGGGCGGTCAATATCCGGCCGCTCCGCAATGGCGTGGTCGGGGGATTTTTGGGGCTTGTTGC
>JAFQLP010000108.1 GCA_017414565.1 Lentisphaeria bacterium | reverse complement strand
TTGAAATTGATATGGACAAAAGCCTGCCACTTAAAGAAAGTGAGGTTTTTAAGGCATATGCGGTACTCCGCACCGGTTCTTTTCCCCCAAAAAGTTCCGGTGCAAACGGCGGCCGGCAAGCGCGCCGCCCCCCCTCTGAAGCAGAACGCTTGCGTATAACAGATTCGCACATGTTACCGTTTTTTATGCACGGAACCGCAAAAAAATCCGATTTTTTTTTGACCGGGACAAAAAAACGGCCCTGCCGGAGATCGGCAGAGCCGCGGGAATGGTATATCCGTAAAGATATTACATCAACATACCGCCGTCGATATTGATGACCTGACCGGTCACATAATCGGAGTCAGAGGAGCAGAGGAAGAAGACCACGTTGGCGACATCTTCCGGAGAACCGCCGTGTCCGGCGGGGATGATCTTGAGGAACGCTTCGGTCGCCGCTTCCGGCAGACTGGCGGTCATATCGGTGATGATGTAACCGGGCGCAACGGCGTTGGCCTGGATGTTGCGGCTGGCAAATTCCTTGGCGGTGGTCTTGGTCAGCGCGATCACACCGGCCTTGGAGGCCGAGTAGTTTGCCTGACCGACATTGCCCATGCGGCCGACCACCGAGGCGATGTTGACGATCTTGCCGGCGCGCTGTTTCATCATCGGGCGGATCACCGCCGTGGTGAAATTGAAGGTGCCTTTGAGGTTGACCGCCATGACCGAATCCCACTGTTCTTCGGTCATGCGGAGCATCAGGGTATCTTTGGTGATACCGGCATTGTTGATAAGGATATCCAACTGGCCGAAATCGGCAACGACTTTGGCGACCGTGGCTTCGGCATCTTCGCTTTTGGCGACGTTGGCGGCATAGGCGCGGGCTTCAAAACCGGCGGCCGTGAACTCGGCGGCCGTGGCTTCGGCGACTTCCTGACGGATATCAATGATGGCGATCCGGGCACCTTCCGCGGCCAGACGGGCGCAGATGGCTTTGCCGATACCGCGGGCACCGCCGGTAACCAGAGCGACTTTTCCTTCGAGGCGTTTTTCCAGACTCATGACAGGTTCCTCCTAAATCGTAAAGGCATTGAGAGTTTCAAGCGAATTGATATTGACCCGGGCAACTTCCGGCACGGTGCGCTGCATCAGGCCGGTCAGCACATTGCCGGGACCGAATTCGATCATGGTATCGGCACCCATGGCGACCGCGGCCCGGGCGCAGGCCTCCCAGCGGACACTGCCGGCAACCTGACCGGCCAGATTGGCGCGGAGTTCATCGGCCGAAGCAGCCGGTTTGCCGGTGAAGTTGTGGAAGACCGGTACCTGCGGCACGGCCAGTTCGGCATCGGCCAGAACGGCGGCCAGTTTTTCGCTGGCGGGCTTCATCAGGCGGGAGTGGAAGGCACCGGCCACATTGAGGACGATGACTTTGCGGACCCCGCGGGCCTTGAATTCCGCGGCGGCGGCTTCGACTTTGGCGCGTTCACCGGAGATCACGGTCTGGGCCGGGCTGTTGTAGTTGGCGATGTCGATGTCGTGATTGGCACAGATCTCTTCGATCAGAGCCATTTCCGCACCCATCACCGGGGCCATGGTACCATCGGTGGCTTTGCAGTCTTCGTCCATAAAGGCGGCGCGCTGGGCCAGCAGTTTCAGGCCGTTT
>JAFQLP010000107.1 GCA_017414565.1 Lentisphaeria bacterium | reverse complement strand
AGATGTGAACCGGAACCGTACTGCTCCAGCACTTTCTGCATTTCCTTGAGCGATTTGCTTTTGCCGGTGAGCCGTTTCTGACCGGCGGCGGTCTGTTTTTTGAGTACCGCAATGTCGTTGTTTATGGCACGGATGTCCCGGTAATAATTGCTGACCGAACCAAAGGAACGGACGGCGGTGAGGATCAGGAAGAGTGCCAGCAGACACAACAGCAGATGCAGTTGGAAACGGAGCCGCTGGGGATGGAGATTTTTTGGCAGCAGACTCAAATGCTGGAGTTTGCCGTCGAACTCCCGGGTGGTCCCCATGGTTCCGATCAGGAGGGCCGGCAGGAAATCGTCCATTTCTTTGTCTGTCATCTCCGGTGCAAAATGGCAGGTGGTGCGGAGATGCTGTTTCAAACCGCTGTTCCATTCCGGGTGATTGTCTGTTACCGGGTGGAACGAATTGTTGTGCCAGTAGAAGCCCGGATCGAATTCCGGAAAATAAACGGCATCACCGCCGGTCAGTTCCGGGGGGATCGCCAGATACGGCGAAACAATGGCATCGGCCTTGAGTTTCAATTCGGTCATGGCGGCAAAAAGTTCCTCCAGGAGCGCGCGGGATGTCACCCAGACCGAAAGATCCGCCTGATCCGTACCGTGGGGGACGGCGACAAACTGAAACACCGGATTATCGCAATGTTTGAGCAGATGCTGCGGGATCTCCAACTCCATGGCGGCGGCCATTTCCCGTTTGGGCATCATCGGCATCCGGTGCCGGAAAAAGACCGATCCGGGCGCGGCCGTACCGATCAGCAGGATATGATCGCGGCGGAGTCCGGTTTTTTCCAGCAATTCCGCCAACCGGTCTTTGAGCGGGCGGCTGTCCGGCGGGACCACGCTCCGCTGGCCGACGGCAATGCTTTTCCGCCGGGTAAGGCGCACCGCGCGGAGGGTGTGGTCAACACCAATGGTCACTGCCTGAAACTCTGTGGCATCAAAAAAAGCCATAATCTAAACAGGGTCCTTTGAAAAAAATGAGTGCTGCATGGAACAGGTCGTTTCCGTTGCGGGAAACGGCCTGCCGGAAAGATCCCGGATCACCGGGGACGGAACCCGCCGCGTCCGGGGAATCCGCCGCCCCACGGGGGGGTGGGTGTATTCCCGGCGGCCTGTTCGTACTGTTCTTCGAGTTCTTTATCGGTAAAAACGACCGAACGGATCCGGCTCTGGCCGCGGGCCACGGTTTTTTCCAGATCTTCCTGGGTCAGACCGGCCTCCCGGACCATGCCGCGGAACATTTCACGGGCGGCATCGGGATCGGTTTTACGCATTTCGAGCATCAGTTCGTATGCTTCGGGATAAAGCTGCTGAACGATCTTCTCGGCGGCCCGGGTCATCAAACGGTTCCGGTTGCGCGGCGAGGGCTGATTGCCGGAGCGGAACTGGCCGGGTTCGCCTTCCGGGATTGTCAGTCCGGCTTTGGTGGCCAATTCCCGGAGTTTGGCAATGGCTGCCGTCCGGTCGGTCTGCATGAGTTTTTCGATTTCGGCGTACTCGGTGGGGAATTTTTCCTTGAGCTGCTGCATCAGCACCTGCCACGGTCCATTGGCGGAGCGGTCGCGGTTGCCGAAGCCGCCGGGGAAAGACCGCGGCATCAGTTCGCGCATTTTCTGCATGGCGGCGCGGCGGTCGGTCTGCATGAGTTTTTCGATTTCGGCGACTTCGCCGGGATATTTTTCTTTCAGGGAATTGAGCATCCCCTGGAAACGTTCGCCGCGACGGCTTTCGTCGCGGCGCATATCATTCGGCGGAGCGGGCGGTCCGGTGGGGGCGGGCGGTTCGTCGGCCCGGAGCGGGGCCGAAATGACCGCGGCCAGCAGTACGGCTGGGAGCCATGATCTGAAAGACATAATCGATTTTCCTCCCGGAATTTTACCGGTTTTGGGTTGATTCAGTGTTGTATGACATAACGTACATGGGAAAACGATTATTGCAACCGTATGCAGAAAAAAACCGCGTTTTTTCCCGGTCCTGTCGGGTGAAAATCTGTCAAGGGAGGTTGCATTTACCGTCAAACCGTGATAGTGTATATGGTTATATTGGATTTGCAGCAGAAAACGATCAAACATACAGCAAACGGAGAACAGAAAATGAGCAATGACAACAATCTGATGGAAAAAATCGTCAGTCTGTGCAAACGGCGCGGGTTTATTTTCCCCAGTTCCGAAATTTACGGCGGCATCAACGGCTTCTGGGATTACGGTCCTTACGGCTCCCGCATGAAGCGCGCCATCGAAGCCCTGTGGTGGCACGAAATGGTCGAGACCCGCGACAATGTGGAGGGGCTTGATTCCACGATCATCTGCCATCCGCAGGTATGGAAGGCCTCCGGGCACCTGGATCAGTTCAGCGATCTTATGACGGACTGCCGCGACTGCAAAAACCGGTTCCGCGTGGATCAGATGGAAGATCCCACCACCTGCCCGAACTGCGGCTCCAAAAACATGACCGAACCGCGGGAATTCAATCTGATGATGAAGACCTTTGTCGGTCCGGTTTTTGATGATGAACACACCGCGTATCTCCGGGCGGAGACCTGCCAGCCGATCTTCGTGGATTTTCACAGTGTCCGGATCGCGGCGCGGCAGAAACTGCCCTTCGGTATCGCCCAGGTCGGCAAAGCGTTCCGCAACGAGATCAATCCCCGCAACTTCACGTTCCGGTCCCGGGAATTCACCCAGATGGAAATGGAATTTTTCTGTGACGATGCCGAGGGCATGGAATGGTTTGAATACTGGAAGACCCAGCGGGTCAACTTCTACAAGAACAAACTTGGTTTCACCGAAGACTGCTACCGCATCTACGAGCACGAAAAACTGGCGCATTACGCCAAAGCGGCGATCGATATCGAAGTTCAGTTCCCGTTCGGCTGGGGCGAACTCGAAGGCATCCACCACCGCGGCACCTGGGATTTGAGCCGTCATTCCGAATTCTCCGGCGAAGATCTGCAGTATATGGACCACGACAACGGCCGCAAGGTGATGCCCACGGTCATCGAAACTTCGGTCGGTCTGGACCGTATGTTCCTGGCGATCCTCTCCCATGCCTACGACGAAGACACGGCTGCCACGGCCAAGGAAGGCATGGAAGAAGATGTGCGTGTGGTGCTGCATCTGCCGGCGCTGGTTGCCCCGGTGCAGGTGGCGGTGCTGCCGCTCTCCAAGAAATTGTCGGAAAGTGCCGGCAATCTCTATGCGGATCTCAACCGTCATTTCCGCTGTGAATTTGATGTTACCGGCAGTATCGGCAAACGGTATCGCCGTCAGGATGAGATCGGTACGCCGTATTGCGTTACGCTCGACTTTGATACCGAAAACGACAAGGCGGTCACGGTGCGCGAACGCGACTCGATGGCGCAGGAACGCATCGGCATCGACAATCTCCGCAATTACCTGGAAGATGCCATCGGCATCTGAATGGTATAACAGTGCGAGAGGGGAAAACTTTTTGAAAAAAGTTTCTCCCCTCTCGCGCTCTCCCCTTACAAAAACTTCTGAATGAGCGCGATTGCTTCGCTGCGTTGCAGCAAATCAAACGCGCTGATTTTTTGTCGTTGAAATGTAATGGGGACTGATAGGTATTACCCCTTGCTATTGCGACAACGGAGCAATAGCCCTATTCCGCAGCGGCCGCGCCGCCGCACGGCCCGACACTCGCCCCATGCTATTGCGACAACGGAGCAATAGCCCTATTCCGAAGCGGCCGCGCCGCCGCCACGCGGCCCCGATCAAGGGCGACCATCGGGAGCCCGCGACATTTTGAAGGCGACACTCGCCCCGCAGAGAGTGGTGATTTCTTGATCGGAGAGGGGGCGATTGTTGCGGGCTTGGGCAATTTTTTTCAGCAGATGGTACAGCGAACAATTGGGATCAAAAACGGTATCGGATTGACTGAGTTTTTCAATGTCAATGCAGCAGATTTCCAATTCCAGGGAGTCACCCCCCAATCTGCTCCATTGCGAGAGGTAGCAGGAGTTGTACAAGGCATTCAATGAATCATCGGGTCGGAGTTTGAAGATTTGTTCCGGGCCGTGCAGCATGAACGCGTTGGCGATGATTCCGAGATACGCCTCTGTGATTGTCGGATCGATATCCGCAAAGATCCAGGAATCGCTATCCGCCTGACGGTTTTTCAGCATCGGAATGCGGCGCTTGCCCGTTTGTTTGCAGGCGATAATAAATGTTGCCAGAAACGCAATCAGGATGATAACAACAGACATGATGATAATTCCTGCAACGCTGTCTTCCGGATTTTTCTAAAACCGCATGTAAGATACACCCGGCGTATTCATTTTCAAGCCATGGAATATGGTAATTCGGTAACACGCCTTGATTGGTTTCAGCCAAAAAATGACGGAGGGGGGAGGGGGGAATAAAAATGCCTTCCGGAGCGTTTCCGGAAGGCTTGATGTTTGGGATCCGGGCCGGTTACTTTTGAGCAGCAGCGGCCTGTTTTTTAGCGGCTTTGGCCTTGGCTTTTTCGAGGGCCTTGGCTTTTTCCTTGGCGCGTTTTTCGGCCCGGACTTTTGCCTTTTCGACTTCGATCTCCTTCAGAATCTCGTCATCGCTGCGGCTGTCGATACCGATCTGTTTGTAGCCCAGGTTGCCGACAACGCCTTCGGTGGCGTGGTTGACCTGACGGAGGATTTTGCCGACGTTCTGGTCGTGTTCGCCGGTGAGCTGATCTTCCGGCTGGACATATTCAACCGTGGCGACCAGCGCGATCCGGGACTGTTTGATGGATTCCGTTTCCGTGGAGAAGAGGTAGCCGAAGATCGGCAGGTTCTTCAGGAACGGGATACCATTGGAGGTACGGACCGTTTCGGTTTTGGTGATGCCGCCGATGATGAAGTCTTCGGCATCGTACCCGATCTGGACCGTGGAGTGAACATTGCTGCTGGAGGTCCGGACGGAACCATCGGAGTTGAAACCGATCAGCGAAATGCTGTTCAGCGAAATATTCAGTTTGGCCGCTTCTTCGGTGATGACCGGGTAAACCGTGATGGCAAACCGGAAACCGTCAGCCACCATCGGATACTGGAGTTTACCGTGAATGACGCCGGGCGCGGCGTTGACCGTATCCCAATTCTGGTTGTGATAGGTCGCCGGAACGATCGTGCCGTCCGCCTTCATGTAACCGAGCAGGTACTTGGAGAGAGCCGACGTCTGGGCATTGGCCTGGACATCACCCAGCCCCATGACATTTTTGGCAATGTACGCCGTGGTATCGGCATAGGTATTGGTAGTGGTCTGGGTATTCATCATCCGCAGGGTGTAGCCGGCCGCACTGAGGTTGTTGCCGAACACTTCGGTCAGCAGGTGCGAGGGGATGATCTTGGCGGTGGATTCGCGCCGGATGGCATCCGGATTCGGGTCCGCGAAGACGAATTCGGTGGTACCTTCGGCGATCGACGTGGCACCGTCCTTGTAGTCGTTGCGGTCGTAGAAGAACCCGGAATTGATTTCGAGTTCAGATGCCACCCGGTTTTTGGCGCGCAGCACGCCGCGGGCGAGGCAGCGGGCCTGGCCGATGGAACTCATCACGTCGATGTAACGGGTGTTCCATTTCGGGTTGAAGTTCCAGTAGGAGGTGTTGTTGTTACCGGTGTGGGTAACGCCGCTGGTGAAGAAGGTCCCCCAGTTGCGGCGCGTGATGGCACCGGCGGAAAAGAGGTCAACGCCATCGTTGTTCTTCCAGCTCTGGAAGTCGTTACCGAGATGGTTGTCGTCTTCATCATAGAATTCGATGATCCGGTAGGAGATCCGCACTTCCGGCAGCGGCATGTCGTAACGGGTGAGCATCTGCTGCATCTGTTTCCAGCTCCATGCCGGGGCGGAGATCAACAGGGCGTTGAGTTCGGCATCGACCATGATATGATCCGGCGGCAGCGCGAATTCATCGTCGCGGGCACTGGCACCGACCTTCAGCAGCATATCGCGGAGGTTGCGGGCCGTTTCGTATTTCGGAAAATACAGATAGGTGTTGTTGTCGCCGACGAAGATCAGGTTCGGCCGGTCGAGCCGTTTGATGATGGTATCAAGACCGGTTTCGCCATTGTGATCCTGGAAACGGTATTCTTCGGCCGAAACCATGACCAGCGCGCGGCCGTCCCGGTATTTCAGTGCGCTCACCTGGACCGGGTTTTCGGTAATGCTGGTGGCGCGGATGGCCGCCAGCAGGTAACTGCGGACCGCATAGGGATCGGCATGTTTCAGCTGGTACGCCTTGGTGACAACAAAGGGATCGTTGTTGTCGCGGATCACATTCAGTACGCGGGTATCAGACTTGACGTCGATATTGAACTGGGTCTGGACCTGCGTTGGCGCATAACCGCCGGTGGGATCGTTGTTTTTGTCTTTGGTGGTACCGGGAATGGCCTCTGCCGCTGCGGCCGCCGAAACGGTGCCGAAGAGAAGCAGACCGGTAAACAGGCAATGGGTATGAAACTTATTCATAGTAGTTCAGCTCCTTCT
This sequence comes from Lentisphaeria bacterium, assembly GCA_017414565.1. GTDB lineage: Bacteria > Verrucomicrobiota > Lentisphaeria > Victivallales > Victivallaceae > RGIG1931. Next base: position 953 of record JAFQLP010000107.1, on the reverse strand, counting down.
GCTCGAATGCATCCACCTGGGTGGCTTTGCTGGCGGGGTCGATTTCGAGGCTGAGGCCTTCGGTCGTGACCGGCAATGCTTCGGCGGTGACGATAATGTAGGTGCGTTCCGTAATGCTGGTGACGGTGGAGAAGAGGTACTTGAGATAGGGAACACGGTTCAGGATCTGGATACCGATGGTCTGTTCGATCTCATTTTCCTTTTCGTACACCGAGAGGATCTGTTCCCGGCCGAAAGGAAGGGCCGCTTCGCCGCTGGTGAAAACGGAGTTGCTCAATTCACTGCCGGTGTTGCCGCGTTCAACAACATTTTTGAAATTGAGCGCGTAAGAGAAGATCACACCGCCGGTCTGGGGCAGTTTGGCAGCGGTTTCCGCCGGTTTGCCGTCCGGAACATTGTAGTTTGCGTTGCAGATGAAGGGGTTGATAACAGCCACATCCAGCACCGGCGGATTGGCGTGTTTGACACCTTCTTCGTCTTCATAGAAGCTTTTGCCGATAAAAGAACGGCCCAGCGTGTTTTTGGCAATGTTCTGATATTCCGGATACACGCTGGCGCGGTAAATGAAGGGGGCGTTGTTGGCATTTTGGGCCTGATAGGCGAGCAGACGGCCATACTGTTCGTTGCTGGCAACCGGGGTGTTGACCATGGTGACACTGGAGGTGGCGATCATGTTCGCGTTGCCATCCTGCTGGAGCAGGCGGATGAAACTCATATCAAACTGGGGCGCGGTGAAGAAGCCGCCGAAGTCCCAGCTGCTGCTGCCGACCGCGAGCGCGGTGTTGAAAAGTTCGTCCCAGGCGATTTCGCCCACATTGTATCCGAGGTTCAGCAGATTGACACCGGGGCCATTTTTCCAGGCAAGATAATCGAAACCGCAGTCGTTGAGTTTGCTGTCGCGCACTTCATAATAGTTCAGACGCACATTGACCTGGGGCAGTTTGCGGTCCAGT
>JAFQLP010000106.1 GCA_017414565.1 Lentisphaeria bacterium | reverse complement strand
TATGGCCGCCGGCTTCACTTCCTTCCAGAATGATAGCGTCCGCCCCGTACTTGATCATCCGCTCGGCAATGGAAACGGTGGAGGCAAAACAGACGACTTTGGCACCGGTCGATTTGGCCAGCGCGACCTCCGCTTCCCTGGGAAAACTGCCCGCAAAGATGATGTAGGGGCAACCCATTTCCTTGAGCATGTGCAACTGATCCTGATAACCGGGGGCGATGGTGATCAGATTGACCGCAAAAGGTTTGCCGGTCAGGGCGCGGGTCTCCAGAATCTGCTGGCGCAGGATCTCCGCCGGGGCATTGCCGCCGGCCAGACAGCCGAAACAGCCGTTGTTGCACACTGCCGCCACCAGTTTGGGATCGGATACCCAGGTCATTGCCCCGCAGAGGATCGGATAACGGGTGCCGAGAAAATCATTGCCCTGCCGCATCAGCGGAGTCAGCAGTTTATGGTCATTCATAAAAAAATCTCTCCATTAAAATATTTCACAGATTGAATTAATTTGGTATATAAAATATCACCGTCACGGGGATTTGTCAAGCGGCATAACAAAATCCTGCCTTGTAATGTTTCCGGCGATGGTGTATATTCAGCCGCAATGAAGTAACGGAAATCAGCAGGAGCGGAATGGTCGGCCATGAAATCGTATCGTCTGGGGTATTGTCTGTGGTTGTTGTCGGGTAAAACATTGCCGGAACGGATCGATTTTTTGTACGGTCTGGGATTCCGGTCGGTGGCGAAATTGCAGAGTACCGGTTCGGAAAAATCGGCAGAGGCGCGGGAGGCGGCGCAGGTGATCCGGGAACGCGGTATGACCATGACCTGTCACACCAATGTGCAGGCCAATCTGAAAGACGGCCGGATGGACCCGGATTTTGCGCGCCGGGCACTCGATGATGATCTGTGGTGGCACGAAGCGACCGGCGGTGCGGTCCGGAGTTGCTGTTCCGATCTGGTCGTCCGGCATGATCCGCGGACGGTGTTGATGGAGGACACCATCCAACTGGCCGGGATGCAGCGGGAGATCCTGGGGGGCAGGGGGATCCTGACCGGGATCGAAAATTCGCCGGAGGAATACGCGCTGCCGGAGGATTTTGCCGCGATGGCACAGCATGTTTCGGCGGTCCTCTGGGATGCCGGTCACGCCAACATTGCGCTGAACCGGCTGCCGCAGTTGCAGGGGCTGACCATGGAGGAATATCTGGATGCGGTCCCGCTGCCGGTTGCCGAAGTCCACATCACCGACAATCACGGAGAGCGGGACGAACACCTGGCTCCGCTGGACGGCAATCTGGATTTTGCCGCATTGCGGCGGGGATTGGATAAACGCCCGGAAACCCCGGTCGTTTCGCTGGAATACTGCAAAGATATCGGCAACGGGTTGTACGATCACGATATTACGATCCCGGCGGAACGGGACAAAGTATTGCGGGCAACCGACCGGCTGAAAGCCCTGTTTGCCTGAAAAAGGCCGCTTCCCTGCTGATCGACGGAAAAATAGCGGAATTTTTTTCGCAATTTGACTTGTTTTCATCCGGGCGCGTGCTACATTGAGTAGGAGACCCGGGAGAGGATGCTGCTGAAGTGGCTTACCGGGCCGGCAAAAAAGGAAGAGAGGTTAGGATGAAAAAACTGATGCTTGCTGCTGTTGCTCTGCTTGTGGTCGTTGCTGTTACCGGCTGCGGTTCGGCGCGTACGCCCCGGTCCGGCCAGAACACAAACTATGTGTTCTACAACACCTTCTTTGGTATCTCCATTGAAAGTGCGGTCTATGGCGATGGTATCATTGTCAAGTAATCAGAATTTTGTCTGATGACAGGAGGACTGCCGGATCCCGGTGGTCCTTTTTTTTGCATATCGGGGAGAAAAATGGATTTTCTGACTGTTATGAAGCAACGCCGGAGTTGCCGATCCTATGATCCCGGCAGACCGGTATCCCGCGAAGATCTGCTCAAAATCGTGGAGGCCGGTCGGCTGACACCGAGTGCCTGCAATTCCCAGCCGTGGAAATTTCTGGTGATCGATTCCCCGGAAGCCAAAGCCGGTCTGTGCGATGCGGTCGTGGTGGAAAACGGGATGACCGGTGCCCCGTGGCGGCATCAGGTACCGGCTTTTATTGTGCTGGTGGAACAGCCGGCTGATGTCAAAGAAGTCGTGGTGCAGCATTATCACGATACCCAGCATTTTGCCCGTGGGGATATCGGGGCGGCCTGCATGAATATGATGCTCGCGGCGCACGATCTGGGATTGTCATCCTGCGTGATCGGGATGAACGATCAGGCCAAAATGGAACAGCATTTCGGTATTCCCCGCGGTTGCGAAGCGCGTCTGGTGCTGGCCATCGGGTACAGTACCGGAGAGATGCCGGTCAATAAAATCCGCAAACCGCTGCAC
>JAFQLP010000105.1 GCA_017414565.1 Lentisphaeria bacterium | reverse complement strand
GTGAAGAGCGGCTGTCGCCGCGTGAAGATGTGAAGTTGATCCTTACGGCTAAGTGAAGAGAAGCCTTGCGGCTTAGTTCTCCATTTTTTTGCAAAAAAAATGGCGGAGGAAGGGGGATTCGAACCCCCGGCAGGTTGCCCTGCGGCGGTTTTCAAGACCGCTGCCTTAAACCACTCGACCATTCCTCCGGTTGTTGGTTACTCGTGCTGAATCACGATCAATGTCTGGTCGTCATTCTGACTGCCGAAATTCTCCACATTCTCCAACACAAGTTCTATCATTTCCCGGCCGCTGTTCCCCTGACGGCACCCCGCCTGAAAAACCGTTGCCAGCCGGTCCACGCCAAATTCTTCCTGCTGACCATCCATCGCCTCGGTCAGACCATCGGAAAACAACATCAGCACCATGCCCGGCTGAAACGCCGTGCAAAAAGTGTCAAATTCCGAAAATTCATCCGGCATCGCACCTAAAGCCGAACCATTCGGCGCAAAACTCCGGATGTGATCATGCACAAACGCCATCAGATCCGTATGCCCCGCCCGGCCGAACTCGATCAGCGAATTCCGCCGGTCCAGCAGACAGCACCCCAGCGTGATGAATGTCGCCTCCTCGGTCCCCCGGTAGAGCCGCCGGTTCAATTTCCGCAGAAAATCCTCCAATGTCGAAAAATTGTCCGCCATCGCCCGGATCAGACTCCTGGCCATCGCACTCAAAAGACACGCCGGGATCCCTTTGCCCGAAGCATCCCCGATCACCACCAGCAGCCGGTCATCGTCGATCCTCACAAAATCGTAAAAATCCCCGTTGACCTCCTTGGCCGGCCGGGTCGATGCCGTTATCACAAAATCGCCCCATTTCGGAAACGCATCCGGCAGCAGCGACAACTGAATGCGCCGCGCCAGATCCAATTCCTGGTCGATCCGGTCACGCCGGCTGATCTCGCCATAGGCGTGGATCAATTCCAGCGACATCACCAACTGCTGTTCCAATTCCTGGAACCGCGCAAATTCCCCGTCGGTAAAGGCTCCGCCACCGCAATGTCCGAACAGACACACCACACCCAGGAGTTTGCTGCCATTGCGCAACGGCATGACCATCGCACCGGTCGGCTCCAGATCCCGGTACTTCTGAAATCGGGGGTCCGCCGTAACATCGGTCGTCATCTCGGCATTTTCCAACACCGCCGCACCACCGACAAAACCTTCGCCGGGCCGCACCGGTTCCCGCGCCAGCAATTCAAGCAGCTGCTCCGATTGCAACACCTGCAGCCGCACGCCATTGCGGAAAACCGGATATCTCCCGCACACGCCGACAGCCCGCAGCAGACCGTTGTTCATTTCGTAAACAGCGGCCCCCTCGGCCCCGCAACTTTCGGCCACATGCCGCACGGCGATCTGCATGGCACCGCTCACGCCGCCGCCGCGCATTTCCGCAAAAACACGGTTCAGAAATTTCTCGCTGCTGCGGTGTTTGCCCGCGGCCTGTTCGTAATCGAAGGTGAGTTCCTGCCGACGCTGCCGCTCCCGCAAAAACAATGCCGTTACGACCGCCACACTGACGGCCAGAACGATCAGCAGCACATCAAACATTCGCGACATTCCTCCCACTTCGGTTGCCAGAAAGAAATATAACCGGTGCTGTTATTTTTTCAAGGGGTGAAAAAATCAGATTCCTGCTGAAACTGCGATCTTTTCCCTTTACGGAGCCACAAACTCCCCGTCACGCCGCCCGCGCACCACCGAACTGGGATCATTTTCCCAGGTTTCCGCCGCCGAACGGACCGCCTCCAACGCCCGGTCCACGCGTTCAAGCAGCACATCAAGGCCGGACTGACGGCTTTCGACAAACAATGCCGTATTCCGGACCGCCTCCGCCGCCTGCTGAAATGCCGCGATCCCGGCCCCGATATTGCTCCGCTGCAGTTCATCGTTCAACCGCTGTGTCAGACTCCGGATCTGGGCAAGCGAGGTCTCGGTATCCTCGGCGATCTTCGTCAGCCGCGACTCGGTCAGCACATTTTTCATGACCAGCGAACTGGCTTCCAGATTCGCCGACATACCATGCAAACTTTCGATGGCCGCCCGCAGATCCGGATTGGCCAGCAGCCGGTTCAAGTCGGCCAGACTGTGGACCAGATTGTCCGAAATCTCTTCAAAACGGATGCGGGCAATGCGTTCCAGCGAAGTATTCAGCGACCGGGCAATGTCTTTGAAAGGCGATGCCGCCGACGGGATCAGCAATACCCCTTTCGTCGGGTCCGCCTCCGGCGGCAGGCCGGGCTGATCAAAATAATCCAATTCGATGTAACGCATCCCGGTGATACCGGCGTAATCAAGCCGGCAGCGCAGACCTTTGGCGATCTCCTCCTGCAACCACGCCCCGAATTTTTTTTCATCGGCAAAAAGCGGCCGCCGGTCCATACCCTGAAAATTATCCAGATCCACGCTCATGCTGACCCGGATCTGCTGATCCGTGCCGCGGATGGCGATATCGTCCACCTTGCCGACCGGGACCCCTTTGTATTTGACGGCCGCCCCTTCGGCCAGCCCCTGGACCGATTCCGGAAAATAACTTTCCAGATACACTTTCGGCGCAAACCGGGCCGCCAGTCCGAACCCGAACAGCATCACCACAAAAAGCACCAGCATACTCAAAATAAAAAAACCGGACCAAAACAGTTTTTTGTTCATTTTCTCACCTGCGGCTCAATCCATCCCGGGTCAGGAAATTTCGTACCCATAACATATCAGCATTTTCCCGGAGGTCACACGGACTCCCCTCTGCTACGATTTTTTTGTCCTGTTTGCTCAACATGATGATGCGGTCGGCAATGGCAAACACACTGTCCAGATCGTGGGTCACAACCACGATCGTTGCACCCGACTGATCGCGGAGTTTCAGGATCAGCCGGTCCAGTTCCGCCGCCGTAATGGGATCAAGCCCGGCCGAAGGTTCGTCAAAAAACAGCATTTCCGGGTCCAATGCCAGAGCCCGCGCCAGACCGGCGCGTTTCCGCATACCGCCGGAGATCTCGGCCGGCATGTAATCCTCAAAACCGGCAAGATCCACCTGTGCCAGTTTTTCCGCCGCCACTTTGCGCCGTTCCGCCCGGGAAAGCCCGGTGTATTCCGCCAGTGGCAGTTCCACATTTTCCAACAGCGTCATGGAGCCGAACAGAGCCCCGCCCTGGTATGTCACCCCGAACCGGCGCATCAACCGGTGCCGGGCCGCATCATCGGCATACACCATGCTTTCACCAAAAAGCCGGACATCCCCCGAAAATGGCGGCAGAAGCCCGATCATGTGCTTCAAAAGGGTGCTCTTGCCGCAACCGGAACCGCCCAGAATGCAGAAGATCTCGCCTTTTTTCACCGTGAAATTGATTTTTTCCAGAACCGCCCGCCGGTCGTACCCGACCGTCAGATCCCGGACTTCAATGATCGCATCATTTTCCATAAATCCCACCGCTTTTTCAACATCCGATGGATGCATAAAACAAGGTGATAAACAAATCAGCAACGACCAGCAGCAGGATCGATGATACCACTGCTCCGGTCGCCGCCCGGCCGACTCCCTGGGCATCCGGATCCGCCTGAAAACCGCGCCAGCAGCCGATCAGCGTGATCAGGGCCGCAAAAACAAAACATTTGAGCACCCCCAGGGTCAAAACCTGCGGGCTCAACACCTGCAAAGTCCGCCCCCAGTAGGCCGAAACCGGTAAATCCAGATAGGTCACGCCGATCAAAAGCCCCCCAAGCAATCCGGCCATATCACCGGCCACCGCCAACAGCGGCAGCACGATCAGCATGGCCAGCAGTTTGGGCACGACCAGAAAACGCACCGGACTGATACCCATGGTGGTCAGCGCACTGACCTCCTCGTTGACCTTCATGGTCCCGATCTCGGCGGCAAATGCGGAACCGGCACGACCGGTGGCGATCATGCCGACCATCAGCGGCCCCAATTCTTTCAGCAGGGAAAAGCCGACCAGATCCGCAACAAAAAGTTCCCCGCCATACTCCCGGATCAACAGCCCTCCCTGCAATGCCAGAATAAATCCCATCAGCCCGCAGATCAGCACCACGATCCCCAGAGAACGGCGGCCGCACAGGTCGATGTAATAAAGCGTTTCCCGCCAGCGGTGCCGCCCGGGATGCCGCAGATCGGTACGGATATCCAGCCCCAACTGGCCGAAAAACTCCACCAGCTGCATCCATTGCCGGAGAATTTTCCGGATTTCCCCGCCGATCCTGTCCATACCGCCCCCGTGTGTCTGTCAGGCTAAAACGGACGCTGCTGCACCCGCTGCTGGTTGATTTTCGGGGTTTCGAGATAAAGCGAATACCAACTGTCACCCAATGCCGCATTGGAGAAATGTTTGACCTTGCCGTTGACCAGCCGGTCCCAATTTTCCACCACAGCCGGATGATCCGTCACTTTTTTGGCCTCCACCAGCGTCTGCAATGCCCCGGCGGGATTGTCCTGATGCAACTGCATCCAGGCGTAGGTGCAGGCCAGCAACGCCCGGTCATCACCCTTGATCCGGCGGCATTTGCGACGGTAAAAACGATCCAGTTTCGGATCGTTGTGCTTGTACATCCGCACCATTTTCACCGCGATCGACCGGGGATCGAAAATCAGGGCGTGCTTCATCAGTTTATCGACCTGTTCAAAATCGCGCAACTGGAAATAAAGCAGCATCTGCATGGACTGCATCTGACGCTTCAGCATGAAATTCCACTTGTAATAACGCCGGGCTTCGCCGGTGATCTCAATAGCCTGCCGGATCGCATCGGCCTGTTCTTTTTCCAGCAGTTGCTGCATCCGCCGGGGATCGCCGCCCGGACGCTGCTGGAACCGCTGCGCCTGCCGCGAGATCCGCTGTTGCGCGGCCATCATGACCTCCTGGATACGCTGATTGATCCGGTTGATCCCGCGCCGCAGCAGCAGCGATACCGCAAACTGCACCAGCAGAACGATCACAAAACCGCAAACGATCCCCCACACGGGACTCTGCAAATCGCGCCCGATCCACCAACTGGCGTATCCGCCGATCAAAACCGCCATGATCAAAGTAATCATCGTTTTTACTCCTCAACCCGTTCAGCGTTTGTTCCGGCGTTGTTTGGCCCGGTCCTTTTTCTGCTGTTTGGCTTTTTTCTTTTTCTTTTCCTGCTCTTTTTTGGTGAGCGGCGCGGGGGCATTGAGCCAGGCACCGAGCGAAGTCGGTCCGGCCGGTTCACCCGGCAATCCGCCGCGGGCCATCATACGGCCGATCAAGCCGTTGGATTTCATCATCTTGCGCATGGTGTCAAATTGTTTGGCCAACGCGCTTACCTGCTCCACCGGCACACCGCTGCCGCGGGCGATGCGTTTGCGCCGCGAAAAATCGATCAGATCCGGATTGGCCCGTTCCGCCGGGGTCATGGAAAGAATGATCGCCTCCATCCGGGCGAAATGTTTGGGATCGACGCCGGACATGGCATCCGCGATCTGGCGGCCGCCGGGCAGAAATTTCAGGACCGATTCCATGCCGCCGAACCGCGACAACTGCCGCAGCTGGCCCAGAAAATCGTTGTAATCGAACTGGGATTTGCGGATCTTCTCCTGCAACGCCTTTGCTTCTTCCTCGTCGATGGTCTGGGCGGCTTTTTCGACCAGTGAAACCACGTCGCCCATACCGAGGATACGGCTCGCCATACGCTCCGGATAAAAGACCTCCAACGCATCCATTTTTTCGCCGGAACCGACAAATTTGACCGGACAACCGGTGACTTTGCGGATCGACAGCGCGGCACCGCCGCGGGCATCGCCATCCAATTTCGTCAGAATGAAGCCGGAAAGCGTGAGCGCACGGTGGAAATGTTCCGCCACCGAAACCGCTTCCTGACCAAGCGCGGAATCCGCCACCAGCAACACTTCATCGGCTTGCACGGCCTGCCGGATGCGCACCAGTTCCTGCACCATGGATTCGTCGATCTGAAGCCGCCCGGCGGTGTCGATGATGACCACATCGTAACCTTCGGCGCGGGCCGATGCCACGGCATCGGTGGCAATGGCGGGCACATTGACGCTCGTCCGTTCCGCCCACACCGACACGCCGATCTCCCGGCCGATGAACTCCAACTGATCAATAGCCGCCGGACGGTAAACGTCGCCGGCGACCAGCATCACTTTTTTGCCGCGTTCACGGGCAAGCAGCCGGGACAGTTTCCCGGCGGTGGTGGTTTTACCGCTGCCGTGCAGACCGACCAGCATGATGACGGTCGGTTTCCGGTCCAGCACCAATTCGGCCGCGCCGCCGCCGAGCAGTTCGACCAGCTGATCGTTGACGATCTTGACCACCTGCTGGCCGGGGGTGACACTGCGGATCACTTCGCGCCCGACACATTCATTGCGGACCGACTCGATAAACGCATCCGCCACCGCCAGATTGACATCGGCTTCCAGCAGGGCACGCCGGATCTCGCTCATGGCCTCGGTGATGTTGGTTTCGGTCAGCGTACTCTGCCCACGCAGTTTTTTGAATACTGCGTGAAGTTTGTCACTCAAAGATTCAAACATGAAATGAATTCGTCCTTCCGGTTTTGATTCAAAATACAGACTGCCTTATACATTCTCACACTATACCATACCACCAACCCCCGTTTTTTCAAGGTGTCAGCCGCCAAACCGGGTTGCAAAAAAATCCCCCGGCAGTACTGTATTTCCCATGGATACTTTGCAGCTGTACTGTCATGTTCCCTTCTGCCGGAACAAATGCGCCTACTGCGCCTTCTACTCCCTGCCCGGAGCAGACCGGGCGCAACGCCGCCGTTATCTGGATCATCTGGCCGAGGAACTGGCCGGAGCCGCCCCGGAACCGGCAGCCAGTCTTTATTTCGGCGGCGGCACCCCTTCACTGCTGGAACCAGATGAACTGGCGGAGCTTTTCGACCTTTTTTCCCGTTACACCTCCCTGCTCCCCGGCGCGGAGATCTCCATGGAACTGAACCCGGAAACCCTGACCGCTGAAAAAATCGCCCTGATCCGCCGCCATGTTACACGGGTCAGTCTGGGGGTGCAGTCATTTGACCCGGCTCTCCGCCGGACCCTCGGCCGCGATTGCTCCCAAGCCGCCCTCGACCGGGCGTTGTCGCTGATCCGGGATGCCGCGTTTCCGCACTTCAACTGCGACCTGATCTACGCCATCCCCGGCCAGACCGCTGCCGGTTTTGCCGCCGATCTGGAGCGGGCCGTTGCCGCCGGTGCGGATCATCTGTCCTGCTATGCGCTGACCCCGGAAGAAGGAACCCGGCTGGCCGCCGCCGGGACCGTACCGGACGAAGATTTTGCCACCGACTGCTGGCTCATGGCCGGCCGTATTCTGGCCGGTCACGGCATCCGGCGGTACGAAATCTCCAATTACGCCCGGCCCGACTGCGAATGTCAACACAATCTGGCGGTGTGGCGCGGCAGCCGCCTGGCGGGATTCGGCCCGGCGGCCGCCTCTTATGACGGTAATCTCCGCTATACCCGCCCGGAAAGCCTGTCACGCTGGCTGGCCGGAGATGCCCCGGAACAGGATTGGCTGGAACCGGCCGCCCGCCGCCGGGAGATCGCCGCGGTAAATCTGCGGACGACCGCCGGTTGGCTCCGGCAGGATTTTCTGCAGCTTCCCGGCGCGGTCGAAGCCGAATGGGATGACCTGCTCCGGCGCACGGCCGACCTGCCGCCGGAATGGTTTGACCGGCACGACGGCGGCCTGCGGCTCACCGACAGCGGGCTGCTCTTCTGGGATACCGTAGCCGCCGCGGTCCTGTGATCAGTGCCGCAGCCGTAACGAGCGCAGCCGCTGATAGATACGCTTGGCGATGGGGTGCAGTTTTTCGGGAATGTACCGCCCGCCCATGGTCTTGGCCCACGATTTGGAAAAAATCTGATACTGCCCCTGCAAATACCGGATCCGCAGGATCAGATCCAGGAAACGCATGGTGTCGATATCGACCGCCAAAATCAATTCCCGCAGCATGAAGTGGTAATTCTCCAATTCATCGCGGGCGTAATCATCGGAAAGCAGCCAGGCGGAATAGAACCCGTCGTGCTGGACGGCATAGGGCCGCAGCCGTTCCAGCGCGTGCATGATCGTACCGTCTTCATCCACCGGTTCTTCGGGGAAATCCTCGTATTTCCACGGATACCCCAGCATCGTCTTGTACGCGGCCGGACGGAACCAGAAAAACGATCCGAACGGCGCGATCGGTTCACGGAAGAAATCCGGCAGCGCATGCAATCCGAGCATCTGCGCCAGCTCGAATGTTTTGCCGAAATTGCTGGTCCAGGCCCGCTTGAGAATGAAGAAATATTTGCCATGCACCGGATACGGCGGCATCAGCAGACCGAGCCGGGGATTTTCCTCAAAGGTGCGGATAATGTTTTCCACCAGTTGCGGCGACCCCAGCATGTTTTCAAAGCATTTGTCCCGGAATGCCATCCCGATGGACTGCGGCGTGACCTGACCGGCTTTTTTGTCATGTGCGAAACAGATCAGGTCATAATGCGGCACCACATCGCGGAATTCGATCAGCAATGTCGGCAGATCGCGCCCGCGGTTCTGCTGACTGACGACCACCTGCAGTTTGCCGCCGGTCAGACCGGCAAATTTCTTTTCGATCTCCGCTTTGTTTTTCTCGGACGATGTCGCCACATAGATATCCGTCCCCTTGGGGAGATTGGCAATGTAACCGGCGCAGAAATCGATCTGATCCCCGAAATAAAGGTGAAAGATCAATGCCATCCGGCTCTTCGGCCGACCGGCGGACACCTCTTTGGGCAGAATAAAATTCAGGTGCATCGTCCGCTTCAATTCCGCCATGGAACAGGTCCGCAACAGATTGTCCCACACCAGATTGGTATCGTAATCCGTATGCCGGGCCACATATTCCAGTGCCACGCGGCACTGGCGGCCGTCGGTCCCGCCGATCGTGTCGTAATAGTCGTGGAAAAACATCCGCCGCTTCATGATCGGGCAGCGGCGGTTCCGGATCAATTCCGGCGCACAGGTCAACAGCGGCTGATTGGCCACATCTTTCAAATCGTCGGTGCGGACGTAAACATCCCACTTGTAACCGAGATCGGCAAAGATTTTGGTGAAAACGGCTTCATAACGGCCGATCGATTCCTGATAACTGGTGATCGGCGGCATATCCTCCCAGAAGCGGTGATACTCCGGCGAATCGAACAGACTCCGCCGCACCACAATAAAATTGGACTGGATATGATCGGGAATGTAATTGCATTTGACCGTACCCATCGGATCGTACGGCAGATAATGGAACTGGGTGATGCCCCAGAAATCCACCTCTCTGACCGCCATGGCATCAAACATTTCCGAAAAAGGATAGATCGGCCCGTACGCGGTGAAATTGCACAATACGATTTCGTCAAACTGCCGCAATTCATCCCAGCCGTACGCCAGCAGACCGGTGCGGTACGCCCACACATCCAGCCCGGTATTTTCGCGCACGATGACCCGCGATGCGATCTTTTCAAACTGTTTCCGGGATTCTCCGGTCAAATTCCCGTTGCAGACAACCGCGATCTCATGGCAATTCTGCCGGAGGCCTTCCAGAAAATAGAAAATATAACCGTCAGCAACGCCCTCGTTGTCGTAGAAGAAAAAAATGCCCAGCCGCTTCATCGGCGGCACGGGTGTTGCGCTGACCGGTTCCGCCATGGTTCAGGCCTGCAGGAAAAAACGCCGTTCTTTACCGGCGGCGCGCAAAATCCGGTCGATCGGTTCCGGATCGCCCCAGATGGCCGGGGAATCGTAGGGCCGGTCCGGAAAAGCACCGTAATCCGGCCGGATGGTCAATTTGCGGTCACGGATGAAGAAATCGACCACATCGCGGAACGGCGTTGCCACACCGGAACAGCAGTTGATGATCCCCTGCACCTCGGTCTGCATCAGGCAGGCCGCGATCTGTTCGGCGAAACTGTCGATGGCGATAAAGTCGCAACGGTTGTGACCGGACGACAGCGGAAAACTCTCGGCACCGGCTTCTTCCGCTTCCAGCATTTTGGTAAAAACCGAATGATTCATCCCGTCGTTGCCGAACAGATAAAATCCCCGGAGCCACTGGAAACAGATCCCGCTGTCGGCGAATTCCCGCATCAATGCCTCGCGGAGCGCGTTTTTGGCGATCCCGTACAACGACTGCGGGCGGCAGGGGGTTTCTGCCGTAACGGCCCCCTCGTGATACCCGATCTCGTGCATGGTGCCCATGACCGCGATCTGCCCGACCCCGCATTCGGCCAGCCGCCGCATCAGATCATAATGCTGCGACACGGCCCCCATGTGGTACGGGGAATTGTGACGGAACCCGTCCTGCCACGCCAGATGGCAGCAGGCATCCGGCACGCGGCCGGCAAACAATTCATCGAGCGGAGATGTGAAGATATCAGTGGCGACATACCGGGCCCGGCTGTCCACGCCGCCGGCCGGCCGCAAATCCACAGCCAGCACATCGGCTCCACTGTCGAGCAGGGCTTTCACCACACATTGTCCGATATATCCGGCCGCGCCGGTCACCAAAACATTTTTCTTCATGTCTTCCAACAGTTAAGCAGTACAAAATCCAAAAGACAATAAAATCACCGTGAATATACCCTGCCCCATCTGTTTTGTCAAACCTTTTCCCGGTATTTTATCATAAATTTGCAAAAGCCCCGGTTTTATTGCCTGCCGCCCCTTGAAAGTTGCTGTCTTCCGGTGTATTATGTGATCCGTAACAACAACATCCGGTCATATATCTGTACGGTAAAACAAAAGCGGGAGCATTCATCTGCCCCCGGTCATTCGGCAAAATGAGCAAAAAAAATCATCCGTTTCCGGCGGTGCATCAGAAAAAAGCCGCTGTCAATCTTCAACAACCCGATCCGGCTCCCGCGCGGGAACAGGCCGACCGGGAACTGGCGGAACTCCGCCGGAACAATCAGGACCTGCAGCATTGCGTGCAGGATCTGAAAGCCCAGCACCACCTCGAACAGGCCGCCCATATCGTGGCCGACCGGGAAATCAACCGCATCATCAACGACTTCAGCACGCTAGAAAACCGTTACCGGGAACTGCAGCAGCACAACAATGCCCTGCTTGAACGGGTGCAGGAACTGGAACTCCAACTGCGGAACGATCAGCGGGAAAATCTGGCCGCCAACCGGGAAATCGCCCGCATCACCCAAGACTTTGCCACGCTCGAAAAAGACAGCCGGGCGTTGCAACAGGAATTGCAGGAATACCAGCGGCACTTCATCTGCCGTCTGTCCCGGCTCATCACCGCGCAAACAGCCACCCGGCTTTTCGGCAGTCTGGCCACCCGGTTCATTCCCGATGCAGGCAGTTCCGCCAAAATCCGGTTCCGGCATTGGTGTTACCGTCATCTGCCGGCACTTTTTGCCAATGATCCCGGCCTGCGCCAGTACCAGACATTCCGGAAACGCCGCCGCACCTGCTCGCTGGAGAAAAAAAGCGGTCTGGTCCTGCCGGATGATCTGCCGCTGACCAGCATCATCATTGTGGCAGACACCACGGAAGCCGATCTGCAATACTGCCTCCACACCCTACTCGATCCGGCCCCCGCCGTGCCGTTTGAGATCGTTGTGGTACGCAACGGTCAACCGGGGCCGTCCCGGATGCAGGAGAGGCCGTACACCATCAGAGAGATCTGTCCGGAACAACCGCTGTCTGCCACCGCCGCCCGGAATCTCGGCGCGGAACAGGCCCAGGGGGAATATCTGGTTTTTCTGGCCTCCGATGCGCTGCTCCTGCCCGGCTGGCTGGATGAACTGGCAACCGCGCTTTATCACCATGCCGACGCCGGTATGATCGGGGCCCAGCTGGTCGATTTTGAAACCGGCGAAATCGCTGAAAACGGCAGTCTTATCTGCCGCAACGGCTGGATCGTTCCGCTGGGGCGGGGCGAAGAACTGCTGCATCCGGATTTTT
>JAFQLP010000104.1 GCA_017414565.1 Lentisphaeria bacterium | reverse complement strand
TGCCGCTGATCGCATTGACGGGGGCGCAGGAATTCAATGACATCTCTTTTCTGTCTTCATTTGTTTCCGGATTCCTGATCGCGCCGGGAACACTGCTGACGGTCTTTTTCGTTCTCCGGCATCTGGGCATGGGACGGCGGACAGCGGGAGCCGCCGTGCTGATGTGGGCGGTGCTGCCGTTTTTCTACCATCATTGCCCGGACTGGAGCAACCGGATTTTCAGCGCGCTCTGGGGGATGCCGAAAACCGGGATGGGCTTTTTTCATTATATGACGCTGATCGGGACCGGATACACCGGTATGAGCGATCCGCTGTCGACCGCGCTGGTCATGCTGGCGATCCTGGCGGCATTGCTGCCCGGGTCGCTACCGCGCAAAATATGGCTGACGGCGGGGATCTTCGGGATCGCTTCGCTGGTGCGGCTCAACAATATTTTCATGGCCCCGCTGTTGGCTTTTCTGATCCTCCGGCAGGCGCGGCAGCCCGGTGCGGCGTGGTGGGGATTCCGTCCGGCGGCCGGGTATCTGCTGACGGGGATGGCCATTTATCTGGGCGTGGTATCCATTCAGCTGGCGGTGAACCGGTGGCAATTCGGATCGTTGTGGACATTTCCCTATGTGTTGCACGCGGTCGATCTGGCTCCGGGGGACCGGCCGGTCGATGGATTCACCATGCACACGCTTTTGAAGGGCATCAATCTGCGTTATCTGCTGGAAAGCAATTTCGCCGTGATGCTGGCCGGATTGACCGCATTGCTGTTGCTGCCCGGTCGCTATCAGCGGACGGCTCTGGCCCTGTGGGCATTGCCGATGATCCTCTTTTTCGGCGGTTACAGCCATACCTTCTGTGATCCGGTGCGGTTTATCGCGGTCGCATTTCCCGCTCTGCTGGCCGGGGTGGCTGTTTTTATGGCAGAAAACGGGGCCGGACAGCGCGGGACACTGCCGGTTACGGTTGCGGCCGTTTGGCTGCTGTTGATCGGAGTTCCCGCCCGATGCGGAGGTCTGCCTTTGCCCCATTGGGGGATTGTGCAATTGATGCCCGGAGCGGCATTGGCAGAGATCGGGCCGTTACTGCCGCCGCTGGCGATTGCCGGGTGGAGTCTGCACCGGCGGCGTGGCGGACTGTTGGCGGCGGTGTGGATCGTGCTGTTGTGTCTTGGCATGTTGTGGGCCGATGGTACGGTGTTGTATCTGCTGGCAGGAGCGTTGCTGCTGCGGGCTTTGATGGATGCCGGCCGGGAAATCGCCCGTCCCGGATGTTGACCGGAAAGAACTGCATCAGCAGGATCAGACACAGCAATACGGGGATCAGAAAACGGTTGGGAGCGATGGCGGCCGGACGGGGTATGGAAAAATGCTTCGCCAGTTCTTCCATATTGATGGGCCCGGCGATATCCGGCATACAGCACCGGAGCATGATCTGATTGTGGCGGCGGGAACGGTACAGGAACGGCGCATCCGGCAGCTCCGGAAAACGGGACACATCGGCCCGGAACAGCAATTGATAAAGAATTTTTCCGAGAGCGTAGATGTCGGCTTCACCGGCGGTGCATGGCCGGGGCGGAAAATAGCCGGGTGTCCCGCGGCAGACGGTTTTATCTGATAACGACAGCAGTTCGGGATCGGCGATGACCAGGCGGCCGTGGATGAAGATCAGATTGGCCGGTTTCAGATCGCCGTGGGCGAATCCGGCCCGGTGCAGAGCGGCCACGCCATCGACCAACTGCCGGAAAAACGCCAGAGCTTCGGCCCGGCTCATGCGGTCCTGTTTCAAACGCGCTTCCAATGTATCGGGTTCATACCCGCACTCCGGCGGCAGACGGTTGTCCGCCGGTTCGGTGATTTCGTAACGGCCGTCACCGGTTTCGCCGGTAAAAAGAATATTCAGCAGGGACGGATGCGACACCGCCAGTTTCCGGTAGATCCGGATCGCCCGTTTACCGGCTTCAAAGCGGGCATCTCCGCCCGGCCGGCGGCGGATGAATTTCACCGCCCGCGGGACGTCATCGGCATCGTGGCCGATCCAGACTTCGCCACTGCTGCCGCGGCCGCAGAAAAACCGCATGGTAAATCCCGGTATGTCCGGTGGGGTCGGGGTGTCGGTAGCGGTGCCGGGAGTCATCATTCCGCGAAAGTTGCCCGGACAGCGCGCAATTTCATCAGATTGCGGCGGTCAATGGAATAGACCGTGGCCGGCATCAAGCCGAGGAAACGGGCGACTTTTCCGGCTTTCCAGCCATGGTGATACATCAAATCGAAAACCTGAAAATGCAGGGGTGAAACTTCGCGCCGCAACGCATCCACGGCACTGGACAGCAGAAAAAGCTGCCATTCCCGCCGCTGCCTGCGGTCGTGTCCGTCATCTCCGGCTTCATCTTCCGGTCCGGCCGCCAGTTGATGCGACATCGTGCGGTGACGGTACAGACGGCGGAGCATGGTGCAGGCGCGGTTGCGGATGATCGCCCGCAGATAGGGGCGGAAACGGAGATCCGGGTGCCTGTTTCCGTGCAGGACAGCCAGAACCACCTCCTGCCGCAGATCCTCGATCAAATCGTCCGGCAGTCCGCAATCGCGGCCGCACAGATGGATCAGCGGAGCGTAGCGCAGATAAAAAAGATTCCAGGCATCGGCATCGTGGTTCTGCACGCGCTGCAGCATATCGATATCGGTTGTAAAGCACATGATGTACTCCTTGGTTTGATCGCTGGAGAATATAGCATAAAAACACGCGACTTCAAGTTGGTCAGGTTGTTAATATCGTATAATTAACAATGCTAATATTTTTTATAATCAATATATTATAATATTTATTGTTGATTATTAAGCAAATGCTTAATGTTTGATAATCGGTGTCATTACCGGTTTTCGGCGGTGATCGATCGGGCGTTTCCGGCGATGGTTCCGGGGCAGGGGACCGGATAAATCGAAAAAAAACGCATTTTTTTTGCATTTTGATTTGCAAAAGTGGTTGAGTTATGGTAAAATAGGTGTGAAAAGGGGCAAATAGGATTAAATAGGGGCAAGCGGTGAGCGAAAACGAACATTTGGAAGAGCCGATGTTTTTTTCGAGCTACCAACACGCTTTGGACGCGCAGTGCCGGGTGGCACTGCCGAGTGAATGGCGGCGGCAGGGTGGCGAAATGTCCTTTGTCCTGATGCCGGCCCGCGATCGGGCCCTGGTGCTGCTGCCGAAACAGATTTTTGCCGAATTCGTCAACCGCACCCGCAAATTGGCGATTGCCAATCCCCGGATCCAGATGGCGTTTGCCCGTATCGGCGAAAAAGTGCGTTCCTGCCGGTGCGACAAGCAGGGGCGTATGGCTCTTGACCGGGAGATGCTCAACAGCATCGGGGTCGGGCAGTCGATCCAGATGATCGGGGCGTTGAACCACATCCGGCTGGTGGCTCCGGAATACTGGAACAGTTGTTCGCTCGACCATCTGGAAGAAGATCTTGACGAAATCCGCAAGGTCAGCGAGGATGCCGGGGATCTGGCATCGCTGCTGGGCGGTTTGCTGGGGAAGAGTGAATGATGGAAACGTGGGTGCATATACCGGTGCTGTTGGCGGAGGTGCTGGCGGTCTTTGACTTCAAGGGCCGCCCGGCGCGTTTGATCGACGGCACGCTCGGCAATGGCGGGCATACGGCCGCTTTGCTGGAGGCGAATCCGCGTTTGGAGATTTTGGGCATCGACCGGGATACCGCCGCTCTTGCACGCGCGCAGGCGCGCCTGGCTTTTGCCGGGGACCGGTTCACGGCGGCACACGGCAATTTTTCACGGCTGGCGGAGATCGCCGCCGATCACAACTGGGATCAGGTCGATGGTGTTCTGCTGGATATCGGCGTGTCATCGCCGCAGATCGATGATCCCGCCCGGGGTTTTTCGTGGCGCGCTGACGGTCCGCTGGATATGCGGATGGATCGCGAGAGCGAACTCAATGCAAGCCGCATCCTGAACCGTTATCCGGAGGCGGAACTGGTCCGGATTTTCCGCGAATACGGCGAGATCCGGCAGGCGCGGAAATTGGCCCGGCTCATCGTGGAGGCGCGGGAAAAAGCCCCGTTTGCCACGACGGCAGATCTGGTGGCGGTGAGTGAACGGGCACTGGGGCGGTCGCGGCCCGGTGAATTGCCGGCCCCCACGCTGGTGTTTCAGGCCCTGCGGATCGAAGTGAATGATGAACTCGGCGAACTGGAACGGGTGTTGCCGGCGGCCCAGTCGCTGTTGGCTCCGGGCGGGCGCATGGCGGTCATATCGTTCCATTCGCTGGAGGACCGGATCGTCAAGCATTTTTACCGGCGGGCCGCGGCGGCCTGTGTCTGTCCGCCGGGATTGCCGGTTTGCGTGTGCGGCAAACGGCAGGAAATGAAGATTCTGACCGGCAAGGCATTGACCGCATCGGCAGCCGAACTGGCGGAAAACCGGCGCGCGGCGTGTGCCAGATTGCGCGCAGCAGAAAAAGTAATGGCGGAATAAAATACAAAGGGACAGCGTAAATGAACATTCAGAGTGGAAAAATGCGGACGGCTGACAGTCGTACCGGTAACAGACAGCCCTCCGTCGGACGGCGGGCCGCGGCGATCGTCAAATTGCTTTGCGTACTGGTACTGGCCGGCGGCCTGGCCAATGCGTACATTTACCTGACCCAGAAGATCACCGAAACCGACCGGGAGATCCGGAAGACACAGCACGAGATCCATCTGGTTGACCGCGAACTGGATTCGCTCCGGGTGCGCCGGGAAAAATTCACAGCGTGGCCGCATATCCGCGACTCGATCGCCAAATACAACCTCAAACTGCATTTGGCGGAACCCGGGCAGATCCGTTCGCTGGCATTGATTCCGCCGGCGTTGGCCCCCAACGTGTCGGTGGCATCCCGGGCGGCCGGGCAGGGCGGTATCCGCACCGCGGCACGCACCGTTGACCGGGGAGTCCGTCAGCAGTGAACTGGCTACGCCGCAAACGGCCGCTGCGCAGCACCAATGACTTGATCCGGGGACGGATGCGCTGGCTCTGTCTGGGGATGCTGGTGGTGGCAGTCGCACTGGGGGTGCGGTTGTATTTTGTTCAGGTCGATAACCATGAACGGATGTACGGGTTGGCCTGTCAGAAATATATTACGACCCGGGTTTCCAGCGGCCGCCGGGGTGAGATTTTCGATGTTTCCGGCAATCTGCTGGTCGGCAATGCCCCCTGCATCAATCTGGTGGCGGACCCGTCGCTGATGTCCGACCGGATGCGGCGCGAGGTCGCCCGTGTGCTGGCTCCGCTTCTGGATCGGGCGGAGTCGTATTTGTACGACCGTCTGGCCCCGACCCGGGTGGTGCGGGATGAAAAAGGCGACCCGGTTCTCAATGAGGATGGTTCGCCCAGGACCCGCCCCATGCGGCATGTGATACTGGTCCGCAGTCTGTCGCCTGAAATGGGGGCGGAACTCGAAAAAGTCGCCCGGTCCCACCGCTTCAAAGGATTGTTTTTCCGCGAAGATTATGTCCGTTATTATCCCAAAAAACGGATGCTTGCCAATGTCCTCGGCCTGACCAACCGGATGCCGGACGATTCATTGAAAGGCATTTCCGGGATCGAACGGTTCTTTCAGGACCGGCTGGCTCCCAAGATCGGGCGTGAGCGTTACGAACGTGACCGGCTCGGCCGCCCGCTGGTCCACGGTTCCTACGAGGGCAGTGCCGGTGAAGACGGGTTGAATATCTGCCTGACCATCGACGAACCGATACAGTCGATCCTGGAGGAAGAATTGGATGTCGCCTACGAAAAATGGCGGCCCAAAGCCATTTATGCGGTCATGGCGGATCCCGCTACCGGAAATATCATGGCCATTGCCCAGCGGCCGACATTCGATCCCAACGACCGCCGTTCGATCGCGCCGGAGGCGTGGCGGCTCCGGTTCCTGGAGGACGGGCTGGAACCCGGTTCGATCATGAAGCCCTTTACCGTGGCATGGGCCATCGACAAAGGGGTGATCCGGCCGGAAACCCGGTTTGACTGCGAACACGGGGTGTGGTATTATCTCGGTAAGCCGTTGCGCGACACCCACGAATACGACAGCATGAGCGTGAGTGATATCATTCAAACCTCCAGTAATATCGGTACCGCCAAGATCGCGCTGGAATTCGGCGCGGACAATGTTTACGATGGCCTGAAGCATTTCGGTTTCGGGGAATACTGCGGGCTGCCGCTGAAACCGGAGACCCGGGGCATCCTGCCGCCGGTGAAACGGTGGGACGGATTGTCCGTGACCCGTTTTCCCATCGGCTACGGGGTACTGGTGTCGCCGGTACAGATGGTGCGGGCCTACTGCGCGCTCGCCAACGGGGGGCGGCTGCCGAAACTGAGGATCGTTGACCGGACCGTGGATCCGGAGACCGGCGAGATCCGGAAAGAACCGCAGGCGGAACCGGTCATGCTGTTCCGGCGGCCCGAAACCGCCGGTGAAGTGGTGGCGATGATGAAACGGGTCACGCAGAAAGGCGGTACGGCCCGCCAGGCGGCGATTCCCGGATTTGAAGTGGCCGGTAAGACCGGTACCAGCCGGAAATATGTCAAAGGGCGGGGATACAGTACCAAATATTTTGCCAGTTTTGTCGGTTTCGTTCCGGCTGACAAACCTGCTTTTGTACTGCTGGTCACGACGGATGAGCCGCACGGGGCCAGTTATGGCGGGGTGGTGTCCGGACCGGTGTTCCGGGCGATCGGGGAACGGGTGTTGAAACATTTGCGGATCGAACCCGATCCGGCACGGCAGGCAGGAGAAAAGAAGTGATGAAACGGGGAGACAGACTCCATTTTATCGGTATCGGCGGTATTGGTATGAGCGGATTGGCGCAAATGTGCCGCGATTTGGGATACATCGTTACGGGGAGCGACCGCGGGTATCTGCAGCCGGAGAACCGCCGCATCCTTGATAAACTCGAACAGCAGGATATCCGGATCTATCCGCAGGACGGTTCGTTCTGTCAGGATGAACGGCCGGATTATCTGGTTTACTCCACCGCCGTGGAAGAGGGGAATCCTGATTTCGTTGCCGGTGAAGGGATCCCGCGGTTGCACCGTTCCGAGGCTCTGGAAGCGGCGGTGGCGCAGAGCGGGGCCGCCTGCACCATTGCGGTTTCGGGCAGTTGCGGCAAAAGCACCGTTACCGCGTATCTGGCGGAAACGCTGGTGAATCTGGGGTGTGATCCGGCCTGTCTGGACGGGGCTTTGGTGAACCGTTTCATCAGCGGCAGTTTTGCCGGTAATTACCGCACCGGTGACGGGCGTTTTTTTGTTTACGAAGCGGATGAAAGCGACCGCAGTCTGCTCCGGTATCATCCCGATTACGCCATGGTGCTGAATATCGGAACGGATCATTACAGCAAGGAGGAACTGGCGGAGGTTTTTGCGGCATTTCTCGGCAATGTCCGGCGCGGTGCTGTGATTTCGCGCGAGGTGGCCGAGCTGCTGGGTGATAAAGTTCCGCCCCATCTGCCGGTGATGATTTTTGAAGGGGCCGTCGGCGCGGCCGGTGAACGGGCGGTGCGGCGTTGTTTCCGGACCGGTCAGACCGATGCGGTTTTTGTGGATGGTGAAGCGGCGGAACTGGATGCGTTTTCCGGGGACCGTCCGGCATTTGAACGCAGCGGGGCCGGTAATATTTTGCGGGTGCTGGGCGCACAGCACGAAGATTTCCGGCTGGAATCCAGACGCTTCCTGGCGGAACTGGGCGATGGTGCATTGCTGGAATTGCCGCAGCCGGGGGATCACACGGCATTGAATGCGCTGGCGGTCATGACCATGCTGGAAATGATCGGCGGTTTCGAGCGGGCGGCGGTGATCGACGCCTTGAGCCGTTTCAGCGGCGTGTGGCGGCGTTTCGATTGGCACGGTACAACGGCATCCGGGGCGCGGGTTTACGACGATTACGCCCACAATCCGGAAAAGATCGCATCGGCATTTGCGGCGGCACGGGAGATTTGTGACGGCAAGATCCTGGCGGTTTTCCAGCCGCACGGTTACGGGCCGCTCGGTTTCATGCGCGAAGAACTCTATCAGGTATTGCATCAACTGTTGCGCCGGGAGGATGAATGGCTGATGCTTGAACCGTTTTATGCCGGCGGCACATCGTCATTCAAGCCCACATCGGAAGAGGTCATTGCCGAATACCGTGAACGCAGCGGGCGCAACGCATTTCTGGCCATGCCGGACCGGGAGCATCTGACCGATTATCTGCTGCTCAAAAGCCGTCCCGGAGATGTGATCCTGATCATGGGCGCGCGCGACAATTCGTTGTCGGATTACGCTCGCTCGCTCTGTGCCGAACCCCGTTTCTGATGCTGCCGGCCGCTTGAAAAAACGCATTGACGCGGCATATTAAAAGCGATTTCTTCAACTGCAACGGGAGTGGATATGGATTGGTGCTGTCATGGGCCGTTTTGTGTATTCGATGTGGAAACCACCGGTATGAGTCCGGCGCGTGACCGGATCGTGGAATTGGCCGCATTGCGGGTGGAGTGCGATGGCCGCCGCAGCCGTTTCCATTCGCTGGTGAATCCCGGGCGGCCGATCCCGCGCAGTGTGAGCCGCATCCACCACATCGACGATGCCATGGTGGCCGATGCCCCCGATTTTGCCGGGATCGGCGGAGAATTCCTGCGTTTCATCGATGGCGCGACACTGGTCGCGCACAATGCCCGTTTTGACCTCGGTTTTCTGCAGGAAAGCCTGAACCGCTGTGGTCTGCCGCTCTGGCAGGGGCGCACGCTGGATACGGTGCGGCTGATGCGGACGGTTTATCCCGGTCTGCCGTCGTACCGGCTGCAGACGCTCCGGGAGATTTTTCAACTGGATGCGCCGGATTCGGAGTTTCAGGAGGCGCACCGGGCCGCGGCCGATGTGGATTGGACGCTTCAGCTTTTGAAACTGGCGTTGACCGCGGCCGCCGGGCGTGTTTCCCCGCAATCCTGAAAAATCGGCCGCTATTTGCGGAACGGATGATGGTTTTCTGATTGCATACCGGTTTTTGCCGGTGTATATTAATAAGATAT
>JAFQLP010000103.1 GCA_017414565.1 Lentisphaeria bacterium | reverse complement strand
GGCCGGGCGGGTGTATATTATAAAAAATGGTATTGCCACCATTTATTTGGGAGTGAAATTTTTATGGAAAAGAAACCGAGAGTCTTCCGTTGCGTCATCGCCAACGATGAATGCAAAGGGTGTGAACGTTGCGTTGTGGCCTGCCCGCGCGGGGTTCTGAAGCTGGGGGACAAGCTGAACAAGTTGAGTTTCCCGTATGTTACCTACACCGGCAGCGGCTGTATCGGCTGCGGCGGATGCTTCTATTCCTGTCCGGAACCGGGCGCGATCACCATCGTTGAAGAAATCGACGAGTAAGGAGCGGATTATGCGCAGAACCAATAAAATTTTGTTGAAGGGCAACGAAGCGGTCGTTTACGGCGCATTGCTTGCCGGGTGCGAATGTTACTACGGTTATCCGATCACGCCTGCCAGCGAGATCGCCGAAGCCTCGGCCCGTCTTTTCCCGAAACTGGGCCGTACCTTCATCCAGGCGGAGTGCGAAGTCGCTTCGATCAACATGCTGTTCGGTGCGGCGGCGGCCGGCTGCCGGGCGATGACGGCCTCTTCCGGGCTCGGTATCAGTCTGAAACAGGAAGGCGTGTCCTACATTGCCGGTGCGAATCTGCCGGCGGTCATCATCGACGTGATGCGCGGCGGCCCCGGCCTGGGCAATATCGGCCCGGAACAGGCTGACTACAATCAGGTCGTCAAAGGCGGCGGTCACGGCGGCTACCGCTGTATCGTGCTGGCTCCCGGAAGCGTGCAGGAAATGTGCGACTTCACCATGCTGGCGTTTGACCTTGCCGATGAATACCGCACCCCGGTTTATGTGCTGACCGACGGTCTGCTCGGCCAGATGATGGAAAAACTCGAACTGCCGGAACCCCGCGGCTGCCGCGAACGGCAGGATTGGTCGCTCCGTTACGATCCGGAAAAACGGTCGAATTTTGTGAGTTCGATCTACATGGACCCGGTCGATCTGGAACAGCACAACATCCGGCTGAACGCCAAATACGATCTGATCCGTCAGAAGGAACAGCGCGCCGAAGAATACCTGATGGAAGATGCGGAATATGTCTTTGTGGCATACGGTATTTCCGCCCGCATGTCCCGCAGTGCCATTGATGAACTCCGCCGCGAAGGTTTCAAGGTCGGCATGATCCGGCCGCAGACGCTCTTCCCGTTCCCGGTGGATGCCATCCGCAAATACACGGACCAGGCCAAGGCATTCTTCGCTGTGGAAATGAGCAATGGACAGATGATCGATGATGTCCGGCTGGCGATCGATTGCCGGCGTCCGGTGCATTTGATCAACCGCATGGGTGGTATTGTTGCCAGTGTGGAGGAGATCGTTTCCCGCACCAAGGCTGTTATGGAGGGTGAAAAATGAAAGAAGTGGTAAAATTCTCCCGTCCGACCGGATTTTTTGATACTTTTGAACGGCGTCCCGGTCCGATCAAGACCAATATGCACTACTGTCCCGGCTGCGGCCACGGTATTCTGCACAAACTGATCGCGGAAGCAATCGCGGATCTCAATATCAAAGACCGCACCGTGCTGATCGCCCCGGTCGGCTGCTCGGTGTTTGCGTACTATTATCTCGACTGCCGCGCCGCCCAGCAAAAAGACGATGTTCGACTGCCTCGAAGCACACGAGCAGGTGGCAACCGAACGCATCGAAAACCTGCCGCTTCCGCGG
>JAFQLP010000102.1 GCA_017414565.1 Lentisphaeria bacterium | reverse complement strand
AACTTTCCGGATGCGCGCTGAACAGGACCACCCGGCCTTTGCCGTAACGGGAAAGCGTGATCGCCGCCGTGTCTTTCTGCACCCCGACCGGGGTGCCGTTTTCCGCGATCTCTTCGCGGAAATACGCGAGGACTTCGTAAGGCTCGATCCCGCAATCCGGGTCGGGTGTCAGGACCGGACCGTTGAAATACCGCATGGTGAAAAAGCGTTCGGTCTCACCAAAGAATTTCTGCCCCGCCGGGGTCAGTTCGATCTTGAGATGCGCCACCCCCCGGTCCCATTTGGGTGAGGGCATTCGCGCTGCCACGATCGCCAGCGGCAGGGGATTGTTTTGCGCCGCCAGATACGCTCCGGCACAGATGCCGACAAAACCACCACCGTCATGGACGAATTTTTTGAGTTTTTCCATGCCATCCGGCCCCAGCGAACGGCTCTGGATGCTGGCTCCGCCGCCGGGACTGACAAAAACCTGCTGGGCGGATAACGCACCCTGCCGGACATTTTCACCCATCAACTCCGTGACCGCAAAAGATCCGTCCAGCGAAGCAGCCGTCTGTTTGACACTGCCGCCAAACGCTCCCCGGTCCGCGTAAACCGCCACCCGGACCGGGGCTGATTCGCAGATCCCTCCGGCAGAACAGCAACCGGTCAGCAGCAGAGCGGACAGGATTGCCATAAGACAGAGAGTCAGGTTCGGGCGTTTGGTTTGCATGATGGATACTCCTTCTTTTATTTACTGCCGGGCCACATATTCAACGGCCCGTTTGACCCAGCGTTCAAGCCCGGATTCCTCCGGATGGGGACTGAACAGCACCACACGGCCCGCGCCGTACTGCGCGCGGATGATCGCCGGGGTGTCGATCTGAAGCCCGACCGACGTGCCGTTTTCCGCACTTTCGGCACGGAAATACGCCAGCACTTCAAACGGCGGCAGCCCGCAGGCGGTATCCGGAAACAGCACCGGGCCATTGGCGTAGTGCATGATGAAGTCCCGTTCGGTTTCACCGAAAAATTCCTGCCCCGCCGGGGTCAGTTCGATCTTGAGTTCGGCCCGGCCCCGGTCCCATTTGGGCGAGGGCATCCGCGCCGCCACAATGCCCAGCGGATGCGGATTGTTCTGCGCGGCCCAGTAGGCCCCGGCACAGATGCCGATGTAACCGCCACCCGCCCGGACAAACTGCCGCAGGATCTCATTGCCATCTTCGCCGAGGGCTTTGCTCTGGGTGCTGGCCCCGCCGCCGGGACTGATGAAAAGCTGCTGGTCCGCCAGTATGCCGCTGCGGACATCGCTTCCCATCACCCGGCTGGCCGCGGCACCTTCGCCACAGGCAAAAACGGTTTCTTCCACGCACTCGGCGTTGGCTCCTTCATCGGCGAAAACCGCGACCCGGATCTTTTCTTTCTGCATGGTGAAGGCCTCCGACAACGATCAATTCCACGCCGCCGCCGAAGAGACCCGGCGGTAACGCTGGAAGGTCAGATCGACCGGACCGTCCGCATCCATCCGGCTTTCGAGTTCCTCGATCGCGGAAATGTCGCCGGCCAGATATTCGCCGATGCGGCGCGCCACTTCGTTCAACCGGGCAATGACCAGCGCATTGCGGCCCTGGACCCGTTCCAGACCATACGGACGGCCGCACGCCATCCACTGGACCCGGAACGATTCATCAAAGATCCGGACCGCTTCGATCAGCGGCGGAATGCTCTGGTTGGCGATCCGCCGGAGCTGGGCGCGGTTGCCGGTGCTGTAGGCCGCCAGCAGTTTCTGACGGAGTTCCAGTTTGAGGACCAGGACCCGCAGCAGATTGCAGATGTGGGCAAAGTCGCCCGCTTTGCCGGTGCCGGCCAGCGGCGCGGCCTTGCGGATGATCTTTTTGTAACGGGCAATGAGTTCTTTGGCAAAGCCCGGACAACGGCGGTCGTAGTCATCGTAGAGGATGCCCAGCAGCGGGTCGTCCCACAGCAGGCCGCCGTTCCACAAGTCGATCTTCGGCAGGTCGTTGGACATGACCGAAACCGCCATGTGGGCCGCATAATCGGACTGGCAGATCGCATCGAACCGGGCCGCCGCCCGCTTTTTGCCATCGCCGCCGTAAATGAGATCGGCGCAGAAATACATGTCGGCCAGCGTGGAACTGTAATTGCAGTAGGCTCCGTCGTCGCTCCACATGGTGAAGTAGAATTCATCCACTTTTTCCTGTTTGCAGGCTTCGAGAGCGGGCAGGAACATGCGGCAGGTCTGTTCGTGGTCGAACCAGAAACGCATCCAGGTCTGGATGCCGGACCCCATGATCGGCTTGAAACCCAGATCGTAGTGACGGCGGATCATGCCCGCATAGACCGCCGGATCGGTGTTTTCGTAATCCCAATAGACCATCCGGACGTTTTTCGGGATGCTTTCGCGGATCTCATCCGGAATCGGGCTGGTCAGGTCGTAGTAGTTCTGGTCCGGGTTGGACAGCCGGAAGTACATATCCGACCAGATCATCGGGGTGAAGCCGTGCGCCGCACACATTTCGTTGACTTTGCCCAGGTGCCGGTTCAAAATCGTCAGCGGCGGTTCATAGCCGTGAATGTCCATGAAACGGCCCCGGCCGAGGTCGTGCGTTTCGTCCAGACCGATGTGGATGCGGCGGCTGGAAAGGGCTTTATCCCAGAATGTCAGCATTTTTTCGATCAACTGGTAGGTCGCCGGTTCGTCCACCAGCATCACGGTGTCGGTGTCTTTGACCGTGCGGGCGTTTTTCCACTTGAGGAACTGTTCCATGTGGCCGAGGGTCTGGATGCAGCCGCTCAATTCGATGCCCAGTTTGCGGGCGAAACGGTCAAGATCCTGCAGATCCTCCAGCGAATAGCCGCCGCGCTGGTAGCCGAAAAGCGGTTCGCCGGGCAACTGATAGACATCTTCGGTGTAGAGCCACAGTGAATTGTAACCGGCCAGAGCCAGCCGGCGGAACCAGTATTTAAAGTAAGAAGGCTTCATCACCAGGTTGCGGGAAAGGTCGATCATGATGCCGAGGGTGCGGAACGACGTGGTCTCTTCGCCCTTCAGCCCGGCCAGTGCCGAGCCGATCCCGCGGGCCGCTGCGGTGATGGAACTGTATTCGATGCAGATCGTGCCGGGTTTTTCCTGAATGACCCGGGAAACAAAGCCTTCGGAATCAACTTTCCGGAAAGTCACGCGGGTGCCGCGGCCGCGTTCACGCAGCGGAAATTCTTCTGCCAGGGTGGTGATAAGCCCCTGCAATTCTTCGGTGAGTTCACGGGGGGAATAGATCAGCGTGATCATTTTTTTCATGGATGAGCCTTTCCTTAAAAATCTTCGTTTCATCCGGAAACAACGGTGCCGGGCCGCGCCCCGGCCGGCCGGTATGACCGGTTTTGCTGATGGGACAGACCAAAACACCGCAATAACAGTTATGAAAAATATTATAGTTGCGGTTCGGCAGCCTTGCAATGGATGGTTGTTTTTTTTTAGATAGATAAAAATAAGTTTGAAAAGGCGTTTCCGGGCTATGAGTTTTTTTTATTTTCAAATCGTTTTTTTATCCATTGTTGAATGTCGGGATGTGGCGTATCATAAAAACGGAAAGTTGTTTTTTCGGACGCGGCAGATGGCGTGCGCCCGGTACTCTTTGCAATACTATCAGCAAACAAATGTTTTGAAAAAAGGTGGCGAAAATGGCAAAGTTGGCAGTCAATGGCGGTTCAGCAATCCGGGACGGGAAAAATTTTCCGGCGTGGCCGATCTACGGCGAGGCGGAAAAAGATGCGCTGATGCGCGTGCTCGGTAACGAAAACTGGGGCATCGGCAGCGTCGAGATCGATGCTTTTGAAAAAGAATTCGCGGCGTATCAGCACTGCTCCCGCGCCGTGACCATGTGCAACGGTTCGGTCACGCTCCGCAACGCGCTGCTCGCCTGCGGCGTCGAATCCGGCGACGAAGTCATCGTGCCGCCCTACACCTTCCTCGCCACGGTCACCGGTGTGCTGGAAGCCAACTGCGTGCCGGTTTTCGTTGACATCGATCCGGAAACCTTCAATATGGACCCGTCGGCGATCGAAGGCGCGATCACGCCCCGCACCAAAGTCATCATTCCGGTGCATATCGGCGGCAACCCGGCTGATATGGATGCGATCATGGCCGTCGCCCGCAAGCATGGTTTGAAAGTCATCGAAGATGCCGCTCATGCGGTCGGTGCCGAATACAAAGGCAAACGCGTCGGTTCCGTCGGCGATATCGGCAGTTTTTCCTTCCAGTCCAGCAAAAACCTTTGCTGCGGCGAAGGCGGGGCCATTGTCACCAACGACGAAGATCTCTTTGTCCGTTGCTGGAGCATCCACAACTGCGGCCGCGATCTGACCGGCGCGTGGTACGAACACAATCACCTGGGCGGCAATTACCGGCTCGGCGGTTTCGCCGCGGCTCTGCTGCGCGCCCAGATGCAGAAACTTGATGCCGAAATCGAACTCCGCAGCCGCAATGCCATCCGGCTCACGGAAAAACTGGCGGATATCCCCGGTGTTTCCCCCCTGAAAGTGCCGGCCGCAACGACCCGTCACGCCTGGCACCTTTTTGTGCTGCGTTACGACAAAACGGCTTTCGACGGCCTCGATCGGGCGGTCTGGCTGAAGGCTCTGCAGGCGGAAGGTCTGCCGATCCTGGCCGGTTACGATACTCCGCATTACCGGCACAAGTTTATGCTCAACAAGAGTTTCTGCAGTTTTGACGGCTGGCGCAACTCCAATCCGGATCTGGATTACGGCAAGATCCATCTGCCGGTCGCCGAAAAAGCCTCCTATGAACAGGGCTGCTGGCTGCCGCAGAACATCCTGCTCGGCAGTGACAGCGATATCGACGACGTGGCGGATGTCTTCCGCAAGGTCTATGAAAACCGCAGTGAGTTGAAATAATGAGTACGCTGCGGGTCGCTGTCGTTGGCTACGGCCGGATGGGGCGGTGCCACGCCGACAATGTCCGGAAATTGGACGGACTGATGTTGTGCGCGGTCATCGACCCGGCGTTGCCGCAGGTGGATGATGCTCCTGTGTATGCCGGGATCTCCGAGGCACTGGACAAGGAAAATCCCGATGTGGTCGTGGTGGCGGTGCATACGTTCTTGCATTACCAGACGGCCCGGATCGCGTTGGAACACGGGTGCCATGTGCTGGTGGAAAAGCCGCTCACATTGAGCGTGGAGGAAGGTCGGGAACTGATCGAACTGGCACGCGCCCGCAATCTCAAACTGATGGTGGGGCATTGCCTCCGCTTTTTCCCGGCGTATCGCAAACTCCGGGAGTTCGTGGAAAACGGCAAACTGGGCAAACTCCGCTATCTCAAACTGTTCCGGCACAACGAAAGTCCCGCCTGGGGCGATTGGACCAAGCCGGAGGTCGCCCGGGGCAGCGGCGGTGCGCTGTTTGACCTGGCGATCCACGACATTGATTTCACCTACAGTCTGCTGGGGGAACCGGAGTCTTTCCGGGTGGTCCATGCCAATGACCGGAATTTCGCCAACCGGCTGATCGAAAGTTTCTGGATGTATCCGGACAATGTCGAAGTGGCGATCGAGTCGGGCGGGATTTTTCCGACGGGCTATGGTCTGCGCTCCGGCGGCTGGGCGTTGTTTGAAAAAGGCGCGTTGAATTTCAACGGTTTCGCCACCCGGTTTGAAGTGTGTTCGGAAAACGGGACCGAAATGGTCGATCTTTCCAACGAGCCGGATGGCTACTACCTGATGATGGAATACTTTACCGGGCGGGTCCGGGACGGCGGGGAATTGCGTTTGTGTCCGCCGGAGGAATCGCTGCATACGATCGAATTGTGTCACCGGCACATGAGAGAAAATTTCTGCCTGGACGGAGAGGGAGAAAAATAAAATGAGTACGCTTTGGACCATTGGCTATTATGAAATAGACATCTGTCCCGATTTCGGGACGCAGCTCTGCGGTTACGGCTTCAACAGTTCCCGCCGGGGCAACAAGGTGCACGACCCGCTGATGGCGCGTTTTGTGTATTGGAAAGGCTGCAAGGGCGAGGCCATGTTGGTGGAATGCGACCTTTTGAGCATGTCCACCTGCTATGCGGATGAACTCCGCGCCGCGATCGCCGAAGCCGCCGGGATGGCGGTGGAAAATGTGGCTCTGGGCTGCATCCATACCCATTGCGGTCCCGGTGTCGGCAACGAGGAATACCGCGAAAAACGGCTGTTGCCCCAGTTGCAGGAAGGGGCGCGCCGTGCCAAAGCCGCCGCCACGCCCGGCTACGAACTGACCTGTCACACGGAATGGATGGAACCCATTGGTTTCAACCGCCGTGCCATGGATTTTTCCGGCATCGACAACCGTCTGCATACCCTGTTCCTGTCGGCCCCCGGTAAGCAGGAGATCGTGCTGTGGAGTTACGCCTGCCATCCGGTCGTTTTCGGTCCGGAACTGCATCTTTCGGCGGATTTTCCGGCGGCGGTCAACCGACAGTTGCGTGAAAGCGGCCGGATCGGGGTGTTTCTGCAGGGCTTTGCCGGTGATATCGACCCGGTGACCAACCTGAACCGTTGGGGCAAAGGGGATGATGCCGATATGGATACCATCGGCCATCTGGTGGCCCGCCGGATTGAAAAGAGCCGCCGCTATGCCAAGCCGACCGGCGAGGCGGTGTTCCAGGCGGCGTGGAAGTATGTGGATCTGCCGCTGGATGTGCCGGCTTCGGAGGCCGATATCGATGCCGAAGTGGAACGGCTGCGTGACAATAGCACCAAAGATGCGGAAAATTACGACACCTTCCTGCTGGAATGGGCGGATATTGCCAAGCAGGTCCTGCCGGAACGGCAGGCCCGGCCCTATGTGCCGCAGCAGCCGGTCATGCTTTTCCGTTTCGGCGATGTGCCGCTGCTGGCTCTGCCCGGCGAGGTGATGACCGGCTATGCGCTGCTTTTCAAGAAACTTTATCCCGGTCTGATCACCTGGGGCGTGGCCAATGGTCACGCCGGTTATCTGCCGCTCAAGAGTGACTTTGCAAATGATCAGGATTACGCCTGCTACGTCATCTGCAAAGCCTACACGCTTCAGCGTTTCCCGTACAAGCTGAGCCTCGAAGATGTGCTCACCGGTGCGGTTGCGGAAATGTTTGAAGAGGTCAAATAGTCTATGGTAAACGGGCAAACCTTTCAGCCATTGACACAGGAGGTCGGCGAGGTCGCCGACCGTTGTCTGGACCTGGCCGCCCGGATCTGGGCCCGGCCGGAGACCGGGATGACCGAACATTACGCCTGTGCTGAACAGGTGAGTCTGTTGCGGGAACTCGGTTTTGCCGTGGAAACGCCTTTTGCCGGCCAGCAGACCGGCTACTGTGCCAGTTACGGGAGCGGCGATGTGACATTCGTGTTCATGGCGGAATACGATTCGCTCCCCGGTCTGGGACACGGGTGCGGCCACAATCTGATCTGTACCGCGGCCATTGCCGCCGGTTATGCCGCCGCAGTGAAACTCAAGCGCGAGGGGCGGCCGGGGCGGGTGCTGGTCATGGGGACCCCCGGCGAGGAATCGTACGGCGGCAAGGTGCTGATGATGCGGGAGGGGTGTTTGAAAGGCGTTGATGCCGCCATGATGGTGCATCCGTCGTGGCACAGTATTCCCGATGCCGGTTGTCTGGGGATCCGCCGCTTCATTGTTTCGTTCAAAGGCAAGGCGGCCCATGCCGGTACGGCTCCGGAATTGGGGCTGAATGCGCTGGATGCCGCCGTGATGCTTTATAATGCGGTCGGGGTGTGGCGGCAGCAGTTGCCGGAATCATCGCGGGTCCACGGCGTGATCAAAGAAGGCGGGGTGGTCCCCAATGTGATCCCGGACCACACCTGTTCCCACTGGTTTCTGCGGGCGGAGAAGGAACGGACGCTGGATGCCATGGAAAAACGTTTCCGCGATATGGTGAAAGGGGCGGCGTTGATGACCGGGACCCGGCCGCTGATCCGTCCCTGGATGACACCGTATCAGGGGCGCACGCCGAATCAGGTGTTGAATCAGGCGTACTGGGAAGCCGCATTGGCGGCGGGATTGAAGATGGAATTGCCTGCCACGCCGGGGCGCGGTTCGAGTGATTTCGGTAATGTTTCGCAGGCGATCCCGGCCATTCACGGTTATTTTGCGATCAGCGAAGGGCGGATCCCCGGGCATTCGCAGGTTTTTGCCGAGGCGTCGGCAAGTGAGCTGGGGCGCGCGAATATGTTGAAAGCGGCGGCGGCCATGGCGGCTGTCGGGTATGGATATCTGGTTTCGCAACCGTTCCGGGACGCTGTCCGGACAGAATTTGAGAACAACAAATGAATGGTGCCACAGAAATCGTTGCTGCTCCCAAGTCGATCCCCCAGTTCAATGTCAACTACGGATTGTGGATTTTTTCCTTTATCCGCGGTGGAATCAATGAACCGGTGGAGCCGGATCAGTTGCCGTTCCGGGAATTTCAGTTTTACGATATTTCCCACATGTACGACGGCGAGGGTTGGTATTGTGACGAAAAAGGTGGCATGGTGCATGTGAACAAAGGCGATGCGATCATTGTGCCGCCGTATCTGCGGCATAAATACGGCGGGATCGTTCACAATTACACCGAAGATGCGATTTCTTTCTGCGGACCGTTGGCGGACGGGCTTTTCAAGTCCGGGCTGCTGCCAACCGGGGTGGTCAAACTCGGTTCGATCCGGCGGCTGCTGCCGATTATCGAGATGGCCATGAACTGTTCCCGCGAATCGCAGTTTGAAGCCAATCTGATGTTGCAGAAATTGATCCACGGGCTGTACAAGGAGCAGAAATCCGGGGTCAATGCCAATACCGTTCCGAATTTTATCGACCAGTTGCTGACGGAGATCAAACAGCGGCCGGACCGGTGGTGGAACATCGACACCATGGCGGAATTGTGCAATTTGAGTACCACCCATTTCAATCTGGTGTTCAAACGGCACACGGGGATGACCCCGAAATACTACATCGACAATGTCAAAATGCTGATGGCGGTGGAGATGCTGTCGAGCAACATGACGATCAAGCAGATCGCCGCCCAGTTGGGTTTTTCGGATCAGTATCATTTCAGCCGCCGGTTCCGGCAGATCAAGGGCGTGTCACCGCGGATCTACCGGGAGAAATTTTCCCGGTGACGGGAGCAGGCGCAGAAATTTTTCAGGGAATATCCGGTCAAATAACCAAAGAAGGAGAACAAACGGATGAAAAAAATGGTATGGTTGCTGATGGCCGTGGCCTTTTGCTGCACGGGGTGCGCAGGAACGTTGCGGGAAACCCGGGCCATGTGGCTTTGGGGCAGTGTGGTGCGGGACAAAGGTGCCGACTTCGTGGCAAAGGATTTCAGAGCACACAATCTCAACTGCGCCGTCATGCTGGTAAAGGGCATGGGCGGTTCTGCCAGCTGGGACAGCAAGATCGCGCTGAAAAAGAATCTCAGCAAGGGTGATGTCCTCGAACAGTTCGGCAAAGCCTGCAAAAAGAATAAGATTGATCTGCACGCCTGGTTCGTGGTCAACAGCGACGAAGCCTGGTTGGAGAAACACCCCGAAGATCACTATTATCACTGCGGTAAAGACAGCAAGGATAACGGTGCCGTCTATGTGTCTGACTGCGAACGGGTCTGCACGCTTTCGACCGGGTATCGCAATTACCTGCTGGCGATGATCCGGGAATTGGCGGAAAATGCCGGTAAATACAATCTGAAAGGCATCCACCTGGACTACATCCGTTATCCCCATGCGGTGTACTGCTTCTGCCCGAAACACATTGCCAAGGGCAAGGCGCTGGGCGTTGATATCGAGCGTCTGCGCGAAATCCTCAAAGACACCTTCTATCGCGGCAAGACCAATGCCTATATGAAGGCCTGGATCGCCAAGGACCCGGATGTGATCAAGTGGGTCACCATGCGCGAAGATGAAATCACCGAGCTGACGGCGGATATCCGCAAGATCATCGACGAGGTCAATCCGAAACTCGAACTTTCGGCGGCGTTCATGCCCGACGGTGCGGAAAAGGAACCCTCTTTCGGCATCTGCCACTACGGCCAGAATTGGACCCGTCTGGGGCATTATCTGGACTTCATCTGCCCGATGACCTATCACTCCACTTTCAAGAAGCCGGTCACCTGGCCGGGTGATATCGCGCTGCGCGGTGAAAAGATCACCGGTACCACCGTGCTGGTCGGTCTCGGCGACTCCAACGACTACGAAGATGCCGCCAAGGTTATCTCGTACGGCCGCAAACTCGGTATGCGCGGTTTCTGCTACTTCCGCTACAATCTGCTGGATAAGCCCGGCAAATGGGCCGCTTTTGATGCGGTCGATGAAAAACCGGCTCTGCCGCTGAACGATTGTGTGGCTCCGTGCCGGAAGGGGAAGGCGTGTCCGAAGCAGAAGTGACAACCTCTGCGCTCCCGGCATTCGTGCCGGGAGCCGTCGGAGAACCGGGATCCTACGGGGATTCCTTTGTACGCGCGCTGGGCGGCAGTGTTTCGGCATTGACGGCCCGGCGCGATGCGTTGTTTGCCGGGGTGCCGCCGGAACAGCGCGCAGAAATGGCGGCGCGTCACCGGAAAATCGTGGAACACTATCAGTTACCGTGGTACACGGAATGCCGGATGATCGCGCGTGCCCTCGGCTGGGAGGATGAAGCATTCTGGCAGTTTCTCCTGCTGAATGACGGATTCACGGCATGTACCAGTTGGATCGTCCATGCCGGGGCCGGTGCTGACGGTCGGATGGTGCTGCACAAAAACCGTGATTATGATCCGGGCGGTCAGAATGCCATGTTTCACGCTCCGGCCGGCCGTTACCGCTGGTTCGGCGCGGGGGATCTGTGGCGGATCACGCCGCGGATGGCGATCAACGAGGCCGGGCTGGCGGTGGCGATGAATGCCGGTGACGATTGCAGCGATCCGAACCGGAAAGACGGATTCAGTGTTTCCGAAGTGACCAAGTGGCTGTTGGAAACCTGCGGCACGGTCGAAGAGGTCAAAAACAGTCTGCGGCGTCTGACGGCGGACGGTTATTTCCGCGGCGGCGGAACGATTCTTTTTTTCATTGATCCGCAGAGCGGGGCGATCGCGGAAATGTCGCCGGAACATCTGGTGATCGCGGATGTGCCCTTCGGATTTGATCTCCGCAGCAACGATTGGAAATTGCCGGGCATGGTATCGCTTTCGGAGCGGGGCCATCAGGGATTGATGGCAGAATACCGGCGGGAATTGTATTTGCGGCGGGGTTTGCGCCGCTGTATGCAGTCGCCGGAGAAGATCCGGCTGGCGGATATCCGGGCATTGTCGCGGTCCCGCGAGAGCGCGGATCTGGGGGATCTGACTTCGCTCTGCCGGAGCAGTACGGTTTCCGCCGCCACGATGGTGCCGGATGGGGAATTCCCGGCGGAATTGTCGTGCTGCTGGCTTTCGTTGGGGCCGGTCCGGAATTCGCTTTATGTGCCGGTCCCGATGGGGTTGCAGGGCGTGCCGGAGGTCTTTGCCGACGGCCGTTGGGCCGCCCGCTGCGCCGAATGGCAGAAGCAGAACGGTATTGACCATGACGGGGATGCGCTGCTGATCGCGGCGGAACAGGAGATCGAGAGCCGGTATCGGGCGGTCGAGGCGGAAGTACGCGACCTCCTGCGTCAGGGAGGGACCGGAAAAGCCCGGGATATTCTCCGGAAAGAATGTGCCGTCATCTGTCAGCGGGCCGGTCAGTTTCTGGCGCATTTCCATCCGTCACCCAAGCGTTTTTGACGGCCGTTGGCGGACAGAAAAATCCCCCGCCGCAGATGGCTGACGGGGGATTTTTTGTGTCTGCGCGGCCGGGTCACGACTCCAATTCCATGCGGAGTGATGCGAACCGGCGGATGTCACCGGCGACTTTGGCGAAATCCGGCATCGTCAGCGACTGACTGCCGTCGCACAGCGCGTGCTGGGGATCGTTGTGGACCTCGATCATCAGGCCGTCTGCCCCGACGGCAACGGCAGCCCGGGAGAGGGGGCGCACAAAAGCGGCGATCCCGGCGGCATGGCTCGGGTCGATGATGACCGGCAGGTGCGACAGGCTTTTGAGCGCGGGCACGGCGGAGACATCGAGCGTGTTCCGGGTGTGGTTTTCAAAGGTGCGGATGCCACGTTCACAGAGGATGATGTTTTCGTTGCCGGCATTCATGATGTGTTCGGCACTCATCAGGAGTTCCTGGTAGGTATTGGCCAGACCCCGTTTGAGCAGGATGGGTTTCCGGGTGTGTCCGAGTTCGTGGAGCAGTTCAAAGTTCTGCATATTGCGGGCACCGACCTGAATGATATCGACATCGTTGAAAAGTTCGAGCTGCGAAAGATCCATGATTTCCGTCACCACCGGCAGACCGGTTTCGCGGGCGGCATCCAGCAGCATTTTGATACCGGCGGCGCGGAGCCCCTGGAACGAGTAGGGCGAGGTGCGCGGTTTGAAGGCACCGCCGCGCAGGATGTGTGCACCGGAATTTTTGACACTTCGGGCCACCGTCAGGATCTGTTCCGGGGTCTCCACCGAACAGGGCCCGGCAATGATGCAGCAGCTGCCGTCGCCGATGACCGTATCCTTTACCCGGATGACGGTATCCAGCGGATGGAATTTCCGGTTTGCTTTTTTGAACGGTTCCTGGATACGGCGGATCCCTTCCACGATCTCCATTTGCTGGATCAGGGTGACATCGAGTGCCGATGTGTCGCCGATCAGCCCCAGGATCGTCCGGTGGGAGCCTTTGCTCACATGGAGGCTCATCTGGCGGTCGGTCAGCCATTTTTCCAGTGTGGCAAACTGTTGGGCATCGGCATTTTCTTTCAGGATGATAATCATGATAACAACTCCTTTTGTTGGTTTGAAGACATAAAAAAAACTCCGCGTCACACAGTGCCGCGGAGTGGTCGTTCCCAATGTCAGATCAGCAGATCACAGGCGTGGACAACGGAACCCCGCAGACTGGCGGAATCCGTAATAATAGCAGTTGTCCTGATAAATCCTGTT
>JAFQLP010000101.1 GCA_017414565.1 Lentisphaeria bacterium | reverse complement strand
TCAGCTCACCGTAAGCATCCTTCATTTCCTCAAGAGCATCAATCTGCTGCTCAATGCGATGCCGCAGCATATCCATGACATACTTGAGAATATCATCCAGACCCTGCTTCATTTCAGTAAGGTTTTCCTCAACCGTTCCGGCAGTCCGGCCGCCCGCACTTTGGCCTGGGCCGCTTCGATGTCGTAAGGTACCAGATAGTGGGTCACGGTCTGTTTGTCGGTATCGTAAACCGCAAAACTGGAACGGGGATCGCGGTTGCGCGGCTGGCCGATACTGCCGATGTTGAAGAGGTATTTGTAACCTTTCATCAGGCGGACCGGTTTGAATTCCCGTTCTTTGGTGAAATCGTCCGGGATCAGCATACCGGAATCATCGCGGAGTTGCACCCAGTCGAAGATCTCCTCGACCTGCCGCTGATCCATCATGGCCAGCGGACGCTTGTGGAACGCCACCGGCACATGCGAGTGACCGCAGAAGCAGAGCTGCGTGAACTGATAGGAGAAATTGTCTTCGGAGTGATGCTGGTCAAAAATGTAACCCCACTGCTCCGGCGAATCCAGCGTGGCGTGGACCAATGTCATGTTGTACGGCGGGAGCGAAGCCTTGTAGGGGGTGGAACCGACCATCCGGCGTTCATCATCGGTCAACTGGGTGCGGGTCCACTGGATCGCGGCCCGGGCATTGGGGTTGATGCCATCGACCTCTTCATCTTCCAGCGAGGCGTATTCGTCGTGGTTGCCGCGCACCATGGCCAGCCACTCGATGGAGCGGACCATTTCCAGACATTCCGCCGGGCTGGCATTGTAACCGACGATATCGCCGAGACACACATACTTGTCGATATCCAGTTCTTCGCATTTCCGCAGTACTGCGGTGAACGCCTCCAAATTGGCGTGGATATCACTCAAAATAGCGATTTTGGGCATTTTTTTTACCTTGAATTTTAGAATTTTTATCTCCAAACCGGCAAAACGCTGATCCTGTGGAACAGCGTTGCCGATCAAAGGGAGCAGCCGCCCTGTAAGCCGGATTCTGTCCCTTCTCCCGGAGGAGCAGGGGGCAGTCATCTGTCTATGCGACCAGAACCCGGGACTCATAACGCTGCGAGCAACAGCTCGTCCCCTATTTGGTCTTGCTGCAGAAGGGGCTTGCCATGCGGTACGGCTTGCGCCGCCACCCGGTGGGCTCTTACCCCACCCTTTCACCCTTACCGGGATCGCTCCCGGCGGTTTGCTTTCTGTTGCGCTTTCCTTCCCGCGACGTATGGTTCGCAGTATCCCCTTCGACAGGGGACTTCCCGCTCTGTGCAGTCCGGACTTTCCTCCCGGATCATCAAGACCCGGACGACTGCCCGGACGACCGCTCCTCGTATAATATATAATCAGCGGAAGATTATGCAAGAAAAAGGCAACTGTTTTTGCCGAAAAATGTGTTTTTTATTCATTTTGGGCGCAGCAGTTGAAAAGGTACTGCGGAGCATGGACCGCCGCCCGGCGCCAGGCATCCCGCTGATCTGCCGGGATGCCGCCGATGGTGAGATTTACCACATGTTCTCCGGCCGCGATCCCGGCGGCGGTGTGCCGGGGTGGATGGAGCGACGATCCGGCGGCCGCCGCACCTGCGACTGCCATTGCCAGAACGATTTTCCGCCAGAGATGGTGCGGCAGAAAAGATCTCATATCAAAATACCTCCTGCGGTCCGGATGCAACGGTTTGACTGCACTCAAAAGATAACGCCGATCGCAGTAAAATCAACCGGCTGCTGTCAAAAAAACATTTCCCGGCGGCAGGATTCAGGGGCGTTCCGGGAATCGGACCACCATGTAGAGCCGGGCGGGCTCGGTGCCGCAGTTGCGGATGCTGTGGTGGACATCGCACTGGTAATGGACCATGTCGTCGGTTTCCAGCGTTGTGGCGCGTTCCCCCGCAACGACTTCTACCCGGCCGGAAAGGACCGTCACAAATTCCTGGGTGCCGGCTGTGTGGGGTTCCGAATCCAGCAGGGAGCCGGGGGCCAGCTCCAGCGTGTACAGTTCCAGATCATCGGCCATGGATGGCGGCGAAAGGACGATGATCCGGGCTCCGGGGACACCCACATCCAGCGAGATCAGATCTTCGTGCCGGCAGACGGTGAAAAGTTTGACTTTGTTGCCTTCGCCCCGCAGCAGGACATTGAAATCCACCTCAAAAGCCAGCGCGATCTTCCACAATGTTGCGATGGTGGGATTGACTTTGCCGGACTCCACGTTGGATAGCATGGCTTTGGAAACGCCGCTGTGCAGCGACAATTCA
The DNA here is from genome assembly GCA_017414565.1 of Lentisphaeria bacterium. GTDB lineage: Bacteria > Verrucomicrobiota > Lentisphaeria > Victivallales > Victivallaceae > RGIG1931. The sequence goes on along the minus strand of JAFQLP010000101.1, from coordinate 1,592 downwards.
TCGAGCGACCAGCCTTCATTCTGCCGCAATTTTTTCACATTTTCGCCGATGGCGCACAAATCAATGGCATGAGCGGTCATAACAATCCTCTCTTTTCCGGTTCTGCAACGGTATTACCATAGTGCCGGTCCCGTTTTTTTTCAAGCCCCGACGGGCGGTCGGCCGAATGTGGCAAACAGCAGAATGGCGAGAAACATCAGCAACGCCCCGATGCCGCGTTTGATCCACGCCGCCGCCGGTAACTGCGGTTCCTGTCCGGCCGCCCCGAGATGCGCCAGCACGATCCCCAGGATCAGCGAAATGACCCCGCGACTGGATTGCACCACATTGCCGAAGGTGGCCCCCAGATAACTGAAGCCGATAAAGGTGCAGGCCACCGCAACAAACCAGATCACGGCATACGGGGTGGCGGCGGAAAATTCCTCCTTCCGGATCTTCTGCCGCCACGCTGCCGGTAACAGCAGCAGAGCCGCCGGGAGCGAACCGCAGGAGACCGTGATCAGGCCTGCCATAAAATGCGGCACCAGGAACTCTGTCAGATGATCCAACAGCATTTTTGCGCCGATGTCGGAAAACGAAAACGAGGTGATCGCCAAAGCCAGCATCCCCATGCCCCGGTGATCGAATCCGGCCCCGCGGCGGTGATTGATCAGGTAAACGGCCGCCACCGCCAGCAGGACCGCCGCGATCCCGCCCGGGGTGAGAGATTCGTCCACCAGCAGGGCGGCGAGCAGGGACACCACCAGGATCTTCAGACTGTAAAGCGAGGCCACCCGGGAACATTCGATCTTTTGCTGGGCGGAAAAGAAGGAGAATTGTCCCATGATGTAGCCCCCGGAGCAGAGGGCCACTCCGGGAATGATCGCCGGAGCAAAAAAAGCGGGCGGAGCCAGCAGGAACAGCAGGACCGCGCTGATGAGACCGAGGACGAGTTGCGAGGCGATCATCAGCCGGACCGGCCCGCCGTACCGTGTCAGGAAGCCCCGCGAAAGAATGTAACAGATGGACTGAAGCGTGGCGGCGCACACGCCGACCCCGATACCGATGAACATGTCAAAACCTCCCTGTCCGGATGGAGCCGCCCGGAGGCGGCCGGAAAAACAATACCGGTAACGATACTGTTTTTCCGGGCTTTTGTCAAGCGGCTATACCGGATCGGCAGTACTGTGGAAGGTCAATTTGTCCTGTTCCAGATCCACCTGAAGGGTCATGCCGCTTTCCAGACCGCCGCCGATGATGAGCCGGGATACCGGATTTTCGAGCAGCCGGATGACGGCCCGTTTCAACGGGCGGGCCCCGAATGCTTCATCGGTGCCGTTGGCGGCGATAAAGCGTTTGGCACTGTCGGAGATGACGAATCCGATATTCTGGTTTTTCAACCGTCCGGCAAAGCGGCGCAACTGGATATCGAGGATCGCGACCATGTGTTCCAGTCCGAGTTTGTGGAAGATCAGCGTTTCATCGATCCGGTTCAGGAATTCCGGGCGGAAGTGACGGCGGAGGAGCATTTCCACCTCCTGTCGGGCCTGGGGGGACAGATCCCCTTCGGGGGTGATACCCTCCAGAATGCGGTCGCTGCCCAGGTTGGAGGT
>JAFQLP010000100.1 GCA_017414565.1 Lentisphaeria bacterium | reverse complement strand
GGCACCTTCGACGCTGAAGTCCAGGATATCGCCGACTACAACGCCGACGGCACCGATGATGTCCTCTTCCGCACCACCGGCGGTATCGTCGGCGCGGCTCTCATCACCGGCGCGGATGCCTCCACTTGGGCTGAATACGGTGCCCTCGGCGCCGAATGGTCCACCAAGGGCGTTGGCATTCTCTAAAATCACCCATGCGGGGGGGCCATGCCCCCCTGCATGAACCATTCTCCCGTGCGGGGGGGCCCTGCACGGAATTTTCGTCTTTTTTTTGAAGGACAGCGTTTCTTCGTGCGCGAAGAAAGACCAAATAATTGAGTTTGACATGCTATTGGAGCGGTAAAGGGGCAAAGAAGGAAGGCTTGATGAAAACGATCAAATTCCGTATCGATGAAGATATTCCGGTCGTGGCCGAGGCTGACGTGCTGGTCGTGGGCGGCGGCCCGGGCGGGCTGGGGGCTGCGGTAATGGCCGCCCGCATGGGTGCCACAGTGGTGCTGGCGGAGCGCTTCGGGCAATTGGGAGGCATGGCATGAAAGAGATCCGCAGGATCATGGTCTTCGGGGCACACCCCGACGACCCCGACATCTGCTGCGGCGGGTTGGCGCTCAAACTGACCCGCGCCGGGCATCTGGTGAAATTCGTCTCCATGACGAACGGCGACCGCGGCCATTACGCGATTTCCGGGCCGGAGCTGGCAGCCCGCCGTCTCGCCGAGGCGAAGGCCGCGCGGGCGATCTCCGGCATCGCCGAATATCAGGTGATGGATCATCACGACTGCGAGCTGGAGGTGAACGTGGCGAACCGGTGCGAGGTGATTCGGCTGATCCGCCGCTTCGCCCCGGATGTGGTCATCACCCACCGTCCGTGCGACTATCACGCCGACCACCGCGCCACCGCGCAGCTGGTGCTCGACGCCTCCTACATGATCCGGGTGCCGCAGTTCTGCGACGATACCCCGATCCCGGAAATGTCGCCGATCTTCGTCCACCCCTACGACCGTTTCACCGACCCACGCCCGATCCGCCCGGATGTGATGATCCCAATCGATGACGTGATGGACGAGAAATGCCGGATCATCGACTGCCACGTCTCGCAGATCTACGAGTGGCTGGCGTGGGAAAAAAAGCGGCGGATCGACTCGGCGCAATGGACGTGGGAGCAGAAAAAAGCGTACATCCTCGAAAACTGGGGCGTCCGCAACGTGGCCGCCGCCGATCTCGGCCGTGCGCGGCTCATCGCCGACCTCGGCGAGGCCGGAAAACGCGTCCGTTACGCCGAAGCCTACGAGTGGTCGCCCTACGGCTGCCGCAACAGCGGCGACGTGGAGGAACTGCGCCGCCTGCTGACGGTGTAGCGATTTTTCGCGTTCCAGCAGTTGCAAAAAACTATCAGAAAAAATGTTTTTCTCTTGAGAAGGGTGTGAAGCCGTGATAAAATTGAGATATCTAATCAACTTTTGATATAACGCAGGAACCGATATTATCAATCAAGTCCGGCAATTTTACCGGACAGTAGTGAACGAGAGTATAGCCTAATTACAAGGAAACTCATGAAACGCATCCTCGCCCTTCTGACGGCGCTGACGGCGGCCCCTCTCGCCGCGGCGGAACCGGCGCCGATGATCACGCCCGGCCCGGTCACCTTTGCGGTAATCGGCGCCTATCTCGCTTTCCTGGTGCTGATGGGACTGGCCTTCCGCCGCTTCAACCGCAACACCGGCGACTATTTCCGCAGCGGCAGCCAGGGGAGCTGGTGGCTGTGCGGCGCCAGCGCCTACGTCTCTGCGACTTCCGCCTACACTTTCACGGTGGCGGCGGGAATCGGCTACACCGTGGGCTGGAGCATTCTGTTGATCTACGCGCTGTCGCCGCTCCAGTTCGTGCTGCTGGGGATCTTCTATGAGCCGCTGTGCCGCCAGAAGCGCTTGACCACCGAAGGCGAGGTGTTGCGGGTGCGCTTCAATCCCGCCACCCAGCAGGTCTATACCATCATCGGACTGCTGACCGGATACGTCGGCAGCGGCATGGGGCTGTACACGCTGGCGATCTTCGTGTCGGCGATCTTCGGCTTCGACCTCTACGGCGTGATTGTGATCCTCGGCGCAGTGGTGCTCTTCTACAGCGTCGCCGGCGGCCGCTGGGCGGTGATGGGCACCGACTTTCTGCAATGTCTGGTAATGATCGCCGTGACCGTCACCGTTACCATCCTCTGCCTGCAGGAACTCGGCGGCATCGGCGGCATCTGGCAGAAGATCGACGAACTGGGGCTCGCACGCGATTTCCAGCTTTTCAAGCCGCGCGCCGAATTCGGCGACCGCTTCGGCGGCTATTACTCGTGGGAATGGCTGGTGGCGCTGCAGCTGACCACGTGGACCAGTTCGCTGAGCGTAGCGCGGACCAATTATTCGGTAAAAGACGGTCGCAACGCCCGCAACGCCCTGTTCCTGTGCGCCGCGTTGCAGCTGGTGGGGTGCGCCTTCTTCTTCATCCCCGCCTTCACCGCGCGCTTCCTCTATCAGGCGCAGGTGGAGGCGCTGCCGCTCGCCGCGCCGGAGAACGCCAGCTACGCGGTGGTATGTCTGCATCTCCTGCCGGAAACGATGATCGGGTTGGTGGTGGTGGCAATGTTCGCCGCCGCCATGAGCACCATGGACACCTCGTTGAACGGCGGCGCCTCCCAATTCATGCTGAACGTCTATCCGCCGCTGGAACGGCTACTCCGGCTCCGTCCGCGTACCGAGGCGGAGAAACTGCGGTTGAGCAAGGGGTATTCGGTCTTCGCCGGACTTGTCGCCATCGGCACGGCGATCCTGTACGCCTATGCCGGGATAGGGCCGCTGCAGTTGGTGCTGATGATCGGCGCCATGCTGGGGTTGCCGCGGGTGGTGCCGCTCCTCTGGGGACTTTTCCTCAAACGGATGCCGCAGTGGGTGCCGCTGGGGGCGATGGCCGCGGGATTCCTGATGTCCCTCGTCATCCGGCTCAGCACCGATCTCGGCAAGGCCCGTTGGAGCTATGTGGAACAGGTCGGCTGGATTTTCGGCGTAACCTCGCTGGCGGTCTTCCTTCTCTGCATTCTCCTGCGGCGCACCAACACCCCGGAATACGACCGGCGGGTGGACGAATTCTACCGAAAGATGTTCACTCCGGTGGATTTCGCCCGTGAAGTCGGCGTCAGTAGCGACCGCGTCCAGCTGCGGATCATCGGCTCCTTCGTGCTGCTGGGCGGAATCTTCGTGGCCCTGCTGGCGCTACCGGCGCACGATCTCAAGGGCGTGCTGTGTCCGCTGGGGATCGGCGGCACTATGATGATCCTCGGCGGCGCCATGCTCCTGATTGCCCGGCGGATGCCGATCCCGGAGGAAACGGAATGATTATAGCAAGTGCTATTTGACACAATTACGATTCTTTCACGATGACCGGGAGGATCTCCAATCCGACCGGCGGCACCGCAGAGCCGTGAGCCGTTTCCTTGCCCCCAGAGGCCTCACACCGGCACCTTGTTGTGCAGGGCAAGTCGTTGTTCCATCTGGATGCACCCCCGGCAACGGGCTGGTAAGGGGCCTTTCTGGAGGGGGCATCCGGAAGATGCAACGGGTCCTCCCCGGGGCATTTGCTTTATATCGCGGCGGAAGGAGTCAAGGTACTCAAAAAAGTTGGTTGCAGAAGTCAGAGTGTCACCTCTGCCAGCTTGAACTTCCTTGCTCATTGAGGCCCGGATGATCCGGGCGATCGTTTTTTTCTGCATACCGTTCATCGACAATAGTATTTTGCAGTTGCACCAAAAAATGCTTTGTTGTATTTTGATTTCCTCATGTTATATTAGCCGTAGAGCAGGGGGACACACTGGCGGCTGGCGGTGCCGGGGCGGGCAACATCCGTCTGGGGGATTTGCGTGCCCGGATGGATGAACTGGACCGGTCCCGGCTGATCGTGACCTGCTGTCAGGTCGGATTGCGCGGGTATCTGGCCGAGCGGATTTTGAAACAGAATGGTTTTCGGGCCGCCAATCTTTCCGGCGGCTGGTTGACATGGAAAATGTTTTATCCTCCGGCGGAGGTGGAAGACAGGGAGTTTCGCTCCCAATGAACAGATGCGGCATGGAAACGGCTGTGACGGAGCCGGGGATGCCGGAAAAGAAGGAGAAGGCCGGGAAATGAATGAGAAGATTAAGCCGTTTGATTTGTTGAATACCGCCGGGAATCCGCGGAATTCAGAGGGGGCTTTTTTGCGTACCGGCGATGGCCGGACCCGATATATCTATACCCGCTATTCCGGCGGTAATTGGTCGGATGATGCCCACGCCGATCTGGCGGAACTGATCTCCACCGATGATGGTGACTCCTGGCGGGACAATGGCGTGGTGATCCCCCGCGGCGATGCGGATAATGTGATGAGCGTATCGCTGTTGCGGCTCCGCAACGGCAGCGTGATCCTGTTTTATCTGGAAAAACGGATGCTCGCCTGCGGCCGCATGGCGTGTCTACCGATGATGCGCCGTTCAACGGATGATGGTGACACCTGGAGCGAAGCCCGCCGCTTGATCGCCCGGGACGGGTATTTTGTTATGGACAACGACCGGGCGGTGCAACTGGAATCGGGGCGGATCGTATTGCCGTTTTCGTATCATCTGTTCCGGGAAGGCCGGTGGGAATTCCGGCCGGGGATGCTCTTTACCCTGATTTCCGATGACAATGGCGAAACCTGGCGCGAATCCGAGTCGCTGGTGTGTCCCGATACCCGGGCCGATGGTTTTCACGGTTTCCAGGAGCCGGTCGTGATCGAGCTGGCTCCGGATCATTTGCGGATGTGGGCGCGGACCGCGCTGGGATACCAGTTTACAACAGATTCTTTTGACGGTGGTAACAACTGGGGCGCGGCCGTACCCGACCGGAATTTCCCGTCACCGCTGTCGCCGTTGTCGGTGAAGCGCGATCCGGCAACCGGCTGGCTGTATGCCGTATGGAACGGTATCGACCGGCAGTTGTATCCGGTACTGCCATTGCCGACCGGCAGTGACCGGACGCCGCTGGTCATCATGCGGAGCCGTGACAACGGTGCGACCTGGGACCGCCGCGAGGGCGTGATGCTGGAGCGGGAGCCGGACCGGGGGTACTGTTACACCGCCATGCATTTTTGCGGCAGCGATCTGCTGCTGGCGTACTGTTTCGGCGTGCAGGCCCCCGGGCGTTGTGTGCTGCAGGATCTGCGGCTCCGTAAACTCCACCTGCCGGATCTGTGGCCGGATCAGGCGTAGCAATTATTGCAGAAAATCGCGGATGAACCCGGTCATGGCATCTTTGGCCACGCTGCTGCGATGCAGGACCGGGCGTTCCCGGAGTCCGGCAATGGGGCCGGGGATCGCGGTGCCGGTCAGGCGTGACAATTCTTCGACCATGGCGAATTCATCCGGCGGCAGAGCGGCCCCGTTATTGACCGCCGAAAGCACCGCGCGGGCGAATTTGTAGGGCGATGCCGTGGAGGCGATCACGCAAGGACGGTCATCGCCGGTAGCGGCCAGATATTGCTGATAGACATTGACCGCCACGGCGGTGTGGGTGTCGCAGAGGTAATGGTGCTGTTCAAAGAGCGTGCGGATGGTCGCCGCGGTGGCGGCATCATCGCAGCAGCCACCGAAGAATTCGTTTTGCAGTTTGGTCAGCACATCCGCCGGAACGGTGTATTTGCCGTCGTTTTTCAGGGCCGCCATTTCGGCCGCCACGGCCGCGTGATCGCCGCAGAGGTGGTAGAGCAGCCGTTCCAGATTGGAGGAGATCAGAATATCCATGGACGGGCTGTCGGTGGTGTGGAACGGCCGGTTGCGGTCGTAAACGCCGGTGGCAATGAAATCCGTCAGAATGTTGTTCCGGTTGGAGGCGCAGATGAAGCGGTTGATCGGAATTCCCATACATTTGGCATAATAGGCCGCCAGAATGTTGCCGAAGTTGCCGGTCGGCACGGTGACATTGAAGGTTTCGCCGTCTTTGAGTTTGCCCTGATTCAAAAGATCGCAGTAGGCGGAGACATAATAGACCACCTGCGGGACCAGCCGGCCGAAATTGATGGAATTGGCCGAGGAGAATTCCATGTTCCGGTCCGCCAGAAACGCCTTCATGGCCGGGTCGGCAAAAATCGTTTTGACCCCGGTCTGGGCATCGTCAAAATTGCCTTCGATGGCGCAGACGGCCACATTGGCACCCGCCTGGGTCTGCATTTGCAGTTTCTGCATCGGGCTGACACCGTCGCGCGGGAAAAATACCACGATACCGGTGCCGGGAACATCGGCAAAACCGTCCAACGCCGCTTTGCCGGTATCGCCGCTGGTGGCGACCAGGATCACCATGGTTTTGTCGGGAGCCGCTTTGCGGGCCGCGGTGGTCAGCAGGAACGGCAGCAGCTGCAACGCCATATCTTTGAACGCGCAGGTGGGGCCGTGCCAGAGTTCCAGCAGATTCATGCCGGGAGCGACCTCCCGCAACGGGGCCGGATCGTCGTTCTCAAACGTGCCGGTGTAGGCGGAGCGGACGCAATGGTCGATTTCCTCCGCGGTGTAATCGGTCAGATAGAGCGAGAGGATCCGGGCGGCCCGGCCGATGTAGTCCAATCGGCAGAGTCCGGCAATGTCATCCGGAGAAAGCCGGGGGAAAGATTCCGGTACAAAAAGTCCGCCGTCATCGGCAATGCCCCGGGTGATGGCCTGGGCGGCGGATACGGCACAGTTGCTGCGGGTACTGGTAAAACGCATGCTTCGGTTTCCTGTTCTGCTCAAAATGAATGGATTTCAAAACCGGCCCCGGTATGAAGCGGAGCGGCCTGTCACTTTTCAGAATAAATATATCACCGGACCCGGGAAATGTCAATTTGATCCGATTGGACCGCACGGTTGCGGCAACGGAAAACGGCGGGGATTTTTGTGGGAATGGTTTGTGTTTTTGATGATGGCGGGTTATATTACGGATGTCTGCAGTATAAATATCGTATAAACTACAGCTATGAAGTTGCTCTGACTCTTTAACAAAACCGGGGGCGGATATGAGACTGGTATGGGCAGTGTTGTTGTTTTTGTCGGGGATCGTGCTGGCAGCCAGGGATTTTATTGCGTTGGATCTGTCGCCGGAATGGAGTTATTATTCTGCCACGGCAAAGTCATTTGAAGAAGCCGATCCCACTGCGCTGACATCAGCGGTGGAGTCGTTCAACGGCATTCAGCGGGAAAAAGTCCATTTCAAAAAAGGCGTTTTCCGGCGGCAGGACCGCCGTCCTCCCATTCCGTCGATCCTGGTCAACGAATTTGTCGCCAAAACCGATGGCACCATGCTGCTTCATTGCGGTGCCAGTGTGTTCCGGATGAAGATCGCGCTCAACGGCCGGGAGATCCTCACTGTCCGCACCTCCAACAGTTGCCGCCGGTTCGGCCGCCCCGGCACCCACGATGTGCCGCTGGAGGTGAAAAAAGGGAAAAATGTGTTGACCATCGTCTATCTCGGCGGCGAGATCGCAGTGACCGAAGGCGATCCGGAGATTTGGCGGGCCACATTGCCCACCCGCAGTAATTTTGCCGGTATCCGTTATGCGAAGCCGGGAACGGTTGAGCGGGAAATCGAGGAAACACTGATCCGCAACGGCGTGGACGGCATGACCGCTCCGGTTTTCAGCAAATTCGGCCATGCCGGCGATGGGCTGGGGAGCGAACTGGAGGCTATGTACGATCAGTACCCGGTGCTGGAATTTTATGACCGCAGTATGCAGAAGATCCTGAAAGAGATCCCTGAAACCACCGTGAAAAAAGGTATTGCGGTCTGGCATATTTACAACATGGGCTATGTGGTCAAGACCCCGGAGAGTTGTTTCGGTATCGATGTGCATCACCGGCTGGCCGCCAAACTGGTCCCGCTGTTGGATTTTGCCCTGGTTTCCCACAAACACGGCGACCATTATGATGCGGCATTCTGCCGGGCCATGGATGCGGCCGGAAAACCGGTGATCGCTAATTTCCTGCCGGAGGGCGGGGCGGTCAATCCGCCGGCGGCCCGCTGGATCAAAGATGTGTATCTGGAGTTTGAAGCAACGGATCACAACGCCAAACTGCCGAATTTCATCATGTGCAGCCGGATCACCTGCGGCCGCGGCAAAGATGCGCCGGTGCTTTATCAGACCGGTGACAGTTGCTCGCCCAAACAGATGCACCCCTCCGGCCGGATCGATATCCACATGCTGCATCCGCGGGTCGGGCTTTCGGTGCCGGAAGCGGCGGGATTGCTCCGTCCCCGGGAGATCTGGTTTTCCCACATGCTGGAAATGGGGCATTGCGCGCCGAGCATCTGGCGGCCGGTGGATTATGCCGAAGTGTACTGGGACAGAGATGAGATCGTCAAACGCGGCTACGATACCAAGTGCCGTTATCCCTTCTGGGGTGAAAAATTTTATATCGCTCCGGTCCGGTGACCGGATCGGACAATGCAGAATAAACGGGTAGTCAGGAGAATGATATGCGTTTCGGATTGATGTTGCTGTTGGTCGTTGGCAGTTGCTGGCTGTTGCCGGAGGCGGTCGCCGGCCGTACCGGATTGTTGAAGAATGATGCGTATATCCAGCGCATCCGGAAGGACCATCCGCGGCTCTTTCTGAACCGGGATACCCTGCCGGTGATCCGGGCGTATGCCAAATCCCATCCGGAATTGCTGGAGAATTTACGCAAACGGGTGGAGGCATTGCCGCCCGATGCACCCTATATCGAATTGCCCGATATGTTCCGCCGCGACGAAAACGGCTTGGTCAAGCCCACCCGGAACCCCGGCGAAAAAGTCTTCAAAATGGTGAAGTACTGCGGCGCACTGGAGGCCATCGATTGCGCGCTGTATTACACGCTGACCGGAGATACCGCCGCCCGCGACAAAGCCATCGCCTATCTGCTGTTGTATCCCAGAGTGCTGGAATTCAGTGTCAAAGGCCAATGGTGGATGGATCTGACCGGCAACACCCGGATCAGCGCCATGTTCGCCTACGATCTGTTGTATCACGATTTGACCCCGGCTCAACGGCGGGAATTGATGTTGCCGCTGCTGGCGTACATCCGTGATGCCCAGCCGGGGGCAAAATTCACATTCCGCCGCACCCATGGCAGTCATCGCGACGGCAATTACGGCGAAACTGCATTGCCGTATTTTCTGGGGATCACGCTCTACGGCGACGGTATCGCCGATGAAGAAGCCGAAAAAATGCTGAAAAAAGGGGCGAGTCAGTTCGTCCGGATGATGGATTTCCGGGATGAGATCTCCGCCGGGAGCGGGCTGTTGTCGGTGTTGTCCTACAATTATGCATTCTACAATTATCCCCCGTCGACCCATCTGTTCCTGCACAGCTGGCAGGCCGCATTCGGTGAAGATATCTCCGACCGCTGGAACCAGATGCTCCTTTATCACCGGTTCGTGGAGGGGATGACGTTCCTGCCGGACGAAAACGGCAATG
>JAFQLP010000099.1 GCA_017414565.1 Lentisphaeria bacterium | reverse complement strand
GGGCATTTGCTGCCGGTGATGGCGATGCGTATCCTCCAGAAAGCCGGTCACACGCCGATCGTGCTGGTCGGCGGGGCCACCGGGCAGATCGGGGACCCGTCCGGCAAACGCACGGCCCGGCCGATCCTGACCAAAGAAGTCATTGCCGACAACGTCCGCTGTCTGCGGGAACAACTGGGCCGTTACATCACCGTTGATAACGGCGAAGCGATTTTTGTCAACAACCTTGACTGGTTCAAAGACGTTCTTTATATCGACTTCCTGCGCGAGATCGGTAGCTGTTTCAGCATCAACCGGATGCTCAAACAGGAGTCGATCCGGTCCCGGCTGGGTGGCGACCGCCGCGAAAAGGCTTTGATGGAGGTCAATTTCTCCGCCGCCGGTCAGTGCAAGTGTTCGGCCAAAGCGGAGATCTCCCCCGACTGGGAATGCGTGATCGTGCCGCAGGACGACAGTTCGTTTGTCTTCAACCGCGAAATCGGCTACCGCATCCAGTCCGGCGGTCAGGATCAGTGGGGCAATCTGATCGCCGCGCCTTCGTTCAGCGTGCGCCCGATCTCCGAAACCCCGGCCCTGAGCATCCGGACCGGGCGGGAATACACCCGGGAGGAAGAAGGCAGTCTGACCTTTTTGGAATTCAATTACTCCCTGCTTCAGGCGTACGACTTTTATGTGCTCAACCGGGACCTCGGCTGCAAAATGGAATTGGGCGGCCAGGATCAGTGGGGCAACATGGTGGCCGGGACCGAATTGATCCGTCGCAAAAACGGCGGCGATGTGGAGGTCGAGTGCATGACCATTCCGCTGCTGCTGGACAGCAACGGCAACAAATTCGGCAAGACCGCCGGCGGCCGCAATGTCTGGCTCGATACCAACCGCACCAGCGTTTTTGATTACTATCAGTTCTGGCGCAATGCCGAAGATCAGGCGGTCCGCCAGCTATTGCTCTATTTTTCGCCGCTCCCGGTCGACGAGATCGACCGGCTCACCGGCGAGAACCGGAACATCAACCGCGCCAAAGAGATCCTGGCATACGAAGCGACCAAACTCGCGCACGGTGCCGAGGCCGCCCGCGAAGCCTATCTGGCGGCCGGCAGCCGGTTCGGTTTTGCCGATCCCGACAAACAGGTGATGACCTCCAGCGAAGTGTTCCGGATCGAAGCGGCGGCGGCGGAACTGCCCACCACGGAACTGGATACCGCGCTGTTTGAGGGCGAAGGGATGCCGCTGCCGCGGCTGCTGGTCGAGGCCGGGCTCTGCAAATCCACCAGCGATGCCCGCCGGCTGATTCAGGGCAGCGCGGTCAGCCTCAACGACGAAAAGATCACCGATCCCCGGTTCGCCGTTACCCCGGCGGCCTTTGTCGATGGAAAACTGGTGCTGCGCGCCGGTAAAAAGAATTTTCGTCAGGTCAAATGTAAGTGACCCGCCAGACAGTCCTGACGGCTGTCGGCAAAAAACGGGCTGTTGCCTAACCTCAAAAAAGGTGAGCAACAGCCTTTTTGTTTTTACGCATCAGGGACAGAGTTGAAACAGCATTTTCAGGAGATGGGCTGCCGACCGGGTGCGGATGGCGGCGCGGTCCCCGGAAAAATGCTGTTCTTCAATGGTCACATTTCCGCCGCACGCCACGGCGCAGAACACCGTGCCGACCGGTTTGGTGCCGGTTCCCCCATCAGGTCCGGCAATGCCGGTGATGGCTCCCGCCAGATCCACGCCGAGTTGCCGGGCGGCACCCCGTGCCATGGCTTCGGCACAGGCGGCACTGACGGCTCCGTGGTTTTCCAGAACAGCCGGGGGAACGCCGAGCAGCGAGGTCTTGATGTCGTTGTGGTAACAGATGATGCCGCCGCGGAATACGGCCGATGAGCCGGGAATGGCAACGATTTCCGCCGCCGCCATGCCGCCGGTGCAGGATTCCGCAAGACCGCAGGTCAGTCCGGCGGCTTTCAGTTTGCGGATCAGGGCCGGAGCCAGTTCCGTTTCTCCCGGTTCCGGCTGCGGGGCCGGGAGGGTGGCGCGGAACGCGGTCAACTGACGGACCGCCGCATCTCGGTCGGGGGCGGTCAGGAATAGCCGGGTGCCGCCGGGGACCGCGCAGTAGGCGATCCCGGTTTCCGGGGGCAGGGGGAAATCCGCCAGCCGCTGCTGCAATTCGATTTCGCCGATGCCGAGTGTCAGCATACCGCAGCGGAACAGGCCCGGATCACGCCGGAGCCGGAGCAATTCCGGCAGCACGCATTCCCGGAAAAGCGGTTCCAGTTCGCGGGGCGGTCCCGGCAGCAGAAATACCGGGAAATGGCGGTCGCCGATAGCGGCATCCAGACAAAGCCCGGCGGCACTGCCGTTGCGGTTCGGGAGAATGCGGGCCCCCTCCGGGACCTCCGCCTGCCGGAAGATCGCCTTGGGAATGGGGCCATCCGGATGATGGGTGCGGTAGCAGTAAGCGACATAACGGGCCAGATCATCGTTGCGGTGGAGCGGCATTCCGAAAAATTCGGCGGCGACCTGCCGGGTGATGTCATCGTCGGTGGAGCCGAGGCCGCCGGTAACGATCAGGGCATCGGCATCGGCCGACAGCGCGGCGAGGGCATCGATCATCGCCGGACGGCTGTCGCCAATGGTCACGGCCTGTCGGACCGGGATGCCGGCGGCGGCCAGTTCCCCGCCGATGAAACGCAGATTGGTGTCGAGCTGCACGCCGTTGAGAAGTTCGTTGCCGGAAAGGATCAGATGGATATTCATAAGCCGTTTTCTGTGGTTGACATTTTTGCAATACAGAGATACATTATAATACTTTTGCCGTTAAATTCAAGTTCAAGTATACCCGGAGAAGTGAATCAATGCCGGAATCGGCTGTGATTCCGGTGCGGAGGTCAGGGGAAAGGAAGAAAAATGTTCGGTAATCTGGGCGAAATGACCAAAATGTTGCAGAAACTCGGCGACATTAAAAAGAATATGCAGCAGGCACGCGAGGAAATGGCCGCGGCGGAATATACCGGCATGTCGGCCGATCAGCAGGTGGCCATCACCCTCGGTGGTGATTTTACGGCGCGGCAGGTGGCGATCGCTCCGGCGGCGGAAGCGGACCGGGAAAAACTGCAGCAGCAGATTTTCGCCGCTCTGAATGATGCCATGCAGCAGGTTCGCGATGCCGCCAAAGACCGGCTCAAGGATGTGACCGGCGGAATCAACATCCCGGGGATGTGAGATCGTTTTTTTTTGACTTGAAAATCCCGCATTTTCCGGTGTGAAAGGTTTGCTTTTGCCGCCGGATACATTATTTTATATAGGGCAGAAAAACCCCGGCGGGGGTGCGGGAATAACAGATTTGTTTTCAGAGCTTCGGCAGAAAGGCGGCAGGCATGGAATTCAAAGGTGCATATACAGCGTTGGTCACTCCGTATCGCAACGGTGCGGTGGATTACGATAAACTGCGTGAATTGGTCGAAATGCAGGTCGCCGGCGGTATCTCCGGGATCGTGCCGGTCGGTACCAGCGGGGAATCTCCGGCATTGACCTACGAGGAACACGACCGGGTGATCCGCGAAGTCATCCGGGCCGTTGCCGGGCGTTGCCAGGTGATCGCCGGGACCGGCTCCAACAGCACCCGCGAGGCCATTGAAATGACCAAAGCGGCCAAAGAAGCCGGTGCCGATGCCACATTGCAGGTCACGCCGTATTACAACAAGCCGACCCAGGAGGGATTGTTTCAGCATTTCAGTGCGGTTGCCCGTGAAGGCGGTCTGCCGGTGGTGCTGTACAATGTGCCCGGCCGCAGCGGGGTGGGGATCGCGGAAACGACCGTGGCCCGGTTGAGTGCCGATCCGATGATCGTGGCGATCAAGGAAGCCGCCGGCAGTGTGGAACGGGTTTCGGCGATCCGCGATCTTTGCGATATTACGGTGCTGTCCGGCGACGATTCGCTGACACTGCCGATGATGGCGGTCGGTGCCACGGGGGTCATCAGTGTGGCGTCCAACATCATTCCGGCGGAGGTTTCGGAATTGGTTGCGGCGTTTTTGAACGGGAATCTGGCGCGGGCGCAGGAATTGCACCGCAAATACTACTGCTTCTTCCGCGATCAGTTTGTGGAAACCAATCCGATCCCGATCAAGGCGGCCATGGCGATCAAGGGCATCATCGAAGAGGAATACCGTTTGCCGTTGTGTCCGCTGTCGGCGGCCTCCCGGGCCAAATTGATGGAATCCATGAAGCGTTGCGGGATGCTCTGACATGCTTTATCTTTTGGCCCATTTCAGTGAGTACTTCGGTCCGTTCCGGTTGTTTGATTATGTGACATTCCGGGCGGCCGGGGCCGGTTTTACGGCGTTTCTGCTGGTGTTGCTGCTGGGCGGACGGTTTGCCCGTCTGCTGCGGCGGTGGAACACCCGGGCGGCGGGGCGGTATGCGGATCTTTTTCCGCCGGAGTGGATCGACAAGGAAAAGGAACGCACGCCGTGTATGGGCGGATTGCTGTTGATCGGGGCGGCACTGGTTTCGGCATGTTTGTGGAATGTGCTGGCGGAGCCGCTTTCGCTGGTTATGATTCTGGGGACGGCGGCATTTATGGGGATCGGATTTATTGATGATTTCCGCAAAGTCTTCCGGAAAAACCGGGATGGTATTCCGGCCCGGCTGAAATTGCTGTTGCAGACGGTGGTTGCCGGATTGCTGGTGGGGACGTTCTACCAGTTGGAAAGCACCTGTGAATTCATGCCGCAATTCATTCTGCCGTTCAGCAAAGATCCTTTGTGGACCAGCAACTGGTCGGCTCTGATTTCGGTGCTGGCGATTGTTTCGGCATCCAATGCGGTCAATCTGACCGATGGCAAAGACGGGCTTGCCACCGGGTGTACGATTTTCAGTCTGCTGACCTATGCGGCGATCGGCTACCTGATGGGGCACCGGATTTTTGCCAGTTATCTGAATATCCCGTTTATTCCCGGGGTCAGCGAAGTGGTGGTTTTCATGTGTGCGATCACGGGAGCCTGTATTGGTTTTCTGTGGCACAATTGCCAGCCGGCCTCCATGTTTATGGGGGACACCGGCAGTCTGGCGTTGGGCGGTGTGGTCGGCATGGTGGCGGTGCTGTCGCGCCAGGAATTGCTGCTGGTGCTGGTCGGTGGTGTATTTGTGATGGAAAGCGTATCGGTGATGATCCAGGTTGCCAGTTTCAAATTGACGGGCAAACGGGTATTTCTCTGTACGCCGATCCACCATCATTTTGAGCGACTTGGGTGGACGGAATCGCAAATCGTGATCCGGTTCTGGATTCTTTCCGGGGTATTTGCGCTGATGGCGCTGGCCTCGCTGAAATTGCGCTGACGGATTTTTTTGAAGAAAAAGTGTATGTTTTTGGTTCTTTCGGGTTGCATTTTCGCAAAGATGGTGTAACTTAACTGAAACATCGGAGAGATGGCCGAGTGGACGAAGGCGCAGCATTGGAAATGCTGTGTGGGGGCAACTTCACCGAGGGTTCGAATCCCTCTCTCTCCGCCATTTTTTTTGCCTTGATTTCAAGGCAAAAAAACATGAAGCCTGAAAAGGCTTTGCTTCATACAGCATCTGCGGTGCTTCATATTTTGCGGCAATGCCGCAAAATGCTTCATACGCCGACAGGCGTGCTTCACCCAATCCGGATCAGCCTTTTCAGATGAAGCAACTTCGTTATGAAGCATTTTCCGTTTCACTCCAAATATG
>JAFQLP010000098.1 GCA_017414565.1 Lentisphaeria bacterium | reverse complement strand
GGGAACTCCTCTGCCGGCTGTTCAAGATCAACGGCAAGGATTTCCGCATTTCCAGCGAGGCGGAGGCAAATCCGGTGCTGGAGGCGATCATGAACGGTTCCGCTCCGCAGGTCGGCGAGATCATCCGGTCGGAACGCCGCCGCAATGCGCCGCCGCCTTTCACCACCAGTACGCTGCAGCAGGCCGCGAGCAACCGGTTCCATTTTTCCGCCTCCGATACCATGCACTACGCCCAGCAGCTTTATGAAGGTATCGAACTGGAAGGTGCCGGGGCCGCCGGTCTTATCACCTACATGCGTACCGACTCGGTGAATATCGCCAAAGAAGCCCAGGTCGCGGCCCGGGATTTCATCTCCCGTACCTACGGCGATGATTTTGTGCCGTCCAAATTCAACGTTTACCGCAGCAAAGCCTCCGCCCAGGAAGCCCACGAAGCGATCCGTCCGACCGATGTCAACCGGACCCCGGAATCGCTGGCATCGGTGCTGGAGCCGCGGCTGCTGAAACTTTATACGCTGATCTGGACCCGTTTTGTGGCCAGTCAGATGAAACCGGCCCTGCAGCATCAGACCTCGGTCGATGTCATGGTGACCGGTGCCGATCAGAATGAATACGATTTCCGGGCCACCGCCACCATCACGGCATTCCCCGGATTCACCCGGGTTTACAGTGCCGATGAACCGAAATATGTAGACCATGGCGATGCCGCGGTACTGGATTCGCTGAACCGGGGCGATGTGCTGACCGCGGCGAAATTCGACCGGGAACAGAAGTTCACCGAACCGCCGCCGCGCTATACCGAAGCTTCGCTGATCCGCGAACTCGAAGAAAACGGGATCGGTCGGCCCTCCACCTATGCTACGATCCTCCGCACCATCCAGCAGCGGCATTATGTAACGCGGAAACAGGGCAAACTGTATCCCTCTGAACTGGGGGAACGCGTGGTGGATTTCCTGATCGGACAACTGCCGGAACTGTTCAATGTCGGTTTTACCGCCGGTATGGAAGAACAGCTCGACGAGATCGAAGCCGGTAAACTGGGCTGGATCCAGATGCTGACCGATTTTTACCGCCAGTTTGAACCGTGGGTGGAACGGGCCAAACTCAACGATGTCCCGCCCGCCGAGGTCGCCGGTCAGTTGATCGAAGCATTGACCAAAGTCACCTTCGCCCCCGCCCGCAAGATCGGACGGCGGGTTTACGACGATGCCAAATTTTTCAAATCCGTTCAGACCAAATTTGAAAAAGACGGCGTGATCACCACCAAACAGTATCAGGCTCTGCTGGCGATCGCCGCCCGGTATCCGGATCAGTTGCAGGGTGCAGCTTTGAGCGATGATATCCGGCAGGGGATCAGCGAAGCGGTCCAGGCGGCCGAGGAACGCGAAAGCAAAATCGTTTCCGCCACCGATGAGCAGAAAGAGATCTACACCCGCATTTTCGACAGTTTCAAAGATGTCAAGTGGGAAAAACCGGTCACCCGGCGCGGTCGGGTGTACGATGATTCCAAGTTTTTCAAATCGGTCCGGGATCAGGCTCTGGCCGGTCGCGCGCTTTCGGAAAAACAGCGGGAGGCATTGGCCAAACTGGCCGGTAAATACAGCGATGTGCTGAAAGAACCGGAATTTGTGGCCGAACATTTGCAGATCGCACCGGCCCCGCCGCCAGCCGATGCCACCGAAACGGCCGCCCTGCTGAAACAGTTGGAGGGCTTTACCGATTGGGCGGCTCCGGTCAAACGGGGACGCATCACCTACAACGATAAAACATTTTATGAATCGTTGGCCAAACAGTTCGCGGACGGGCGCAGTTTCAGCGAAAAGCAGACGGCTGCCCTGAAGAAACTGGTTGCCAAATATACGGCAAAGGACGATCCCGAAGCGTAAGATCCGGTCGGGTCAGAAAAAACGGAGAGCCGCAAAGCCCTCCGTTTTTTTTGCCGTTTTTACAGAACGATGCGGGCCTGATAGTAACAGGTTTGGCCGTCGCCGGAGCGGCCGTCGATCAGCAGGGTATTGGGATCTTCCCAGATGCCGCCGGAAAAAACCGTGTCACCGGGCATGGCCGCATGTTGAAAATTGACCTGGATATCGACCGGATTCCGGTCCGGAGCCAGTTCCGCTGCAACATCGGTGGCAAAAGCGGCATACCAGGCATTGTTCAGATGGCGATTCACATCCAGCAGGGACGGGCGGATGATCGTTTGCTGACGCACGATCGCCTGTTCCGGCGGGATCTCCGGCAATTTGTCGATGGGGAAAAAATGCCGGGGCATATCGTCGTTTGACGGCAACTGGCGTTCCAGTACCGCCGCCGGGCGGAGCGGGTGGTAATTGGATGATTTCAGGATCAGCCAGTAACTGGTACCGCGGGCAATGGGGGTGTCATCTGCGCCGGTAATGGTATATTGCCGCAACGCGAACAGCCGGTCGCCGCCGGTGGGATAGGTCAGGACCTTGATGGTTTCTCCGATCCCGGGCATCCGGGTGATGGCAAGCCGGATGCGGGCAAGCACCCACAGCATTTGATGGCGGTGCAGGAAATCCAGACCGCACCCCAATTCGTCTGCGTGCATGGCCGCCGCATCCTGCATAAAGTCAAAAAGCGGGGCGAGCCGCAGCCGTCCGGTGGGACCGGCCTGGTGATGCCGGATTTTGTGGTATTCGCTGTAGGACGGGGTCATGATTGCACCTCCACCACCAGACCTTTGAGATAGAACGTTTCCGGCACTGCCAGCGCGGTCGGGTGATCGGCACTCTGGCCCAGTTGACGGATGATCCGGCCCTGCACCCCGGCATCCAGCGCGGCATCGGCGGTCAATTTCTGAAACAGCGGCATTTCCATCAATCCGGAGCAGGAAAAGGTGAAGAGCAGACCGCCCGGATTCAGCAGTTGGAAGCCCAGCCGGGCAATGTCCTGATAGGCCCGGCACCCCCGGGGCAGGGCCCCTTTGTTTTCCACAAATTTGGGGGGATCGAGAACGACCAGATCAAATTTCCGCCCGGAGTCGCGGTATTCACGCAGGAGCGCGAAAACATCGGCGACCCGGTTTTCGTACTGCGATGCCGTAAAGCCGTTTTCCTGCATCGTCCGTTCTGCCAGTGCCAGTGCCGGAGCCGAGGAATCCACATTGATCACATGCGTTGCGCCGCCCGCCAGTGCCGCCGCACCGAAGCCGCCGGTATAGGCAAAACAGTTCAGAACCCGGCGGTTTTTTGCCAGATGTTTCACGGCGATCCGGTTTTCCCGCTGATCGAAGTAGAAGCCGGTTTTATGACCGTGCCGGATATCGACATGGTAACGCACCCCGTCTTCGGTGATCAGCACTTTATCGGGCGGCGTTTCGCCGCGGACGGTACCGGTCACCGGCGGCAGTTTTTCCCGCTGCCGCACCGATACATCGGATCGTTCATAGATGCCGCGGCACCCGGTTTCCTCCATCAACAGGTCCAGAAACATGTCTTTGTATCTGTCGGCACCGGCGGAAACGCATTGAATGACCAGCCAGTCGCCGTAACGGTCCACGATCCAGCCGGGCAGGGCATCGGCCTCCGAAGCCACCAGCCGGCAACCGCCATCCGGCGCATTCAGCCCCATCTGCTGACGGAGTCCGATCGCCTGCCGGAGCCGTTTGCGGAAAAATTCCCGGTCGATGGTTTCCGCCGGATCAAAACTCCAGACCCGGCCGCAGAGTTGCGAGGCCGGGGACCAGGCGGCCAGTGCCACGGCCTGACCGCGGGCATCGCGGACCAGCAGGGTTTCGCCGGGGGCGGGGTCGCCCTTGATCCCGGCGACCGCGCCGCTGAAGATCCAGGGGTGATGACGACGCAGGGATTTTTCTCTGCCGGGCAATAAAATCATTTCATTCATGTTGTTGTTTTCCGTTGACCGCCGCAAAAATAACGATGTCGCTGTCCCGGAAAATCAGCCGGTAATCCGGATGCGACTGCAGTCGGGTTAATGTTTCGTTGATCCGTTCCTGACCGTCGTATCCCTGATAGACCGCCCGGTCAAAACAGTAAAAATCTTCGGTGAAGGTGCCGGGAAGCTGGCGGACCGTACACCGGCGGAGCAAAGACGGACCCAATTCATTTTGCGCCGCCACCGTGGCCCCGGCAGGGATTTGGCTGCTGATCCGGTACCAGTGCCGGGCGGCCCGTTCCTGTTCCGCCATGACATTCCAGTACAGGGGATCGGCCGGAAGCGAAAAAAATCCGCCGTGCAGACGCCGGTCCCAGACCGGAATATCGGCATGGTAACGGGCCAGCGGGAGTTCCGCCCAGAGCCAATGGCCCGCCAATGCCGTTATCAACAGCAACAGGGAAATCGCCTGCCGCCTGCGCCAGTGATGCCGCCAACGATGCCGGAGCCGCTGCCAGCCGAAGATCGCCGCCACCGGCATCACCCCGATCAGAGCCGAGGCGTAATGGCTGGCCAGAATGTGCTGATGCCACGCCGTGGAGGCCAGTTGCACCGCCAGCACCGGCGCGGCGGCAAACAGACAGAACCGCCAGTCCGCCAGCGGCAGCAGGGCAAACGGCAGCAATACCGAAAGCGTTACCGGCAGCGTTTCCGGCGACAGCAGGACCCGGCCCGCCATGTCGGCCAGTTTGCGGCCGGTTTCCGCGGCGGTTCCCCCGGCAAGGTCGTAACGCCCGTAATGCCAGTAACCATTTTCCGAAACCAGCGGAAAATAAACCAGCAGGATCACCGCCACCCAGATCACGGTCCAGCCGATCAGCAGCGCACCGGCCCGGCGTTCCCCGGGACAGCACAACAGCATCCACAGCCCCGTTGCCGCAATGGGGACCGCAAAATCCTCCTTCAGAAAGATCGTACCGGCCAACAGCCACCAGAACCATTGTTTCCGGCCATTGGCACGCATCAGAAAGGCCGCCAGAAACACGGCCGGAAATATGGCTTCGATGTGAAAATCATAGAGAGCCAGCCGCGATACATAGGGGTTGAGCAGCGTTGCCGCCGCCACCGCCAGTGCCGCCATCGGATTTTTGAGGATGCGGACCGTCAGGAGCCATGCCAGCGGAGCCGTTGCCGCCAGTGCCGCCGCCTGGATCAGAATCAGCCAGCCGTGCCAGTCGTACAGCCAGTACAGCGGGACCAACAGCAGGATCGCCGGGGAAAAATGGTCAAATGTGCCGCCCCGGTAATCCTGCATCACCCCCTGACCGGAGGCCGTGAGATGCAGCAGGGAGTCGTAGATCCCGAAATCCATCATGCCGGATTGGCAGGCACGGAATTGCCAGAATCCGAGCCAGGAATAGACCACCGCAAATACAATGGTCAGCAGCATGACCGCCCGGCGGGAATGGACGGCGGTGACCCGCAGCGGTATCCGGCCGCCGATCCACAACAGCGGCAGCCATGCTGCCAGCACCAGTCCGGCCGGTACCCAATACGGCATGGTTTACAGCGTTCCTTTGGTGGAAAGCACCCCCTGTACCCGGGGATCGGTCTGGGTCGCCTGATCCAGAGCCCGGGCAAACCCTTTGAAAATCGCTTCAAAACCGTGATGCACTTCACCGGCTTTCAGCAGGTCGATGTGCAGATTCATGCCGCTCTGCACCGCCAATCCCTGGAAGAATTCGTGGAAAAGACGGCAGTCGATGTCTTTGATCATGGGGGCGGGCGGCTCCACATCGTAAATCAGACAGGCGCGGCCGGAAAGATCCAGCGCGATCCGGGCGAGTGCTTCATCCATCGGCAACAGCGCGCTGCCGTAACGGCGGATGCCGGCTTTGTCGCCGATGGCTCCGGCGATGGCCTGACCGAGTGTCAGCCCGACATCTTCCATGGTGTGATGATAATCCACCTCCACATCACCGGTGGCGTGGAGTTCCAGATCGAAAAAGCCGTGCTTGGCGAACAGCGTCAGCATGTGATCCAGAAAGGGGATCGGGGTTTTGATCTCCGACTGACCGGAGCCGTCGATTTCGATCCGGCAGCAGACAGAAGTTTCTCGGGTTTCCCGTTTGATCTCGGCTGAACGCATACATCCTCCTTGCAAACCGCGTGTTTTGCGGCAGTTTTCTGACTTGAAAAAACATCTCCGCCTTACAATAACCCCGCCGCGCCGATTTTCCAGACGGAAGACGGGAAAAGTTGTATTTTTTCCCTGCTTCATAAGTTGCAATATTTCCCATGCGCGTTTATATTGTCCCGTGGTAAAGCAAAAAAACGGATCGTTTTTCAGGAAAGGATGTGTATCGGATGAAGCAGAAATTGCTGCTGCTCGCAGCCGTCGGTTGCGGTTTTCTGGCCTTTTTATTGAGTTACGGGCAACTCCAGCGGGAAAAAGCCAGGATCATCGGCACCACCGAGACCGCTATTCTGGTCAAAGTCACCCGCAATCTCGCCGCCGGCGAGGAATTGACCGAAGCCGATATCGGCCGCATCGAGATCCCCCGGCTCCGCAATCAGCCGCCCAATCTGCGGGAGATCCCGTGGAGCCAGAACGCTTCGGTGATCGGCCGCCGTCTGGAAACCAGCGTTTCCGCCGGTTCGCCGCTGTTGTATTCCGATTTGAAACCCATGAGCCAGCGCAACGGCTTCACCCACACCATCCGCCCCGGTATGCGGGCGGTTTCGATCCCGGTGGACAGCATCGGCGCGGTCAACAATCTGGTTGGCCCCAATGACAATGTGGACGTGATCGGTACATTCCGTTTCCCCGATCTGAAAGGCGATTCCGCCATTGATACCGTGACATTGACGATCCTGCAGAATGTCAAAGTACTCGCCGTCGGCAACCGCTGGGGCGGGCAGTACCTCGAACCCGGCGTGGCCGCCCGCGCCTACAGCAGCGTGACATTGCTGGTGTGGCCGGAAGAGGTGGAAATGCTGATTTTCGCCGGAGCCAAGGGCAAGCTTTCGTTGAGTCTCCGCAATTTCGATGATACCCGGATCGACCGTTCCCTGGAGGGACGCTCCATTGATTTCCGGCGGTTGGAAAAAGCCATCCCTTCCTACAATCAGGCCCGGATGCAGCGGCTGCAGGGGCGTTGACAGATGGTCCATATCGCCATTATCCGGCCCGGCGCGGCAACGTTGCGGGCCACATTGGAAAACGGGGTCTATCTGGTCGGTTCCGGACCGGATTGCCCCATCCGTATCGAGGCCGCCGGGGTTTCCCGCCGCCATGCCCAGCTGGTCGTGCGTGACCGCCGGGTGACGGTCATGGATCTGGGCAGCAGTAACGGTACCTCCGGAAACGGAACGCCTTTTTTCGCCCAGGAAATGCACACGCTGGAACACGATACGGTATTGCGGCTCGGTTCGGCGGAATTGCAGTTGTCATTTCCGGAACCGGCCGCGGCTCCGGCAGTTGAACCGGATGCCCCGGCGGCCGACAGTTGCGTGGTGGAACTGCTGCCGGTATCGGGCGTGCCGGAAGCGGCCCGACCCATGCTGCAGGCAATCAAAAAACAGGTCCACCGGGAACTGTTGAGCCGCCTCAACCTGAAAAAAATGGTGGTTTCCGGCGTTTCGGAAAACGAGATCCAGGCGCGGGCACTGGAAACGATCCGGGAGATCCTGACCCAGTTGAGCATTCCGCTGCCGGACGGGGTTTCCGCCGCCACGCTGGAACTGGAACTGACCCAGGAGGCCATCGGGTTGGGGCCGCTGGAATACATGATCCGCCGCGATGACCTGACCGAAATCATGGTCAACGGTCCGGACCGGATCTATGTGGAAAAAGCCGGTAAACTCTATCGTACCGATACCGCGTTTGCCGATTCCGATCAGGTGCTGGCGGCCATTGAACGCATCGTGTCGCCGCTGGGACGCCGGATCGATGAAAGTTCGCCGATGGTGGATGCCCGTCTGCCGGACGGTTCCCGCGTGAATGCGGTGATCCCGCCGCTGTCGTTGAGCGGCCCCACCATCACCATCCGGAAATTTTCCCGCACCCCGCTGCAGGCGGCGGATCTGATCCGGTTCGGGTCGGTGTCGCGGGAGATCATGGATTTTCTCAAACTCTGTGTGCTGGTCCGCAAAAACATTCTGATTTCCGGCGGTACCGGCTCCGGTAAAACCACCCTGCTCAATGTTCTCAGTTCGTTTCTGCCGAACCGGGAACGGATTGTGACGATCGAAGATGCCGCCGAGTTGCAGCTGCATCAGGAACATCTGGTGCGGCTGGAGGCGCGGCCGCCGAATATCGAAGGGAAGGGGGAGATCACCATCCGGGATCTGGTCCGCAATGCCCTGCGTATGCGTCCCGACCGGATCGTGGTCGGGGAATGCCGCGGCGGCGAAGCGTTGGATATGCTTCAGGCCATGAATACCGGTCACGATGGTTCGTTGACTACGATCCACGCCAATTCCCCGCGGGATGCGCTGGCCCGGCTGGAAACGCTGGTGCTGATGGCCGGATTCGATCTGCCGCTCCGGGCGATCCGGGAACAGGTGGCATCGGCGGTCCAGATCGTGATCCAGATCAGCCGCAGCCGGGATGGTTCCCGCAAGATCGAACGGGTCAGCGAGATCACCAAAATGGAAGGTGAAGTCATCACCATGCAGGATATCTTCGTTTACCGGCAGACCGGCTGGAGCGAAGACGGTACGCGCCAGACCGGGTATTTCGCCCCCACCGGCAGTATGCCCACATTTCTGGAGGAGATCGAGCGAGCCAATCTGCCGATCGACCTTGATATGTTTTCGCCCGGCAGACAAACGGAGGCGCAGATATGAGTTTGCTGGAGTCTTCATTCTGGCCGGCTCTGCTGGCAATGGCCGGGGTCACGCTGGCGGCCTATGTGATTTTTGATTTTGTGCATTTTGTTTCGGTCCGTTACCGGAGCCGGTTTCTGCAGGAAGCGGCGATGGAACTGGATGATGTGCTGTTGCAGATCCCGGCCGGACGGGTGTTGGATCTGAGTCTGGCATTGAGTGCGTCGGTGCTGCTGCTGAACGGGCTGGCGGCGATGCTGGTGGGCGATGGGGCCTGGAAAACCGGCCTGGTGATCGGCGGGGTCGCGGCGGTGCTGGTGTTTCCGCTGCCGCGGTTGATCCTGCGGACCCTGCGCCGGAAACGGGTGCAGAAATTCGATGAACAGTTGGAGGATGCCCTGATGAGCATTTCCAGTTCCCTCAAAGCCGGATTCAGTATTTCCCAGGCGATCGATGTGGTCGCGGCAGAAGGGCGGCCGCCGATTTCGCTGGAATTTCAACTGTTGTCCCGGGAATGCCGGTTGGGGGTGCCGCTGCCGCAGGCGTTGGAAAATCTGTCGCACCGCCTCAATTCCGCCGATTTTGAATTGGTTGCCACGGCGATCATCACGGCCCGTCAGACCGGCGGTGAATTGACCCAGACGCTGGAACGGCTGGCCGGGCTGGTGCGGGAGCGGATGCGGATCAACGGCAAAATACGCTCCATTACCGCCATGGGCCGGATGCAGGCGTGGATGATCGGTGTCATGCCGTTTTTTCTGCTGCTGGCGATCCGGATGGTGGCACCGGAGATCATGGCGGGGTTGTTCGATTCCATGATCGGATACGCTATGTTGTTTGTGATCGTACTGCTTGATATTGCCGGATTTGTCGTCATCCGCAAGATCACCGCGATAGATGTGTAGGTAATGGCAATGGATCAGTGGGTGATATTCGTTTGTGCGTTGCTGTGCGGCTGTTCCGCCGGTATTCTGGCATGGTTCGGGCTGAAAGCCGCGACGGCGGTCGAGATCGACAACCGGGCGGCCGGCGGCGAATCGGTCCGCGGGATGCCGGTTGCCATCCGTTTGGTGTTGCCGCTGTTGCCGAATTTCCGGCGGCTGGCGGCCATGAGATCGCTGGAAACGGTCTGGCGGGGGATCGAGCCGAAAATCTGGATGGCCGGTTACGGTGAAGTTTTTGAGGCGGTCGATTGGCTGGCGATCCGGCTGTGTTTCTGGTTTACCGGATTTGCGGTCGTGATCGTGTTTGCCGCGGGCAACTGGCCGGTCATGGCGGTTCTGTTGGGCGGGTTGATCGCGTGGTATCCGGATCTGTGGTTGGCCGGTTGTATCCGGCGGCGGCACCGGGCGATCATCCGGGTGTTGCCGAATCTGCTCGATCTGCTGACGCTGTCGGTGGAGGCAGGCAAAGATTTCATGACCAGTTTGAAAGACATTCTGGAACGGCGGCCGATGGATGCGCTCGGCAGTGAATTCCTGCGGGCTTTGCGGGAGATCCAGTTGGGGTGCAAACGGAGCGATGCGTTGCGGTCATTGTCGGAACGGGTCCGGCTGCCGGAGTTGACTTCGGTGCTGAATGCGGTGATCCAGGCGGAGGAACTGGGTGTCAGCATTGCCCAACTGTTGCGGATCCAGGGCGATATCCTCCGGGGCAAGCGTTTCATGCTGGCGGAAAAACTGGCGAATCAGGCTCCGGTCAAAATCATTTTTCCGATCGTGTTGTTTATCTTTCCGGCCGTTCTGCTGGTGATCCTGGTGCCGCTGGCGGTCAAAATGCTGCCGTTGCTGGGGGGATGACCATGATCGTGGACCGGGACAACGGGTGCTGTCTGGCCCGTTTCCCCCATACGGCGGTTTCGTTTGCCGACCGGTTGCGGGGATTGATCGGGCGGAGATTTGACGATACGATGGATGGCATGATTTTTCCCCGTTGCGGTGCGGTGCATACCTGTTTTATGGGAATGGCGGTCGATCTGCTGTTTCTGGACCGGTCGGACCGGGTGGTGCGGATCGACCACCGGGTGCCGCCGTGGCGGTTGTGCCGCCGTCATGCCGCGGCCGTAACGGTGGTGGAATTGCCGCCCGGCAGACTGGCATCGGCCGGGGTGGCGGAGGGGCATCAAATTGTTTGGTCAAGTCACCTCTGAAAAGGTTGCGAAAGCGTAATTCGGGGCTATATTTATACAGATAAAGTTAACGATCGGCGGGAGAATGAAAATTTCGTTTGTCAACGGTGTGCGCCGCGGCGAAGAATTGCTGCTGGCAATGCCGGAAATCACAGTGGGATCGGTGGCGGGCAATACCGTGGTGATCGATGCCCCGGCGGTTTCCGGGCATCATGCTGTGTTGCAGCGCGGCGATGATGGCAGATGGACCATCACGGATCGCAACAGCACCAACGGGATCCGGATCAATGGCGAAATGATCGGCGGCGTTGCCTGTCTGGAAGACGGCGATGAGATCTGTTTCGGCGATCAGGTGGTGCGGCTGACCGAATTGCATGTTGCCGCCCCCAAAATCGTATTCAAGGAGGATGCCCCGCCGCCGGTCCCGGTTGCGGCAGAAAAACCGGCCCCCGGACAGCCTGATCCGGCTTCTGCGCCGCCCCCGGCGACACCGGCTGTTGCGGCTGCCGCCATGCCCGATCCGGAAGCCATCCGCAATGGTTCGGTCGATATTTTCAAAAACAATCAGGATCTCCGCGCGCCGGGGAGACCCGGCGGGAGCCGTCTTTCCAACCGGCTTTTTTACACGATCCTGGCCTGCCTGATCCTGTGCGGGGTATCGGCGATCGTCAGTTGGCAGAACAGCAGCGACCGGCCCGCCGGCGGGGAACGGGATCCGGAGGTGGAGGCCAAACAATTTTTGCTGTATTACGAAAAAAGCGTGCTGCAGCCGGACAATGCGTTCCGTTTTGAACTCCGGGTGGAGGACGGCAACGCACATTTTACCATTGATGACCTGAAATCGCGCCGTAAATTCACCCGCGAAGTGACCAAAATATCGCTGTCGCATATCGAGCAACTCCGGAATGCGGTGGAACGGGCCCATTTTTTCCAGTTGAAATCACCGGAGCCCGGGACCGCCGCGGCTGACCGGGCGGAAAAACGGCGGCTGGTTGCCGGTGAAGCCGGTAAGATCCACGAAGTGCGGGTCGTCAACAATCTGGCTCCGGAGGCATTTGAACAGATGGAGCGGGCCATTGATGCTTTTGCCGAAGAATACGGTCTGCAGACCATTGCCATGACACCGGCGGAATTGCAGGAACTGGCCGCGGCAAGTTTCAGCAGTGCCGAAGATCTTTTCAGCAACCGCGAAGCGGAATTGAGCAATCTCCGGATGGCGATCCGCCGTTATCAGATGGTGCTGGATTATCTGGAGCAGTTTTCGCCCAAACCGGAATTGTATGTGCGGGCCCGGGCGCGGCTGGAAGAGGCCACGCGGATCCGTCAATCCCGGCTGCAGGAACTCAAACTGGAACGCCAATCCATGGCCCGGATGAAACAATTCGATCAGGTGCGCCACACCCTGCGGCAGATCATGGAATTGTGTGATCCGGATTCCGATGATTACGAGCGCGCCCGCACCCAGTTGTTCGAGGTCGACCGCTATTTGAACCAGCGGAGGAAACGATGAATTTGCGTGTTTTACTGCCGGCCTGTCTGGCGTTGATGCTGTTGATCGCCGGTGGCTGCGGCAGAGAAAAAGAACCGGAGACCGGCCGGATCGAGATCCATTCCACGCCTGCCGGAGCCGCGGTCGTATTTAACGGCAAACAGGTCGGGACCACCCCGAAAGTTTTTGCCCGGGCCAAAACCGGACATTACCGGTTCCGGATCGAAAAGCCAGGGTATGCGCCGGAGTGGCGGGAAGTGGAATTGACCGCCAAACAGCCGGTCGTGCTCGAAGTGCCGCTGACGATCAATGGCGCGGCGGTGCTGTTGACCAGTGAACCTGCCGGAGCCGCGGTCGTTATCGGTCAGGACCGGGTGGGCGTTACGCCGCTGCTGCTGACGGATCAGGCTCCCGGGACCTGTCAGGCGCAGCTCAGTTGTCCGGGCTTTGCGGATAAAACGATCCAGTGGACCGTTGTCGATTCCCGGCCGCTGGAAGTGATCTGCCAACTGGAATCCCGGGTCGGCACCATGGAGATCATTACCCGGCCGGAAGGAGCGCGGGTCCTGATTGCCGGTGCGGAAGCCGGGGTGACACCGTTCACCAAGAATCTGGAGGCCGGTCAGTATCAGGTCAAAATCATCAAAGAGGGCTGGGACCCGGTGGAGGAAACTTTGTACATCCAGGGCGGACAGAAAACCGGGCGGACGATCGATCTGAAGACCGAGCCCGGGGTGATTTCGGTCGTTTCCGAACCGGCCAAAGC
>JAFQLP010000097.1 GCA_017414565.1 Lentisphaeria bacterium | reverse complement strand
GCGCAGGTCGGTATCGCCGGGAGCGCGCGGTTGGGCCGCGGGGTGGTGCTGGGCGGCAAAGCCGGTGTCAACGGTCACATCCAGGTCGGTGACGGCGTTCAGGTCGCCGGGACCTCCAACCTGGTCAAGAGCGTGCCGCCGAAGATGACCATGATCGGTACCCCGGCGGAAAGCCAGCACGATTACATGAGCCGCTGGACGGCACCGGGCCGGTTGGAACGGCTGGCCAAAAAAGTGGCGGCTCTGGAAGCCGAATTGAAGGCTTTGCAGGAAAAGAAGGATTGAGTTTGACATGTGGGTCACAGAAGCGGCTGACGGGTTCGGGTTGACGGTGGAGACCACACGGCAGTTGTGCCACAAAGTGACCCCGTATCAGACCATCGACATTTACGATACAGTCAAAGTCGGCAAAATGATGCTGCTTGACGGTATCATCCAGTTCACCGAATACGATGAATTCGCCTATCAGGAAATGATGGCGCATCTGCCGCTGCTGGCGCATCCGGCGCCGCGGCGGGTATTGGTGATCGGCGGCGGCGACGGCGGTGTCCTTCGGGAGATCGCCAAACACCCGGAACCGGTGGTGATCGACATTTGCGAGATCGACCGCGAAGTGATCGACTCGGTCCGGGAATTCGTGCCGTCCATGGCGTGCGGTTTTGACGATCCCCGGGTGACGGTGCATATCGGCGACGGCAGTGAATTTGTCCGTACCCGGGAATCATGGTACGATGTGGTGATCGTGGATTCCACCGATCCGGGCGGTCCCGGTGAAGCGTTGTTCAATGCCGCCTTTTATGCCGATCTCAAACGGGCCATGACGCCCGGCGGGGTGGTTGCCTCGCAGGCGGAATCCATTTATCTGCTGCCGGATATCGTCCGGCGGCTCTGCGCCATAACCAATCAGTTGTTCCGGTATGGCGGCTATGCCACGGTGCTGGTGCCGACCTATCCGACCGGTACGATCGGTGTCCGGGTGGCATCGGACGGGCGGGATGTGACCGTGCCGGTCCGGGAGCCTTCGCCGGAACTGGCGGCGCAGCTCCGGTATTATACCGGTGCGATCCACCGGTCGGCGTTTGCGGTGCCGAAGTTTGCGGAACCGCTGATCGCCGCCCGCTGAAGCAGGATCATTTGCCGCGGCGCATTTTCCGCAGCCGGTCGCGCAGGACGGCGGCACGCTCGAATTCGAGGGCGTCGGCCGCGGCCAGCATTTCCCGCTCGAGTTCTTCTGCCAGCAAGACGGCTTCTTCGGCCGGGATCCCGGCTTTGGTCAGCGCGGCGGTATCGCCGATGACGGTTCCCGCCAGCGAATCCGGCAGATCGCGGCGTTTGGCGGAGGTAGTTTCCCCCACGATATCGCCGATCGTCGGCGTGGCATTGCGGACGATGGTTTTGGGGGTGATGTTGTGTTCCCGGTTGTAGGCCATCTGGCGTTTGCGGCGGTCGGCCGAGCCGTCGATCAATTCTTTCATGCTCGGCGTGATGGTATCGCCGTAAAGGATCACGCGGCCGTTGACATTGCGGGCGGCGCGTCCGGCCACCTGTACCAGCGCGCGGGATGAACGCAGGAAACCTTCTTTATCCGCATCCAGAATGGCGACCAGAGCCACTTCCGGCAGGTCGATGCCTTCGCGCAGCAGGTTGATCCCGACCAGACAGTCGCAATCGCCGGCGCGGAGTTTGCCCAATACCCGGACCCGTTCCAGCGCATCCATTTCGGAGTGCAGATAATGACCGCGGATGCCCAGTTCCGAGAGATAATCGGCCAGCCGTTCTGCGCTTTTTTTGGTCATGGTCGTTACGATGACCCGTTCGCCCCGGGCCGCGGCGGCGCGGATCTCGGCCATCACATCGTCCACCTGACCATCCAGCGGCCGGACTTCGATCACCGGATCGAGCAGACCGGTCGGGCGGACGACCTGTTCCACGAGCGGTGCCCCGGTATCGGCTTCAAATGCGCCGGGGGTGGCGGAAACATAGATGGTATCGCCCCGGAGTTGATGGAATTCCTCAAATTTGAGCGGCCGGTTCTCCAGCGCGGAGGGCAGCCGGAAACCGTGTTCGATCAGGACTTCTTTGCGGCTGCGGTCGGCTTTGTACATGGCCTGTATCTGCGGCAGGGTGACATGGGATTCGTCGATAATCGTCAGAAAATCGTTGCTGAAAAAGTCGAGCAGACAGAAGGGGCGGCTGCCCGGTTGCCGGTTGGCCAGATACATGGAATAATTTTCAATGCCGCTGCAATAACCGATCTCCCGGAGCATGTCGAGGTCGTAGCGGACCCGTTCATAAAGCCGCTGGGCTTCAACCAGACGGCTTTCGCGCTGGAATTGTTTGACACACTGCTCCATTTCGGCGGTGATACCGGCGGCGGCGGTTTCGATCCGTTCCCGGGGAAGCACAAAGTGCTTGCAGGGGAAAAAGGTGATGGCGGCCGGCCGGGTCTTCAACGCGCCGTTGACGATACTGCGACGTTCGATGGATTCGACCGTGTCGCCCCAGAACGCGAGCCGGATGAAGTCATCGCGCTGCGGTTCAAAAACATCGACGACATCGCCGCGGACCCGGAACTGACCTTTTTCCGGGGCGGTGTCGTTGCGGTCGTACTGGATATCCACCAGTTTCCGCAGGAGTTCATCGCGCGGGAAATCCTGACCGGCTTTGACTTCGATGCACATACCGGCATAATCGTCCGGCGATCCCAAACCGTAGAGACAGGAAACACTGGAAACGACGATCACATCCCGCCGTTCTGTCAGGCTGGCGGTGGTGGAAAGACGCAATTTTTCCAGATTGTCGTTGATCGAAGCATCTTTGGCAATGTAGGTGTCGGTTTGCGGGATGTAGGATTCCGGCAGATAGTAGTCGTAGTAACTGATGAAATACTCGACCGCGTTTTCCGGAAAAAATCCCTTGAATTCACTGAACAACTGGGCCGCCAGGGTTTTGTTGTGGGAAAGCACCAGCACCGGGCGGTCGAGTTGCGCGATCACATTGGCCAGCGTAAAGGTTTTCCCGGAACCGGTCACACCGCGCAGGATCTGTTCACGGCATCCGCCGCGCAGATTCTGCAGCAGGGCCGCAATGGCGGCCGGCTGGTCGCCGGCAGGCCGGTAACGGGAATGGAGTTTGAACAGGCTCATCCGCGCATCCGGGTCACAATTCGATGGTCATGCCATCGTATCCGACTGCGATCCCGTGCGGCGTGTAAAATGCCTCCAGGTCGGCGTGCAGGGAATTGCCATTGTGGGAGAAATGGTTGGCGATCGCCATCCCGTCCGGTTTCAGGATGCCGTTCTGCAGCAGCCGGTCACGGAAACGGCAGACCACATCCACCCCCATGTGACCGCCATTGTTGTCCGGATACCGGAGGGCCGCGGTACTGTCGATGATCGCCAGATCGACCCCGGCTCCGGCAGCGAATTGCCAGCTGGCGTCTTCCCAGATGGCGGTGTCGTTGGCGATCAGCACCGATTTGCCGCCGCGCCGCAGGATGAAGTTCAGCGCGCCGGGGCAGTGATTGGCTTTGGGGGCGAGGATCTCCAGATCGCCCGAGGTCAGCGTGCTGTTGGGTTCGATCGTCCGGTAGGTGAGTTTGAGGTATTCACAGGTGTCCGCATCCTCCGGTTTACCGAGCGCATCCAGCCGTTGGGTGATGTAAGCCAGCACCTCCGCCGTTCCCAGCATTTCCAGCGGGCGGACATTTTGGGCGTACCCCGGCTGCCGCCACAGCATGTCTGTCACATTGCAGTGATCCGAATGGGGGTGGGTGATGAGGACGCGTTCCAGCAGGTTCCAGTCGAGGGCGGCATCGCGGCACTGATCGGCGATATCGGGACCGAAATCGACCAGCGTATCACGGTCGATGAGATAGGCGGTGCGCCGCCGGAAATCTTTGCCGCCGCGTTCCACTGCCTGGCGGCAATAGGTACAGTTGCACCAGAGGGAGGGGACGGCTTCTGCCGCGGCGGAACCGAGGATGGTGATTTTCATGATGGTAAAATCCCGTTGTAAATTGATATTTTTCCGAATGGTGATACATTACAGGATAAACAGCAAAAAGCAAGTCTCCGGCGTTCCGCCGGGGTGACGATACCGGCTCTGCCGCCCGGCAGACCGGGAGGATGTAAGAGATGAGAACCTTGAACCGCGCACTTCCGGACGAGCATCGGCTCCGGGCCGGGTCCGAATTGCTGCTCTGGCTTTTTGCCGGACTGGCACTGTTGATCACGCCCGGACGGCTGCCGCTTTTTCCCGGCGAACAGAATTGGCTGGTGATCGCCTCCCGGATGACCGCCGGACGGGATCTGCTGGCCGGTACCGAAGGGCATTACGCGCTGCTGAACAGTTGGCTGGCAGCACTCCCCGGCGTATTGGGCGGCTGGGTGGAAATCCCCTTGTGGCTGCTGCGGATGCCGTCGATCCTGATGGCGGGACTGCTGTTGTTCGGTACGATGTCGGCGGTCCGGCAGCTGTGGAACGAACAGGCGGCTCTGACGGCCGGCTGGCTGTTGGCCGGGAGTGTGGGATTTCTCTGGTTCGGCCGGATGGCGATTCCGGCGGTGGCTTCGGCCGCGGCGGCCATGCTGGCATTCTGTGTCTGCTGCCGGGAGCCGGAGCGGCGGCGGTTCGGGAATTATTTCGGTTTTTATTTGCTGTTTTTTGCCGGAGCATGGTGCGGCGGATTACCGACCCAGTTGACGGTGATGGTGATGATGATCCCGTTTCTGCTGCATGACGGGCGTTGGCGGCGGGAATGCTGCTGGCAGCATCTGACGGCATTTCTGATCGGCGCGGCCGTCTATTGTGTGCCGTTCTGTCTGCCGGTGGTGCTGGCCGATTTGAACCGGGGCATATCCTTTTCCGGCTGCCTGCAGGCGGTGGGCGAAGTGATGCGGCTGCAGTTTCAGGCCGGCGACTGGTTCATGCTCTACCGGCAGCAGCCGTTTGCGATTCTGGTATCGGTGGCATTGCCCTATTTTCCGCTGATAACATTTGCGGTCTTTGCTGTGGTGCGGGGCCGGGTGGAGGACCCGATGACCCGGCGTTTCGCTTTGAGCGGCCTGATGGCGGCACTGTGGCTGCTGATCGGACCGGCGGCGGAATTCGGATTGCTGCTGCTGCTGCCGCTGTTCATCGTGCTGACGGCGGCGGTGTCGCAGGAGCATGACGACCTGGGGGGGCAATGGTTCTGCCGGGTGTATGCGGCGGCGGCGGCATCGGTGGCGGTCTGTTCGCTGCTGCCGATCTGTCTGGTTCTGCCGGTGCTGGAGATCCCGATGAGTTGGAGTACGCTGGCGGTATTGCCGTTGTGCGGCAGTCTGGCGGTCGTCACACTGCTGGTGAATGAACGGCATCCGGATTTGATCAGCCGGGGCAGTCTGCTGCCGTTGCGGATGGCGGCACCGGTGCTGGCACTGGCACTTTTGGCGGCGGGGATCGTCTGCTGGGCACTGCCGGAATGGTATCGGCGGCAGGCGATCCGGCAGACTGTGGCTGCGGAGCAGAAAGAATAAGGAACAGGCAGGATATGGGAAAACTTTGGATCATCAGCGGAGATGATGATTTTCCGGTCAAGGCGAAAGCGCGGGAATTGGCCGCCGGTTTCTGCGGCGGCGAACCCGATAACGATCCGGCCATGGAGATCATTGCGGCGGACGGCGATGCGATCCATTTTGCCGATGCCGTCACCCGGATGCTGTCGGCCATGCGGACACCGCCGTTTCTGGCGGATCATCAGATCATCTGGCTGCGTAATTTTGCTTTTTTTCCGGCTTTGTGCGAGGCGTACAAAGGGAAGGGGGCGGCGGCGGAACTGGCCGATGCCCTGTTGACGGAATTGCCGCCGGAACAGACCATCCTGATCAACGGACCGGGACTGGATCTGCGGAAAAGTTTTGCCAAGGCGTTGAAAAATGCCGGGGCGGAAGTGATCATGTTCCAGCGGGGGCGGAGTTCCGACCGGAATTTTGCCGAAGGCCGCCGCCTGAAGATCAGCGATCTGTGCCGCGAGGCCGGGAAACAGGTCCGGCCCGATGCGGTGCGTTATATCGAAGAATTGATCGGATCGGATTCGGAGACCGTTCAGCGGGAGGTGGAAAAATTGATCTGCTATGTCGGCGATGCCACCGAGATCACGCTGGCGGATTGTCAGGCGATCTGCAGCCGCACCCCGGAAGCGATGGGATGGGATTTTACCGGGGCTCTGACCGCGCGCGACCCGCAGCAGGCGTTGCTGCTGCTGGATCTGCTGTTGCGGCAGGGCGAAGCGGAGATCGCGGTGCTGGGGATGGTGTCCCGGGAATTTCAGGGCATGGTGAAAACCCTGCTGGCGATGCAGGAATTGGGCGTGGAACGGGTGCATCCGCGGACCTTTGACCAACTGCCGGAGTCGGTGCGGGCGGCGCATCCCGATAATCCCCTGCTGAAAATGCATCCGTACCGGGCGTTCAAAATGTGTGAAGCGGCGGCCCGGTTCAACGGCCCCGCGTTGACGGCTGCACTGGATGCGGTCATGACCGCCAACCGGCAGCTGGTTAGCGGCGGCGATCCGCGGATGGTGATGGAGCAGCTGATTTTCCGGATTACCGGTACGGCGTAAGGAAAAAATGTTTTTTCGTGGCTGGAACGGTTGATTTTTCTGCTTCGATGTGCTACATTTTGGATGTTATATTTGTGAGATACGACAGTTGATGCCGTCACAAAAAACGGACCAAAAACAAAGGGAGAAAAAATGGCGAAAAAGATTTTGTTCATGACTGCGAGTCAGCGTTTGACCAAGATGTTCTGGAACGAGGTCTGCGAAAAGAAAGCGGCGGAATACGGTTTTGAAGTCGATATTCCGGCGGCCGATGGCGATCTGACCAATCCGGATTGGCCCAAAATGGCCGTCGGGTACGATGTTATCGTGACCACCTGGGGGTCGCCGGTCTGCACCGAGGCTTTTCTGACGGGTGCGCCGACGGTCAAGGTCGTTGGTCATTGCGCCGGTTCCGCGGCGGCGGTTGTGGATGAAACGACCTACAATACCGATGTCAAGATCACGACCTCCAATCCGGTGATGGCCGAAGCCGT
>JAFQLP010000096.1 GCA_017414565.1 Lentisphaeria bacterium | reverse complement strand
AGGGAGGCGGAGGGGAAAAATATTCTTTAAGTGAATATATTTTTAAAATGTGTAGGGGTGGCCTCGTTGGGCCACCCCTCGATCAAGGCGAGCGAAGCCGCCGCGACATTTCGCCGGCCGTCGCACGGCCCCGATCAAGGGCGACTAACGGGAGCCCGCGACATACTGAAGCCGTCGCACGGGCCCGATCAAGCCCGCCCAACGAGGCGGGCGCGACATACTGAAGCCGCCACGCGGCCTTGAAATGTGGAGATGGAAGAATATATTTATTTCGGGTGACAATCAATTTTATGGAGATGAAACTGTGAAAAATGTTTTATCGTTGAATGGAACTTGGACCCTGACCTATGCGGAGGGGAATCATATAAGTGTTTACGAAGAATTTTCGCAGTTGGAACCGGCGGCCGGGCGGCGGCTTATGGAGGCGGATGTGCCGTCACCGATCCACCGGGTACTTGAGAAGAACGGATTGCTTGATGACCCGAATTTTGCCGGAAACAGTCTTAAAGCCCGCTGGGTGGAGGAATGTTTCTGGATATACCGCCGGACATTTGATGCCCCGGCAGAGGCGGTTTCCGGTACGGCTCACTTATTTTTTGAACGGCTTGAAACGATTGCCCGGATCTGGCTCAACGGTGAAGAGATCGCGGTAACGGAAAATTCTCTTTATCCTGCGCGTGTGGATGTTTCGGGCAAGTTGAAACCGTGCGGCAACACGCTGGTGATCGTCCTTGAAAGCGGGATGTTTGCTTATTCGGATCATTACGGAAAATACAATCCGGCGGCTCCGGACATTGCGTGGATGACCAAGCGGAACTGGTTGAGAAAGCCGCAATATCAAAGCGGCTGGGACTGGCACCCGCGGCTTCAGAATATCGGTATTCTGGGGAATGTTTCTCTGGAATATGATCCGGATGTACTTGCCGGGCTGGTATCGCTTTCTGCGCTGGTATCGGACGATTTGAAATCGGTCAGGATCAAGGTTTCCGCGGATGCGTGGAACAGCCGTGATGAAGTCCGTCATACGACGCTCGGTGTTACGATCCGGGAAAACGGCAAAAATATCCGGCAGGATTTTCTGATCCCCTCGGGAAAAACGGTTTGTGAAATTTCGCTTGATTTTGAAAATCCCCGTTTGTGGTGGCCGCGCGGGTGTGGTGAACCGTACCTTTACACGGCGGATATTGAATTTGCCGGAACGACATTTACCCGCACATTCGGGGTCCGCAAGATCACGGTCGATCAATCGCCGCATCCGGAAACGGGTCGGTATTTCATCCTGTGCGTCAATGACCGGCCGGTTTTCTGCAAAGGCGGCAATCTGGTACCGGCGGATATTTATTACAGCGAAGTCGATGACTGCCGTTACGGTGAACTGGTTGATATTGCGGTGGAAGCGAATTTCAATCTGCTGCGGATCTGGGGCGGTGGCGTTTATATGCCGGAGGGGTTCTGCCGGGCCTGTGACCAAGCGGGTATCCTTATCTGGCATGATTTCGTCTTTGCCTGCGCCAAATATCCGGGTGAAGACCCGGCATTTGTCAAAAATGTCTGTGCCGAAGCGGAATATGTCGTCCGGGCCCTCAACCATCACCCATCGATGGCGGTGTGGTGCGGCAACAATGAACTGGATCTGGGCAACTGGGACTGGTATCCGGCAAGCCGCACCGGCTGGAACGACCATGCCATTTTCCATCATTATCTGAAAAACATCGTCCGTAAACATGCGCCCCAGATATTTTACTGGGCCAGCTCGCCGCTATCGCCGGACGGCAAACATCCGAATGACCCGACCTGCGGCGATCAGCATCCCTGGAAGGTGGCGTTGGAGACCCAAGGCGGGACCGATTTCCGGCAATACCGCGAACATATCGACCGTTTCCCCAATGAAGGCGGTGTTCTCGGGGCATCGACCATTCCCACGCTCAAAGAATTCCTGCCGGAAAACGAACGGTTCGTGCGGTCTTTTTCGTGGGATCACCATGACAACACATTTGCCCGCCGCGACACGGTTTACGGTGGCCTGGGCCACGGTTACGCAACGGTCACGCTATGGACCGGAAAAGATGCGCTCAAAATGTCGCTGGAAGAATACGCAGTTGTATCGGGAATCCTTCAGGCGGAGGGACTTGAGGAATATGTTTACAATTACCGCCGCCGGATGTA
The DNA here is from genome assembly GCA_017414565.1 of Lentisphaeria bacterium. Classification (GTDB taxonomy): domain Bacteria; phylum Verrucomicrobiota; class Lentisphaeria; order Victivallales; family Victivallaceae; genus RGIG1931. The sequence continues at coordinate 7,812 of JAFQLP010000096.1, read as the reverse complement.
TTCCTCGGCCGCGGCGATCTTCTGGATGTTCAACGACTCATGGCCGACCACCAACAGTTGGGCGATCATTGATTACCGCCGGCGGCGGAAACTGGCATTCCACCCGGTCAGACGCGCGTTTGCGGAAAAAGCGGTCGTAGCTACTCTGCAGGGCAATGATGTTGTCATCTACGGCGTGAACGATAGCAGCGGCACCTGGCAGGGAACACTGCGTTACGGGATATTCCGTGTCAGCGGCGGTCTGGCGCAGGACCGCCGGATCCGGGTGGATCTTGCGGCAAACAGTTCCTCCGAGATCGCGCGCTTTTCCCGGAGCGAATGGGAAACTGCCGGATTCCGGCAAAACGGTGTTTTTGCCATTCTCTACGACGGTCAGGGTGAAGAAATCGCCTGTCACCGGCTCCTGGCGGAACGCTTCAAAGATATGGATATCCCCGTTTCGCCGGAGGTGAAAATGACCCTCAAAGACGGTCGGCTGACGCTTGTTTCCGATCAGTTTGTTTGGAAATGCTGTCTGGATACGGACGGACGGAGCGATGTGCCGGATAATGCATTCGATCTTTTCCCGGGCATCAGCAAAACCATCCGCTGGCCGGGCCAAATGCCGACCGTCTGTGCCATGGGCAATCATTTTCTGGGCGCAAACGCAGACGATTGATCCGACCGGAACACCCCGGTCCTGCCGGGATCACGACCGGCCGCCGAAAATGGCGGTACCGATGCGGACCCAGGTGGAACCGGCGGCGATAGCGGCCTTGAAATCGCCGCTCATACCCATGGAAAGATCCGGCAGAAAAACGCCTTTTGCCGCCAATTCACGCTGTAAAACGGCCAATTTTTCAAATGTCCGGAACTGTTCAGCTTCGGTTGCATCGGCGGCACTCATGGTCATCAGCCCGAGCGGTTTTACATGCGCCATACCGGCGGCACGCAGGACCAGTTCCGGTGCTTCTGAAATGTGACAGCCGCTTTTGGATTCTTCGCCCGAATTGATTTCAATAAAAATACCGGGACAACGGTTTTCTTCGCCGGCAATGCGGTCGATCCGTTCCAGCAGAGCCAGCGAATCCACCGAATGGATGCAGGCGGCCAGACGGACTGCCCGGCGGACTTTGTTTGCCTGCAGTTGACCGATGAAGTGCCATTCGATATCTCCCGGCAGTTGCGCCGCTTTGGATTCCAACTCCGGGATCCGGTTTTCTCCGAAAGCGCGGACCCCGGCATGGTAAAGCGTTTGGATATCCGAAGCCGGAAATGTTTTGCTCACCGATAACAGATTCACCGACAGCGGATCTCTGCCGACATCGATCGCCGCGGCATCGATCATCTGCCGGACCGCATGATACCGGCTTACTACCGTATCATCCTGATTCAAACTTGGTTCCATCATATTTTCGGATGCAGTGCAAGTATCCAACGGCAACCCCTGCTTATGTGCGCGGCTTGCCGGAACGCTGTTTTTTCTGCTGTTCCGGCGGCAGAGCAATGATACGGGTCCCGGCCGGCAGATCCTCGGTCAGCCAGACATTACCGCCGATCACGCAATTTTCACCGATGGTGATATCACCCAGAATGGTGGCTCCCGCATAGATGGTGACATGGTTGCCGACCGTGGGATGCCGTTTGCAGCCCTTGATCGCCACCCCATGGGCATCGGTCGGAAACGACAGCGCACCCAGCGTCACCCCCTGATAAATGCGGACAAAATCACCGATCACGGCAGTTTCACCGATCACCACCCCGGTACCGTGGTCGATAAAGACCCCGCGCCCCAGTTTGGCACCCGGGTGAATGTCGATCCCGGTGGCAGAGTGGGCGTATTCGGTCATCAACCGCGGGATCAGCGGCGTACCGTACTGATAAAGGACATGGGCAAATCTTTGAATGGTGATCGCTTTGATGCACGGATACGACAGAATGATCTCGTCCAGCGATACCGCCGCCGGGTCTCCGTCATAAGCCGCCTGGACATCGAATTTCATCAGCGCGCGGATATCCGGCAGGGCAGCGAACAGTGCTTTTACTGCAGCGGAACCCCGCTGGGTCCACTCACACTCCCCGCAACAGCCGCTGCTGCATCCGAACCGCATGGCCCGGGAGATCTGGCTCAACAGTTCTTCTTTCAACTCAACCAACAGCACCGTGGTTTCGGCATTCAGCGATTCCCGGTGACGGGGCGATGAAGAAAATCCGGGGAAAATGACCTCCAGCAGGCGGTCGATCAACCGTTCGACTTCCGCCTGACCGGGCAGATTATAGGTTTCCGCCAGATTGACACCGATCCGGTCGGCGTAACTGGCTTCCAGTTTGGCAACCAAATCCTGCATATCGATATCGGCTGCCGCTTCCGGGCAGCTCTTGCACACCATCTGGTTATTCGACATTCTGTATCTGCTCCCGTACCTTTTCCAATTCCGTTTTGAATGTAACGACCTGTTTCGATATCGGCCCGGTACCGGCTTTGTTGCCGAGGGTGGTGATTTCGCGGAACATTTCCTGCACCAGAAAATCCATTCCCCGGCCGACCGGTTTATCTTTTTCATTCAGAAAATCGCGGAACTGGGCAAAGTGACTGCGAAGCCGGGTGATCTCTTCGGTAACATCCGACCGGTCAACATAAAACAGCATTTCTTTCAAAAACCGTTCATCCTCCGGATTAACCGGCAGATTTTCCTCTTTCAGTTTGTCCATCAACCGGTTCCGGATCGTATCATGGATACCGGCGGCGTGGGGTTCTATCCGGTCCAGCAGATCTTCCAGCAATGCCAGCCGACCGGCCAGATCCGCAGCCAATGCCTCGCCCTCGGTCGTGCGCATTTCCAGAAATGCCGCCAAAGCCCGGTCCACGGCGGTCATCAGCAGACTGTCGTCGGCTTCCGCCGCGTCACCGGAGCCATTCATCACACCGGGAACGGACAGCAGCGATGCCGCATCGAAATCCGGCGTCAATCCGAGCCGCTTCCGCAGGTCCATACATACCCGGGCCAAACCTTCGAGCATTTCCACATTTACATGCCCGGCGGCAGGCGTGCCGGAACGCACCACCCGCAACGACACGGCTCCGCGGCTGATCACTTCGCCGAGCCGTTTCCGCAATTCCACTTCCCGACCATTGTATTCAGACGGAAGCGAAAACCGCGGCTCAAACTGTTTGCGATTGACCGACGACACTTCAGCCGTCAGCACGGCACCATCCGGAAAAACCGCTTCCCCTTTACCGAAACCGGTCATACTGCGCATGTTGCAATATCCTTACTTTACGGGTACCGTTGCCGCATTCAATTCAGTCAACGGAATCCGGCCGCCGATCCCCGGCGTAAACGAACTCAAAATCCCCTCCCGGCTCAAATAACCGGCAACAAAAACACGCTGTGACGGGTCATCGGCCCGCCAGACCAGCGAAAATTGGATCTGCCCGGCCGCCGATCCGGTCTTTTCCGGTGATCCTTTAAGATCCCGGAAAATCGGAAAATCCGTACGGATCATTTCCGGTTCGGCAAAGCGCACCCGCACCATCTCGCTCGCCGAAATATCGGCAAAAAGATTGTTTTTCGCGTATTCCCGTCCTTTGACGACGGCTTTCAGCCGCACCTGATCCGGTTCGGGAAAACGCTTGCGGATCAACTGTTCCGGGTACCAGTCGATCATCCGCCCGGTACTGACCCCGAAGACCATGCAATATTCCCCGTCCGTATCCGGCAACAGCCATGTTACGCAGATCTGGTTGCGGGCCCCGGCGGCCGCTATGCCGCTGCTGCCGCCGAACAGCGGTTCCCCCAGCAAAACCGGATCGCAGGTGCGGATGTGTGCTTCCTGAGCGATCGTCAGCGGGGTGTTTTCCAGCGCGTACTCACGCGCCCGTTCCACCGCCTTTTCCTGATACCAGGCAGTGGAACGGCACCCGGAGCAGCATGCCAGCAGCAAAACCGCGGCCGCGGCAAGATACCGGAACTTGTTCACGATCAGAATTTGCCGTTGTTGACTTCAAAATGGGTGGGCTTGCCGAGGGAACGGCCGCCTTTCATCAACCACGCCGCCTGCCAATCGATCATCTGATCCAGCGACACCCGCGGATAACCGTAGAGCCGCATCGCCTTGGAGGAATTGTTCAGATAGCAGCGGTCGGCACTGACACCGGAATAGGTCACTTCTTTGCCCATCAGTTTGCCGAAACGTTCAGCGATGTATTCGATGCTGATCATTTCCGGACCGGTAACGTTCAGCGGAACCGCCGGGGAATCGGCCTGCATCAGCGACATCAGCGCAATGCGGTTGGCATCGCCCTGCCAAATCACATTGAAGTGACCAACCGAGTTGACCACCGGTTCGCCGGCCAGCACCTGACGGCCGATATCATGCAGCACGCCATAGCGCATATCGATCGCGTAGTTGAGGCGGAAAAGCAGCACTTTGGTGCCGTAGGCTTTGGAGCAGTAGCCGAACACCCGTTCCCGGCCCAGACAGCTCTGGGTGTATTCGCCGATCGGCTCCAGAACCGTTTCTTCGGTGCAACCGCAGGTGTTGGCACCAACCAGCGGATAGACACAACCGGTGGAGAAAGCCGTGATGCGGCTGTTGCGGAACCGTTCTCCGACGATGGCCGGTACGATCACGTTCATGGCCCAAGTCAATTCCTCGGAACCGTCCGTACCGAATTTGCGACCGGCCATGTAGATGATGTTCGGGAAATCCGGCAGTTTGGCGACTTCTTCGCGGTTCATCAGGTCGCAGGAAATGGTTTTCACGCCCCAGGCTTCGAGATTGGCGCGCGCTTCCGCATTGCTGAAGCGGGAAACACCGTACACGTCTTTTTTGACACCGGCTGCGCGGATGGCATTGACGGCCAGACGGCCGAGGGTCGGGCCCATCTTGCCGCCGATACCCAGAATGGCAATATCGCCTTCGAGGTTCTTCATGAAGTCGATAAGACCCTGATCCGGCAGCGAAAGAAGTTCATCCAGCTGGGCTTCGTTTTCGATAAATTTCGGATAATCCATTTTCTTGTCCTTCCGTGTTTATTTTTTACCACAATACGGCATCTGAAACATCAATACTTATAAAACAATAGCGTGTGAACCGGTTTCCGTCAAGTTTTACAGCACTTTTTTTCGTTGCTCCGGCGTGTTTTTTTCTTTCCGGCAAACCGGGTATTGATTTTGTCGTTTCCTGCATTACATTAAAAAAACGGACGGAACTGCCTTCCGGATTTACAACACAGTTCAGGGAAGAAAATGGAACAGATTCTGATTGAATTGGAAACGCGCTACCCGGCATTGGCCCCGACAGTGCCGAAATTGCGGGAAGTCATTGAAACATCCTGCCGTGTCATCCGTGCCGGTGGAACGATTTTCACAGCCGGGAACGGTGGCAGTGGTTCCGATGCAGAACACATTGCCGGTGAACTTATTAAAGGTTTTTTGAGCCGCCGACCCCTGCCGGAATCTGAAATCGCACAACTGGCAGAACTCTATGGTGATGAAGGTCTGGAAACGGGCCGTAAACTGCAGCAGGGGATTCGCTGTATTTCGCTGCTTTCCCACCCCGGTTATCTCTCCGCTTTTGCCAACGATGTCGATCCGGAACTGGTGTATGCCCAACAACTGCACACCCTCGGCAGATCCGGTGATATCGTACTGGGTATCACCTGTTCCGGCAATGCCGGCAACATCCGCCGCACATTCATGGTGGCCCGGCAGATGGGCATCACCACCGTATTGCTCACCGGTGCCAAAGCCGGAAAATGTGTCCCCTATGCGGATCTGGTGATCGATGTACCGGCAACCGAAGTATTCAAGATCCAGGAACTGCATCTGCCGGTCTATCATGCTTTCTGTGCCGCTGTGGAGGCTGTGATTTTTGAAAAATGATGTCTGAAAAAACACAACTCAACATACCGCGCCACATTGCGATCATCATGGATGGAAACGGCCGCTGGGCCAAAAAACGGCTCCATCCGCGTACCGATGGTCACCGGGCCGGTGCCGATGCTGTGATCCGGGTGACTCAAGCGGCCCGGGATCTTGGTGTTGAATATCTGACACTCTACGCATTCAGCACGGAAAACTGGAAAAGACCCGCCGAAGAAGTGGGCGCACTGATGTCGCTTCTGTCGCATTTTCTTGACAGTAAATTGGAAAAACTGATCAACGATGGGGTGCGGCTCAAAACGATCGGCCGGACCGGAGGCCTGCCGGAACCGGTCCGGAGCAAACTTTTGAATGCGGTGGAAAAGACCCGTCAGAATACCGCCCAGACACTTGTGCTGGCACTGAATTATGGCGGCAGAGCCGAATTGACCGATGCCGCCGGAAAAATCGCCGCCGATGCCGCGGCCGGCCGTCTCGATCCGGAAAAGATGGATGAAACTGTTTTCCGTCAATATCTGTACGATCCGGAAATTCCCGACCCGGATCTGATGATCCGGACCAGCGGCGAATTGCGTTTGAGCAATTTTCTGTTGTGGCAGCTTGCCTATACCGAACTTTATGTGACCGATGTTCTCTGGCCCGATTTCGACCGGAATGATCTGGTGTGTGCCATTGAACAATTCAACCGGCGTGACCGCCGGTTCGGAGCAATCAACGAATCATCCCTGTAACCCAAAGGAAATATTTTCATGTTCAAATTCCGTATTATCAGTTTTCCGCTGCTGTTGCTGATCTTTTTTCTGATGCTGTTCTGGCAGCCGGCCGGTTGGTGGATCTTTGCTGTGGTTTCGACCGGAGCAATCATGCTTCTCACCCACGAATTCGTGCAGATCGTGGAAAAATTGGGTTTTCCGGTCATGCGGCGGACTGCCATTGGCGCGGTCGGAGCGATCATTGCGGCCTACCACTTCGAGCGTGTTTTTCCGGCGGCGGCAATGATAATGTTCCTGATCATGGCACTACCGCTGTTCATGATGATCCCGCTGATCTACTGCCAGGACAAAGCGGCACTGCTCCGCTCCCTGTTTCCCACCATCGGCACGGTCTATCTGTTGCTGCTGATCTATTTTCCCCTGATCATCGCTTTTCCGGCGATAAAGCCTTTTCCGCACCGGCCGTATAACTTTCTTTTCCTGGTTCTGGTGACCAAAGCCATGGACACCGGCGGGTATGTTTTCGGACTTTTGAGCAACCGGTTCCTGCCCGGCGGCAACCACAAGATCATGCCGAAAGTCAGTCCGAAAAAATCATGGGAGGGTTTCTTCGGCGGGATCTTCGCCTCGGTGCTGGTGGCATTCATCATCTCTTTCTGTTGTGACTTTTTTTCCGAAAACCTCCATTGGTGGAAGATCCTGACCATAGCGGTCGTGCTGGCAATCGGAAGTTTCTTCGGCGATCTCACCGAATCGGCCCTCAAACGGTCTGTTGACATCAAAGATTCCGGCAATTACATCCCCGGTATGGGTGGTGTATTCGATGTTCTCGACAGTTTTATTTACAATGGATGGATCTGGGCTTTTCTGTGGCCTGTTATGATGAGATAACTTCATAATAATGCCGTTACATAATTGACGGAAAAGTGACGGATCTTTTGACGGAAAGGATATGATATGTTGAAACAGAAAATTCTCCGCATTCTTACGGAAAACGCCCGTACCCCGGTCGAAGAAATAGCCATCCGGATCGGCAGTGACCCGGAAACGATCGCCGCTGCCATGGCAGAACTGGAAGAAAGCAAGATCATCCGCGGATACACCGCCATCGTCAACCGCGAGGCACTCTGCGATACCAAAGTGCGCGCCCAGATCGAAGTGCGGGTACAGCCCCGGCGGGATGGCGGATTCGATCATGTGGCCCGCCGGATCGCTCTGTTTCCGGAAGTGGT
>JAFQLP010000095.1 GCA_017414565.1 Lentisphaeria bacterium | reverse complement strand
GACTGGCTCAAGCGCAACGGCATCCGGATGCTGGCGGCCACCCCCCACGCCACCTGTCTGCATACCGAGGTGGATCTGACCGGGCCGGTGGCGATCGTGGTGGGGACCGAGCAATACGGACTTTCCGAATTGTGGATGAAAGATGCCGATCTGCCGGTCCGGATCCCGATGCTGGGAAAAATCGATTCGTTGAATGTCGCCACCGCGGCGACCATCCTTTTGTACGAATGCGCCAGACAGCGCAACTGGAAAGTGCGCCGGAACGGAGTCCTGTCGTGAAAAAAAAACGCACCCTCTTTCTTGCCGAATACCTGCTGACACCGGATAAAAGAATCAACAATGCGGCCATTCTCTGCGAATCCGACCGCATCGTTGCGTTGGGCGGGGAATCCAGTTTCACCCGGGAATCCGGGGTGGAGGAGATCCATATCCCCGGCGCGTACGCCACGCCGGGCTTTATCGACTCCCACATCCACGGAGCGGGCGGCTTCGATTGTTCATCCGTAGCCGATTCCCCCAACCGGATCGATGCCATGAGCCGGATGCTGGCGGAGCGGGGCGTGACTGCTTTTGTCCCGACGGTGGTGGCGGATCAGCGCGACCGGATGCTGGAAAATCTGCATTTGCTGTCAACCTTGCTCGATCAGCCGGTCCCCGGTGCCATTCCGGTGGGGATCAATGTGGAGGGCCCCTTCATCAATCCCAAGAAAAAGGGCGCGCAGGATGCCTCGGCCATTCTGCCTATCGACCTGGGATTCGCCCGGGAACTGATCGCCGCCGGAAACGGCAAAATCAAAGTAATGACATTCGCTCCGGAATTGAAAGAAGCGGAAGAACTGGTGGAACTCCTTTGCGCCGCCGGCGTGTGTCCCTCCATGGGGCACAGCGTGGCCAATGACCGCCAGACCCTCCGCGCCATTGATGCCGGGGCCCGCCACTGCACCCATCTTTTCAACGGTATGCCATCCATGCACCAGCGCGACCTGACATTGTCCAATGTGGCGTTGACCGACAACCGGGTGACGGTGGAAATCATCATCGACGGGCGGCATGTCCATCCGCGCATGGTCGATCTGGCGTGCCGCTGCAAACCGGCCAATCAGATCATCGGCATCAGCGACTGCACCATGGCGGCCGGTATGCCGGACGGGGAATACTGCATCGGCCCGTCCCGGATCCATGTGGTTGACGGATTCTCGCAGGATGCCCAGCGCAAACTGGCTGGGACCACCACCATGCTTGATTCCGGCTGGCACAGTTTGATGAGCTCCGGGCATCTGACCAATCTTCAGGCGGCGGCCACGGTCACCCGCAACGCGGCACTCCATCTTGAATTGACGGACCGCGGCATGCTGCTGCCGAACAAACGCGCCGACCTGGCATTTTATGAATGTGGAACCAACCGCCCGCTGATGACCGTTATCAGCGGTAAGATCGTTTACCGGGCCGGGCAGAAGGAATCAGCATAATGGAAAAAATCCTCCCCTACCGGCTGTTGGACAGCGGCAATCTGCAAAAACTGGAAGCCGTCGGTCCGTACCGGCTGATCCGTCCTGCCCTCAATGCGTTCTGGAAACCCACTCTGAATGAATCCGAATGGTCACGGGCCGACGGGGTCTTTCACCGCAACAGTTCCGGCGGCGGCCGCTGGGAATGGCGTCGGGAGGTCCCCGCAAGCTGGCTGGCGGAATGGGGCCGTTTTGCCCTGACGATCAAGCCCACCAATTTCGGCCACCTCGGATTTTTTGCCGAACAGTTCCGCAACTGGGCTGATTTTGAAAAATTGCTGCGATCCTGGGGACCGGATGTCAAAGCACTGAATCTTTTTGCGTATTCCGGTGTCGGCTCCATGGCAATGGCACGCGGCGGTGCGGCGGTTTGTCACCTCGATGCCTCCCGCGGCATGATCGAATGGGGACGGCAGAATCTTGCCATCAATCCCGATGTGCCGGACCGAATCCGCTGGATCGCCGATGATGTCATCAAATTCGTCAAACGGGAACTCCGCCGCGGCTCCCGTTACCGGCTGATCGCGCTCGATCCGCCGACATTCGGGCGGGGCAGCAGCGGTCAGGTGTGGAAGATCGAAGACGATCTGCCGCGCCCGCTGGAGGCCTGCCGCGACATGCTGGAACCGCAGGGGCCGTGCCGCGTGGAATTGTCGTGCCATTCGCCGGGATTCACCCCGCTGGTGCTGGAACGGATGCTCCGGCAATGCCTCGGAGCCGGTACCATCACCACCTCGGAAATGTCCATTCCGGAATCCACCGGGCGCGAACTCCCGGCCGGCATCACCGCCGGTTGGAGCCGCGACTGACCGTTACGCCGCGCCGTTCCGGCGGCGTGCACTGTCCACCAGTTCCCGGTATTCCCGTTCCAGGATCTCGCCCATCAATTCTTCGCGGAACCGGCCGGAAACCAGAATTTTGCCGGCGGCCCCCAGCCGTTCCGCCAACGCCGGATCGTTCAGCACGGCACAACTCCGGCGCACCACTTCGTCCACATCTCCGAATGCGGCGCAATAACCGGTTTCATCGTCGATCACCACTTCGGGGGTCCCATCCAGACGGAATCCGATCACCGGTTTGCCGCACCCCAAGGCCTGTACCGCAGACCGCGGCAGCCCTTCGTGCAACGATAAATGCCAGAGCATGTCCACCGATGCCAGATGCCGCGGCACTTCATCGGGCGCGATCAGACCGGCAAAATGAAACCGGTCCGCCAGCCCGGCGGCCGCCGCTTCGGCCTGCAGCCGTTCCCGCCAGATACCATCACCGATCAGCAGAAAATGCACCGTGGGGTCCGCTTCCGCCACCCGGATACCGGCCGGCATAACAAATTCATAGCCTTTTTGCGGCTGCAGCCGCGCCAGCGTGGCGATCACTTTGGCCCCATCGGGAATGCCGTATTGCCGGAGTAATGCCAAGTCCGGCTCCGCCTGCAGAAAACGGTCAATCGCCATTCCGCTGTAAACCACCCGGTAACGGTCCCGGGGGGCGACGCCCGCTTCGACACATTGATCGATCATCGCCTGGGCAACGGCAAAAATCCGGTCGGAATGGCGCGCCGCCCATGTTTCCGCGGCGATGAACAACCGGTTGCGCCACCATTTTTCCGCCCGGTGAAATGCCTGTCCGTGGACGGTGTGGACCACCACCGGGACCCCGGCGGCGGATGCCGCCAGACGCCCGATGATACCGGCTTTCGAGGTGTGCGTATGGACCACATCAAATTTTTTTCCGGCAAAAAACCGTTTCAACCGGCCATACGCGCGCCAATCGGTCAGGGGCGACAATTCCCGCACCAGTTCCGGCACGATCTCCAGCTCGAATCCGCTTTCGTGGACCCGTGCCAGCAATTCCCCTTCGCGCCCCGGCGAATGCCCCGTGACCAATGTCACCCGATGCCCGCGCCGGACATGATCCAATATGGTCGACAGGGTGTTTTCCTGCGCCCCGCCAACGATCATCCGGGTAATGACATGACAAATATTCAGTTTTTCACTCATAAATATAACACTCCGGAATACTGCTTCCGACAGGCTTGATCCGGAAACATTTTTCCATGAATTTTATTTCCCAGCAACCATCGCGCCACACCGCCGATGCCGTCACCCCGGAGGCCGGATTGCGGTAATGGAACGAATCCCGCTCCACCGTCACCAATCCTCCGGCGGGAGCAAAAACGATCGCCGCCCCTTCACCGACCAATTCCGCCAATTCCGCCCGGAAACGGTGATCGTACCGGTCGTGCGGCGGCAATACCATCGGCATGACCGGCATTCGCGCGGTCAATGTCCGCAGAGCTCTGATGGAACCGAGCCGCGGCGCACTGACTTGAAATTCCGCCACCTGTACTATACCCCGCTGTTGTAAAAAAGCAACCGCCGCCGCCACCGATCCACGGTGCGGGGCATTGACCACGCACCCCAGCCGGGCCCGGGTATCCGCCACCGCGAACAATGGCATTTCCGATCCGCCGCCCACGCTGAAAAAGATCGCCGGCCCGGCAGTCAGACCGGCCACCCCGATCGACCCCAAAACCAGCAGAGACATCCCGGCACCGCCCAACCGGAACCGCCATCCGGCCCGGGGCAGCAGCAGGACCGCCAGACCGCTGTAAAACAATATCACCTGCCACCATTGCGGGTTACATCCCCACCCGGAGTCCCATCCGGCCATGAATGTGACCACGCCATCCATCACCCGCCACATACCGGACAATACCGCCGCCAGCAGGGTATCCAGCCAACCGAATCCCACCAGAATTTTGGCCGCCGCCAGCGGAAACAGCCAGAAAACAAATGGCACCAACAGCAGATTGGCCGGAATGGAGGCCCAGAAAAATTCACCTCTGATGGTCCCGGATATCAGCAGACCGCCCAGAAATGCGGTCAGCACCGCTGCCGGGACCGCGATCAACCGGCTCCGCCAACAGATCCGCCGGACCATCCGGTCGCGGAGCGGCGATACCGGCATCAACGGCAGGGGATCATAACGGCCCCCGGATCCATCGCGCTGTTCCCCCAGCAACAGCAGCATACCGGTAATGGTGAATGAATAGAGGAATCCGGCATCGGCGATGGAGGCCGGATTCAGCCACAACAGCACCACCGCGGTCCATGCCAGTACCGCCGTTCCCGGCATCCACAGCAGCGATGCCCGCAGCAATGACCAGACGGTCAGCATGCCCCATGCCCGCAGAGCAGGCGGATTGGCACCGGTCGTCAGTACATACGCCAGCAACGGCAGCGGCGGCACCAGGTAACGCCACCGGTACGGCAATCCGCGACAGCACCAGAGCAGCAGACAGCCCCATATCCCCACATGCAGGCCACTGACCGAATAAAGATGGATCGTACCGGAACGGATCGAAGACGCCTGTGCCGCCCGGTCGATACCGCTGCGGCATCCGAAAAACAGCGCGGCGGCCTCCCGCCTGACGGCAACCGGCTCCAGTCCGCCGGTCAACCGGCGTGCCATGATATCGCGCCACGCCAACAACCGTCCCATGATCCCCGGTTCATATCCGGCAATATCCCCGGCCGCCACCCGGAACATCGCCGCCACCCGCCGGCTCCGCAGATAATGCCGGAATCCGCCCGTACCGGATGGCTGCCACTCCGGCGGACCGCCGTTGACCGACAACATGATACCATCATCCCGGGGCAGCAGAAAAATCCCTTCGGCGTTCAAAATATCCCCGTAACGCACCCGGCATCCGGCATCGCGGGAAAATTGCAGATAAACATCGCCGGAAACCGGCCGTGCCGCCGGTTCCCCCGTCAACTGCACGCGCCGCAGTTCCGCCCGGATCATACCCGGCGGCGGCAGAAACGGCAGATCGGTCAAACCGGGGTCCGTGATCCGGACCTGGACCGCCGCGCCGGTATCACGCGCCATCAACACTGCTTCGCAGGAATCCGCCGGGATCCGCCGCTGCCAACAGGTCAGCACCGCGCCCAGCAGAAAAAACAACAACAGTGCCGCACCGCGCCGCCACGGCATCAGAATAAAAACAAACCCCGCCGCCACTGCTGAAAAAATCAGCCGCAGCAACGGGGAACATCCGCATCCGGTCCAGAGGATCCCGCCGGCCGTACCGACGACCGCCCATACATCCAACCGCCGGCAGAAACGATCCGGCAACAGCGGCAGTCGGTGCAGCACCGCGGCTCCTCCGATCAAAACCGGGAATTATTCAGCACAAGCCGCCCGGCAGCAACCTTTTTCACGGCAGCCTTTGCTGAAATTGAACAACACCGTCACGGGGAACCACCCGGACGGATTGTAATTGACCAGCCCGATCTGCCACGGCACATCTTCGTGCGCCACATTCACCAGCCCGATCTGCCAACAGCCGCGGGTGCAATGATTGAAAAATCCGAGCTGAAGTCCCTTCATATTCCGGCTGACCAGATTCAGGAACCCCAACTGCAAACCATCGAGATAACGGGCGTGATTCATGCCGAGGAGCGAATACTGCACCCCGCAGATCTCGGCGGTATCCGCCAGCAGAAGCGCGACTTCCGCTCCTTTTACCGCCCCCATCCCCGAACTGACGGGCAAGCCGAAACGCACGCCTTCGACATCCTGCGTTTTTATTTCCGCCGGGCAATCAAACCAGTAACCGACATCCACGCTTTCGGCGGCGGCGACCGCCATGGAAACCATTACCGCCATCATCAGGATCAAGCATTTTTTCATTTTTCCACTCTTTCGTTTTTTATATGTTCCGGGTCAATCCCCTTTTCTCCGCACTTCAACCACAGCCACACTGCTGTCACGATCAACAGTACCACGGCCAGCACGGCTGCCACCACCCGGCAGCAGCACATGCGGACTTCTTCCGGCGGCCGCGGCACCGGCCGGTCCGGCCAATCCAGAACGGCTCCGCACCGGGGACACAGATCCGGTCCCCCTTCGATCCGGCACCCGCAGGAAAGACAAACCATTCCTGCCGCCTACGCCTTTTTGAGCCGCCACGCCCCGCCGGGGGCATCTTCGATCACATAACCTTTTTCGCGGATCGCGTCACGCAACCGGTCGGATTCGGCAAAATCTCTGGCTTTGCGGGCGGCGGCACGCGCCTCGGCCAACGCGGTAACATCGGCCGGAGCGGATTCGTCGGCGGCGACCCGTTCCGCCGCATGTTCCACATCGAAACAGCCGAAAATGCGGTCGAACTTCGCCAGCATATCCACGATCGCCGCCGCACCGGCGGCACTCAAAGCATTGGCATCGAGCAAACGGTTGGCGGCTTTCAGCAGTTCAAAGAGAGCCGCTGTCGATCCGGAAATATTGAGATCGTCAGAAATCCCGTTCAGGAAATCTTCATCCGCAATACGGAGGATCTCCGCCAGTTCCGGGGCATCGGCGGCCGCCCCGGCCTGCCGGAGCCGGACCACCGTACCGTCGATCCGTTTGAGGGTTTCGCGGGCCTGTTCAAGCGCATCGAAGGTGAAATTGAGTTTTTTGCGGTAATGTGTCCCCAGCAGCACCATGCGGATCTCCCGCCCGCTCCAGCCGCGGGCCAGCAGATCGCGGAGGGTGTAAAAATTACCGAGCGATTTGGACATTTTTTCCCCGTTGACCATCAGGTGCGCGCAATGCAGCCAGTACCGCACCCATTCGTGGCCGGTGGCCCCTTCGCTCTGCGCGATCTCGTCTTCGTGATGCGGGAACATGTTGTCGATGCCGCCGGTGTGGATATCGAAGGATTCCCCGAGATATTTCATGCTCATGGCACTGCATTCGATGTGCCAGCCCGGCCGTCCCGGTCCCCACGGACTGTCCCACCAGACATCGCCATCGGCCTCGTCCCGTGCTTTCCACAGGGCGAAATCGGCCACGGCGTCTTTGTCGTATTCATCGTTGCGGATGCGCACCCCGGATATCTGATTTTCCCGGTCGATATGGGCCAGTTTGCCATAACCGGGGAAACGGTCGATGGAAAAATACACACAGCCGTCCGCCGACTGATACGCCAGATTTTTTTCAAACAGCCGTTCGATCAGCGCGATCATTTCCGGAATGTGATCCGTTGCCGCCGGATAGACCTCGGCGGGTTCGATCGACAGCGTTTTGAGATCCGCAAAAAACGCATCTTTGTACTGACGGGTGAAATCGGTCAGTTTCATACCGCAGGCGCGGGAATCGCGGATGGTTTTGTCGTCCACATCGGTCAGGTTCATCACCTGCTTCACTTCGTAACCGGCATACTCCAGGGTCCGCCGCAGCAGATCCTCGAACATATAGGCGCGGAAATTGCCGATATGGGCAAAATTGTAAACGGTCGGACCGCAGGTGTACATCCGCACCGGACCGGCTGCCAGCGGCACAAATTCTTCGCTCCGGCGGGACAATGTGTTAAAAAATCGCAATGACATATCTTCTCCGGTAAATACGGTTTTTTTGACTGTTCAGAAATATACCATGCCGGAACGGATTTTTCAATCTCTGTCAACGGGTGACGGGAACCCGCAAACGGAGTTTCCCGTCACTTTTTTCCGGCGGGTCACTTGCGCTCCGTTTTCTTCCCGTAGGTGAAATAAAGACAATCGTTGACCGGCCGGCTCCCGGCATTGTCAAATTTTTTGTTGTCGCTGGGGTGATTGACCACGCCGTAGTTGCGGACATAGAGCGTGGTGGAGCCGCCGCCGTCAAGATTGATGGCGTTGCGGCAGCCCAGGTCCTTGCAAATCTGCGCGGTTTCCGGGAATGTGGTCCCGTGCGCCCGGCCGGGATGCCGTCCGTCAATGGCGATCAGCACCAATTTGTTGTCGTCGGTAACGCCGATGGCGGCACGCGGATGGGCGGCGACTTTCCACGGATACTGTGTCAATGCTTCGCCGTTGACCAGCAGCATGGTATTGAGCTGCATCACATTTTCCGTAACGGGATTGTCCGGCGTGACCTGCGGCAGATCCCGGCGGTTGTCGAATCCGATAAAAGCGGACCACTTGGGATTGGTCGGAAAAAGCTCTTTGCCATCGATCTTCAATTCCCCGGCCGAAGTCGGCTTGTTCGGGGTCTTCATGACAAAAAACGATCCGTTGATCGCAATATCGGCATTGTTTTCTTTAGCCATGTCCGGCACGGTCCGGTATTTTTCACCGCAGAATCCGATCCCGATGTTCCAATCGCGGTTCCAGTCCAGATAGATCACCGTGATCGCCTGCGGTTTGCCGAAAAGATCGGCAAATTCGTAGTAGTGCATTTCGGCCCCACGCTGGATCCGGCTGATCCGGTGGACTTTGGGGTTCTTGTACATTTCCCCTTCCAGACCTTTGCCGGATACGGTCAGACAACCCAACATCAGAGCCAGTATCAGCCCGCCGATCCACCACTGTTTGCTTTGTTTTTTCATCAGAAACGCAACTCCTTCCAAGCTTGGTCCAATTGATGGACCGGGGTTTTGATCCGGAGCGGCTGCTCCGGTGCGAAAACAGCGATACGCGCCTCTTCCAGCAATTGCCAGAACGCATACAATCCGGGCGAATCACACAAATCGTCAACGGCATTCAAGGCCGCCGCGAACCGCCCGTTCCAATCCTCCAGTATCCGGCTTTTTTCCCGGTCTTTGCCGGGATTTCCGAGCAGCCGGTCGGCCCGGAGCGTGGCCGCCCGCAAATACCGCCGGTAATCACGCCAGACGGCCGGACGGCGCAGAAAACCGGGGGCAAACAGCAGATCCAGCTGCGCCCGGAGATCATCCGGCATACCGACCGCCCGTCCGGTCAGCGGTTCCAGAGCCTTTTCCAACCGTGTATAGGCCCCGTACAGATCGGTCAACACGAGCATCATCCGGTCCGCACAGCCGCCCAATTCCTCTTTTGCCCGGATCTCGGCCGCGTGGAACGCCGCCGCATCCCGGATGGATTCCGGTTCCCCGCCCATGGCTTCCAGCAAAGCCGCGGCCGTGAAATCCACCGGATAACGCCGCTCATGGTCGTTCAGAAACCACGACAGCAGCATCTCTTTGGGAAATTTCAGCCGGCGGCGGATAAAATCGATCTGACTGCCGTTGCGCAATGAAAACAACCGGCACAACCCGGCGGCGTGGCGCAAATCGGCTTCGCTCTGCTGCAGAAACAGCCCCGTGCCGACCGATTGTTTTTCCGCCACCAATGCCGGATACGCCATCCGCCCGTCGGTACCGGGCAGCGGCACCGATACCGGCAGTTCACAATCCTCCGGCCACGCCACCAGTCCGCTACGGGTGTGGCCGCTGACGCCGCGGATACCGGCACCGAGCATGGCACCGCGCCGGGAACAGATCCCCGGCAATTCCCGGAGGATCTGCCGGATCTCGTTACGGTCATTGAGCAGAGCCAGTTTCATCTGCAAATACTCCGGAAAACGCGGCTCGGCAAAATCATCCGGGGAAACCTCCAGAAAATCGCACACCGCATTCACCAGCAGTTGATCCTGCACCACGGCACCGCGCCGCCATGCCTCCAGAAATTCCGCCAGCCGGTCGGCCAGCGGGGCCAGCCGCCGCCGCTGATCCTTGTTCAATGCCCGGAACCAGCAGGCAGCTTTTTCCGGCAGATAGCCGGGAACCAGCCAATCCAATGCCCACGGCGGCAGCAATTCCACTTCGTCTTCCCGGGCATACAAGGTCAAACCATCTGTATCGGCACCGGGTTCATAGGTGTATCCCACCCGGAACCGGTGTCCGGAAAATGTCAATTCATCCGGATAATCGGTCAAATTCAGATCCCGGCTGTCGACCTGCATGGCATCGGCGGGTTTCATGGCGTGATCGCCGCGGTCCTGCTGCTGCCATTTTTTCACATCCGACACCGAACAGACCCACGACGGCAATTCCGCATCGTAAAACTGCATCACCGCTTCCGGGTCAAACACCGTTCCGGGCCGCCGGATCTTCTGCTCCAGCCGTTCCAGTTTCCGGATCAATGCCGCCTGCCGGGCGGGCCATCCGGGCAATGTCAACGCACCTGTGACCAATGCCTCCCGGATGAAGATCGCCCGCGCTTCCACCGGGTGGCTTTCGCCGTAATGCACCCGTTTGCCGTCGGTCAACACCAGTCCGCCCGATGTCACATGCTCCAACGCCTGAACGAATCCGCTCCGGGGGTCCCAGGCAGCCCGGCTCCAGTTCACCCGGCACAGATGCGGGGCCACCCGGTAAAGCCATTCCGGCCGGATCTCGGCATTCTGCCGTCCGAAAAGCCGGCTGGTCTCCACCAGCGCAAACGACATCATCCACTCCGGCGGTTTCTTGCGCCCGGCCAATCCGGAGCCGGGAAAAATCGTGAATTTCCGGCCGCCGGTCCCCAGAAAATACCGGTATTCCGGCACATAACGGGCGATCTGCCGCGGCACCCCGGCCAGCAGCGCGCAGTGAAACGCCTCGTACGGCACATCTTCCGATGCCGGTAATTCCGCCGCCGGATGCCAATGCCGGGCTACACAATCCACCAGCAATTCCGCCGTCAGATTGCGCCACTCGCGCATCCGGGAAAAATTCAGATAATTGGCTTTGCAAAACCGTCGCAACGGTCCGTTGCCGCCATCGCCGACCGCCAGTTCCATGGCGCGGTAAAGATTCAGGATCGCCAGAAAATCCGACCGTTCATCCCGGTACTGCCGGTGTGCTTCATCGGCCGCCCGCTGTTTTTTCAACGGCCGTTCCCGGGGATCGGCGATTGACAGAAACGCGGCGGTCACAATGGTTTCCCGCAACACCTTCGCCTCCTGCCCGGCCGCCAGCATCCGCCCCAGCTGGGGGTCGATCGGCATACCGGCCAACATCCGTCCGATCCGGGTCGGTTCGCCGCCGGGACGGATCGCATTCAGGTCCTCCAGTGTCCGCATCCCCTCCCGGATCAGAGCCGGCGGCGGCGGATCGATAAAGGGAAACCGGTCGATCCGGGGCAGCCCCAGTGCCGCCATCTGTAAAATCACCCCGGCCAGCGATGTCCGGCGGATCTCCGGATCGGTGTAAAGGGGACTCTGCTGCCATTCCTCTTCGGCACAGAGATGCACACACACGCCGTTGGAAACCCGTCCGCACCGGCCGCGCCGCTGACGCGAACTGGCCTGCGAAATGCGCTCGATCTGCAATTCCTGGATCCGGTTGCGGGGATTGTAACGGCTGACCCGGGCCAATCCGGAGTCGATGCAGAACCGGATGCGGGGGATCGTGATCGAAGTCTCCGCCACATTGGTCGCCAGCACGATCCGCCGGCGGCTGCCGGGATGAAATACTTTCTGCTGCTCCGCACTGTTCAACCGGGCAAACAGCGGCAGGATCTCGGTCTTGGGCCATTTCCGGCCGTTCAGCAATTCCGCACACTCCCGGATCTCCCGTTCACCGGGCAGAAAAACCAGAATATCCCCGTTGGGGGCACTCCGGGACAGATATTCCACCGCCCGGGCCACGTGTTCATCCAGTTCTTCATCGGCATGGAGCGGCTCCATGAAAACATCTTCCACCGGGAATGTGCGGCCTTCGACCTCGATGACCGGAGCATCGTCAAAAAAGCGCGAAAACAATGCCAGATCCAGTGTGGCCGAAGATATGGCCACTTTCAGATCCGGCCGCTTCGGCAGCAGATCTTTCAAATAGCCGAGCAGGAAGTCAATATTGAGACTCCGTTCATGAGCCTCGTCGATAATGATCGCATCGTATTTCCGCAGCAGACGGTCGTGGCGGATCTCGGCCAGCAGAATACCGTCGGTCATGAATTTGACAGCCGTGGCGGGCGATGTCCGGTTTTCAAACCGCACCTGACAGCCGACCTCCTGCCCCAGTTCCACATCCAGTTCCGAAGCGACCCGCCGCGCCATTTCCATAGCAGCGATGCGCCGCGGCTGGGTACAACCGATCCACCCCCGCCGTTCCGGCAGCAGTTCCAGAGCCACTTTGGGCAGCTGGGTGGTCTTGCCGGAACCGGTGGCCCCGCCGATGATAATGACATTGCTCCGGCTCCATGCCTCGCGGATCTCCTGAATATGAGATGCGATCGGCAGTTGCGGCGGATACGTTACCGTCAAAGATGAAACAGCCAAAAAACGATTTACTCCCCAATCTTGCAGTTTCCCGGGGAAACTATTGGTAAAAACAGAAAAATACCAGTATAATATATTCCATTCCTTGATCGGAAACAAAAATTTCGGAGATTTTTATGAAGATTTTTCTATTTGCCGCTGTGCTGGGACTGCTCAGCGGTTGTCTTTTGTTGCCCCGGGAGAAAAAAATACCGGAACCGGTCGATGCCGTCCGGGAGGCCAATGAATGTGCCGCCGTCCACATCCTGAATGATGCCGATGGCAATCTGATCTTTGCACCGGTCTTCACCGACCGGGTCTGCACCCTCACCGAACTGCCGGAACTGCTGCGGGCCCACTCCTATCACAAAGTTTCGCTGTCCAGTTGGGTGCGCCATGCCGATTACGCCGCTATCACCGATTCCCTGCTCCGGGCGGGGATCGGGATCAATATGTTCTATGTCCTGTCCGCCGGACGCAAAGACTGGGACCGCCGGGATCTGATCGAAAACATCGTCCCGGAGCCGGAAGAACCGGTCCCGGCCCGGCCGCCGCTGACGGTGCGGATCATCGAAGACAACG
>JAFQLP010000094.1 GCA_017414565.1 Lentisphaeria bacterium | reverse complement strand
TTCCCGGAGCGATTGTTCCCGGCCGCGGGCATTGATCAGCAGTTCACGAAACTGATTGGCCGTTTCCACCAGTTCCGGGAAAAAAAATCCGCGCGGCACAGTCAGCGGTTCCTCCGGGGCCCGGCCGTGCGCCACCTCCACCACAAATGCCACCAGCAGACGGAGCGGATGCAACAGCCCCCGGTACAACCGGAACATCGTCCACAGCACGATGGCCGCCAGCCAGATGGTGATCACCGTTGCGGCCCCCGTCAGCCAGTTTACGGACACGCCCATCTCCCAGGCGATCAGAATGCCGCCTTCTGCCAGGAAAAGCAGGGCCATGATTCCGCATGTCACCCAGAAACGTTTTACCAACTTGTGCCGATTGCTGCGCATTCCGCCTCCACTGTTTTTCCGGTTATTGCCTCATTTCTGTCAAATCTGTCATCTCCGCCGGATCCTCAAAACGGCAACAGCAGTTTCAAAGCCGCCAATGCCGCCAACAGCTGCACCGTATGCTCAAAATACCGCTGCGGGATGTATTTGAGGATCAACACCCCCAACGCGGCCCCGATCAGCAGTACCGGCAGCATACCGAGATTCGCCCGGACCGAGGTTTCCGTAATGCGCCCCTCCCAGAAAAAAACCGGAACCTTGATCCAGTTCAGAATCAGAAAATACCACGCCACACTGCCCATGTATTTGTTTTTGTCCAGTTTCATCGAAAGCAGATAAACCGTCATCACCGGACCGGCGGCATTGGCCACCTGGGTCGTCAGACCGGCCGTCATGCCGAAAAAAGCCGGATATCCCCAGTGCGACGGCAAATTTTTCAACCGGTCCCAATAGCGGAAAACATAACTGAATATCACCAGACCCAGCACCACCCATGCCAGAATCGGGCGCATCATTTCATCGGTGATAAACCGCATGGCCAGCGATCCCAGCGCGATCCCGCCCAACGCCCACGGCAGCAGTCGCAACACGATCGGCCACTGCACATCGCGCCGGTACCAGAGCACCGCCACGATATCGGTACAGGCCAGCAGGACCAACTGCAGTCCGGTGGATTCACGCGCCGGGAACGCACCTGCCAGCAAAACCACCGCCAGCATCCCCAGCCCCGGTATGCCGGTCTTGGTAATGCCGATCAAAAGCGAACTGAATACCAGCATCCACAACTGATGCCCGGTATAGTCGCTGAAAAACCACTCCATCATGCTCCGCTCCTGCTGCTGCCATGCCGCATCTGAATCATAAAATGAATGACAGAATATACCCCTGCTCCGGCTAAAAGCAATATCAGAATGTACGAATTCCCCCACAACTGCAATATCAGAGCCGCCGGGAGCAATCCCGCCAGCCGCCGTTCCCCGGATTTCCACAGCCATCCGGCGGCCGTCAGCATCACGGCGACCCCGATCAGCATCCCGGGCGGGAGCCACCGGCCGCGCGCCAGCAGACACGCCCCGACATCCCGCCACGATCCCCCCGTGGCGCCGGGCGGGATCAGCAGAACCGCACTGAACAGCAGTACCGCCGCCAGCCATGCCCGACGGTCCCGGCATGACGGCCAGCCGCCTGCGAATGCCAGCAGCATGGCCGGATATGTCGGCAGAATGAACCGTACCGCATCATCCGTCCCGTGGCTGTAAAACAGAAACAGCAGGACCGTCGGCCAGAACCAGAGCATCAGCAGTGTCCGCAGCCGGGCATCCCGGATCAGCCATATCCCCAATGCGCCGAGCAGCCACGGATAATGATTGGCCGCCCCGTAATAGGCGGCATTGAGATCTCCGAAAATCCAGGCACAGTAGGTGTGCGCCCCGTTGGCATAATCGGTGTAGGAAAAACGCCACGGCGCACCGAAAAACCAGGTATTGACCACGGCCTGCGGCGCAAATCCCAGCAGGAACCCCAGTCCGGCGGCCCACCCGTTCCGGCACCGGCACCATTCCCGGAGCGGCTGATCCCACCCGGCCAGCATCATCAATACCGGCGCGTAGAGGATCGAATTGCAACGGACCATGCAGGCCCAGCCAAACAACCATCCGGCCGTCAGCGCAGCCCATCTGCCCGGCCGCGTGTACAGCACCGCCACCATGGCCGCCAGCAGCAGCAGGGTGGCCGGATTGTCGCTCATGGCATTGAATCCGGCCCCGATCAACATCACATAATGCGAAAAATCGAATTGCACCGACGGCAATGCCAGATAACTGTAGAATGACCGGTCCGCAAATCCGGCGTAATGATGGACCAGAAACGGCATGACCGCCCACAACCCGGCCGCCACGGCACTCCGCCGGTCGCTCCGCAGCAGTTTACGGCCGATCAGATACGCGGCGAACAGGCGTCCGGAGGTCAGGATCAACGCGGAAAAATACGAAAATGCGATCAGAAAATCATCGACCGCCACCGCCCGGCTCAACATCGCAAACGGAACATAAAGCAGACTCAAACCGACGGAAAAATGCCATTTATCGGTCCAGTTTCCGGCCATAACGGCTTGCAGATTGGCAAAATAACCGTTTTCATCCATGGGGGATGTCACCAGATTCCCGGCCGCCAGCGTCACCACCGAAATCAGCGACAGATGCAGCCATACCGGGTACGATCCCCACGCGATCCAACCGGGGATCAACCGCCGACGGTGCGCCATCACCAGCCCCCAACCGGCGGCCAGACAACCACCGGCCAACAGCCATTTCCACCAGGTCCGCGCCGAAGCGAAACAGAGATGCGGTCCATCCGCCCGCAATTCCACATGCACCGCCGGATCGACATAACCGCTCCGGCCATCCGGCAGTGTCACCGGCACAAATGTATAATACCGTGCCAACGGATGTTTTTTGATCAGGACCGTTTGCGGCAGATCATCCTGACAATGCACCGCCTCCCAGCACACCGTCACCAGCGGGGCGGTATGAAGCGGCCGGGAAAAAACCGGCGTCCCCGGCGGCAAAACCCGTGTACCGGCGGCAGCAGCGAACCCGGCCAGCATCAGCCAGCCGATCAAACCGAGCCGCACCATCCGCCCCATCGCCGTCAGCGGGAACCGGTGTAACGGGTGGGGTCCGGGATCCCCGCCGCGGCAAAACCGTCGCGCCGCAATTGACAACTGGCGCAACTGCCGCAGGAACGCCCTTCGGCATCCGGGCGGTAACAACTGGTCGTCAGCGAATAATTCACGCCCAGTTCCACCCCGGTCCGGATGATTTCCGCTTTGCTCATATTCTGAAGCGGCGCATGGATCTCGAACTGCCAGTTTTCATCGACGGCACAGGTGCCGAGCCGGGCCGCTTCGCTGAAGGCCCGGATAAACGCCGGACGGCAATCCGGATATCCCGAATAATCCACGCTGTTGACCCCGATGAAAATATCACGGGCCTTCAAAACCTCGGCCCAGGCGGTCGCAAATGACAGAAACACCAGATTGCGCGCCGGTACATAGGTGATCGGCACCCCGTGGGAATCGGCGGCATCCGGCACCGCGATCCGGTCATCGGTCAACGCCGAACCGCCCCAAGCCTGCAGATCGATCTTCATGACCAGATGCCGGGCTCCGGCGGCGGCAGCCACCGCGGCCGCGCAATCCAGTTCGCACCGGTGCCGCTGACCGTAATCGAAACTCAAGGCGTAACACGCAAAACCATCCCGCACCGCGGCCGCCAGCACCGTTGCCGAATCCAGACCGCCGCTCAACAGCACAACTGCTTTTTTGACATCCATAGAATCACTAAACTCCTGTACGCTCCGGCCCCCAGATGATCTTGTGGAGCTGGATCTGCATCCGTCCCGGCAACCGGTCGGCAATGACCCGTTCCGCCAGTTCGTGAAACGCCATACCGCCCCACACCGGACTGTATAAAATATGCGGTGTCTGCGCGGCCAGATCAAATTCCCGGATCACCTTCACCGCGCAATCGTAATCCGCCGCATCTCCAATCACGAATTTGACTTCGTCCCGGGGGGTCAGCGAACGGAAATTCTCGGCCAGCATCCGCTCCGTCATCCCGCTGGAGGGCAATTTGTAGTCGATGATGCGGCACACCTGCTCCGGCACCGCCGCCACCGGCAACGCCCCGGAGGTTTCGAGCAGCACCTCAAAACCGCGCTCCGTCAATTCCCGCATCAGCACCAGCGAATCCGGTTGGGCCAGCGGTTCGCCGCCGGTCAATTCCACCAGATTCACGCCGGACAATCCGATCTCCCGGATCAAATCCGGCACCGTCCGTTCCGCCCCGGCCGCCGGATCATGGGCGTAGCCGGTATCGCAGTAACGGCAGGCCAGCGGACACCCCGCCAGCCGGACAAAAAAACAGAGCCGGCCGGCGTGACTGGATTCCCCCTGTACGCTGACAAAGGTTTCGTTCACCCGCAATGTCATGCTTCCTCGAAATAGGAGGCGCAGCTGACATCCGATTCCCAGATCCGCACGGCGTGGATGCGGACATTGCCGTCATTCATCCGCTCCGAAAATGCGCCGTACAGATAGCGGGCCAGATTTTCGCTGGTGGGATTCATCTGCTCAAATTCCGGCAGTTCGTTCAAACAGCGGTGATCGTAACGCAACAGCAATTCGTCCGCGACCGCCTTCAATTTTTTGAAATCCACCGAAATCCCGATCTCATCCAGTTTTTCCGCCCGGACCACCACGCAGATCCGGTAATTGTGACCATGCAGATGACAGCATTCGCCATTGTACCCGCGCAAATAATGGGCGCAGGAAATGACCCGACTGACTTCAAGTTCAAACATTACTATCCGCCTCAAAAAAGTTTGGCGAGCATATCACCCACCCGTTTTTTGGATTGCATCCCGACCAGTTCCCCGACCAGTTCCCCGTCTTTGAAAAAGAGCAGCGTCGGCACCGTACTGACCGCGTAACGCGCCGCCAATGCGGGTGATTGGTCCACATCGACCGTACCGAATACGGCTTTGTCCTGCCATTCCTCTGCCAGTTGCTCCAGCACCGGCATCAGCATGTTGCACGGACCGCACCAGGTTGCCCGGAAATCGACCATCACAGAACCGCTGCTGACAGCAGCATCGAATGTCTCTTCCTGCCATTCTTTCATCAAACTCATTTTCCACCTCCGTAAAAATCCGACCGTTACATCCCCCCTCTGCCGCATCCGGCCGATGCAACAATAATACAGCCTTTCATGAAAAAATCAAGGTTGCGCATCGCATTTTCCGCGCGTTATGCTATAGTATATGAAAAATCAGAAATACAGCGAATCTTTTATCCGTTTACCAAGGAAAACAGCATGCAATTCATCTATCTTGATGCCGAAGGCAATCCTTGCGGCCCCGTGGACGAATCCGATATCGTCAAAATGATCCACGAAGGCTATATCACCGGCGATACGGCCATCCGCAGTTCGCTTCTGCCCGAATACCGCACCGTGGCCGAAGTGGAAAACTTCAAAGAAGCCCTGGCCCAGTCACCGGGCGCGGCGGCCGCACAGGAGATCCCGACCGAACTGGGCGTGATCGAACGGCTCAAAATCGCATCGCAGCCGGATCGTGCCAAAGCGGAATCCACCGCTTATCAGGGCAAATACCGGGTCGCGGATGCTTCGTTCAAACACCGGCTCTATGCCGCGGCAATGGATTGCCTGATCTTCGCCATTGTCGGCAGTATTTTCTGCGCGCCCGGTTTTTCCCGGCTGCGTGCCGAAGGCGAAGTCGCGGTCCTGCCGATCGCTGAGGAACGGGCCGAAGAAGATCCCGGCAACGCGGAATTGACCTTTGAAGAAGACGGTGCCGCCGAGAATGTCGCCCGACGCTACATCGCGCCGGGGGCCCTCCGCCGCATGGACAACGCGATCGAAACGCGCAATCAGCAGACGGCCAATGCCGCCGAATACGGCACGCCCGAACCGCAGCCTGCCAAATCCCGGCAGACGGCCTCCCGGCCCGCCTCCCGGAAACCAGCAGCAAAACCGGCCCCGCAGACCGCTGAAAACGATCCGGATGTCATCATCACCGAGGGCGAGACCCGTTATGTTGTCAAATCGCAGCCGAAACTGCTCGGCAAAGTCCTGCCCAGCCGTTTCCCGCGTTTCCATTTTTACGACACCAAAGTACTGCAGGACGGGCGCATCCAGATCCGGCTCAACGACAATCAGGTGCTCCGGGTCAGCGCGGCCGCCTGCAATGCCGCTTTTACCTGGCCGTGTTTCTGGCTGATTTTCTTTGTGCTGCTTTACTACACGTTCAGTTTTGCCGTTTTTGCCCAGAGTGCCGGTATGTGGTTCTGGGGGATCTTCCTCACCCGCACCGATGAACGCGAAGTCTATTTTCTCCGTGCGCTGGCCTATGCGGCATTGTTGCCGGTGCTGGGGATCTTCATGATCCCGTCGGTACTGATCTGCCGCCGGTCGCTGGCCGACCTGATCTGCGGGGTCCGGCAGCTCAATGTTTACAGTGCGACCAAATAAATCGGATTCTTTTGTATCAGGAGGCTTTCATCATGAATACCCGTTTTATCCATCCGGCCAAACTGCTGGTCGATACGCTTCTCCGCATCTACCAGAGCGGCATGATCACCACCTCCGGCGGCAACCTGTCGATCCGGGATGAAAACGGCTGCATCTGGATCACCCCCGGCGGCATCGACAAAGGCACGCTCAAACCCTCGGATATCGTTCAGGTCATGCCCGACGGCAGTTGCATCGGCATCCACAAACCCAGTTCGGAACTGCCGTTTCACCGGTCGATCTATCAACTCCGCCCGGATGCCCGTGCCGTCATCCACGCCCACGCGCCGTCACTGGTCGCGTTCAGCATGACCGGTCAGATCCCGGATACCCGGCTGATCCCCGGCGCGGCGGAAGCGTGCGGCAAGATCGCCTTTGCCAAATACGAGATCCCCGGGAGCGAAAAACTCGGTCAGGTCATCGCGGCGGAATTCGCCGCCGGTGCCGATTCGGTGATCATGGAAAATCACGGTGCCGTGGTCTGTGCGGATTCGCTGCTGCAGGCCTACCACCGTTTTGAAACGCTGGATCTGCTGGGCCGCATCGGGATCGACCTGGCCGGCAAACCGACTGCCGCCGCCGTCCCCGCGGCTGCGCCCCAACTGCCGGTCCTGCCGCCGCAGGAACCGACCGCCCGCGAATGTGAACTCCGCCGCGACATTGCCGCTTTTGTCCGCCGGGCCGCCCGGCAGGGTGTGATCACCGGCGACTTTGCCGTTATCTCGGCCCGTCTCGGCGACGATGATTTCCTGACGACCGGTGAATCGTTTGATCCGGCCTACTTTGACGAAGCGGATGTGGTCCGGGTGAAAAATGGTGCCGCCGACGGCAGGATCCCGGCTGCGGCGACCGCGATCCGGGCGATCTATCAGGCCGATCCGGCGGTGCAGAGTGTTTTCTATGCCGCTACGCCGTCGCTGATGAGTTTTGCGGTTTCCGGGCGCACGTTTGACAGCCGCACCATTCCGGAAAGTTACATCATGCTCCGCGATGTTCCCCGCGTGGAAGCGGCCGCCTTTGCCGCCGATCCGGCGGTCGTGACCCGTTATCTTTCGGCATCCCGCCCGGTCCTGATGGTGGAATCCGGCGGACTGCTGACCACCGGCAAATCGCTGACCGAAGCATTCGACCGGCTGGAGGTGGGTGATTTCACCGCGCACTGTCTGCTGCTGGCGGACCGCATCGGGACATTTTCGCCCATCGCCCAGCCGGAAGTGGATGAATTGATCGAAGCATTCCATCTGCCGAAAGAATGATTATGCTGAAAAAAAACATTTTCCGTTTGCATTCCGCCGATCCGGTGTTATAATAACGGGAAAAGGAGATCGATGATCGTGAACAGGATTTATCAGGAC
>JAFQLP010000093.1 GCA_017414565.1 Lentisphaeria bacterium | reverse complement strand
GCCCGCCGCCCGGATATCGGCCGGGATGCGTTCCAGTGCCATGACCGCACAGGCCCCGGCGGCTTCGGCGATTTTGGCCTGTTCCGGCGTGGTCACATCCATAATGACTCCGCCTTTGAGCATTTGAGCGAGATTGCAATTCAATTCATACTGTTCGTTTGTCATTTTCATCTTCCCGGTTTTGTGGTTTCCGATTTGACACTAATATAATGTAGGGGTATATTCAATACAAATCTTGAAATTGTATGGATTACAATAAAATGCCGACAAATTCCTTTGAACATTTGTATTTGAGCTGGACGCCGGACAAAGCCAAACTCAAACGCCCTTATTATCTGACGCTTGCCAATGCCATGGAGGCGGATATCGTGGCCGGGAAACTGGTTGCGGGAACCAAACTGCCGCCGCAGCGGGAATTGGCGGATTATCTGGATCTGAACTTTACCACGGTCACGCAGGCGTACAATCTCTGCCGGGAGCGCAAATTGATTTACGGCGTGGTCGGAAAAGGCACTTTTGTATCGCCGCTGCCCGGCAAAAAGACGGTCCGTCAGGCCATGTGCCCGCCGGGGCTGATCGAATTGGGGCTGGTGCGGGGATTTGACCGGATCAAAGCTCCGATCATCGAAGCGAGCAAAAATGTTCTGAAAAAAGGTTACATCGAGGAACTGTATTCCTATACGGAAGCCGCCGGGCATCTGCACCAGCGGGCCGCCGGGGCGCATTGGATGAAACAGATGGATGTGCATACCGACAGCGAACACACGGCCATTTTTTCCGGCGCGCAGAACATCATCAGTGCGGCATTGCTTTCGCTTTTCAGGATCGGCGACAAGATCGCGGTCGATGAATTCACCTACGCCAATCTGATCGGCACGGCCCATCTTTCCCACATCAGACTGGTTCCGGTAAAAGGCGATGCCGACGGGATGCTGGCCGGTGAACTGGACCGGATCTGCCGCCGCGAAGGGATCAACGGGATCTTTCTGATGCCGAATTGTGCCAATCCCACGACCTGTACCATTCCGGAGCAACGCAAAGATGAACTGGGCGATGTGATCGCCCGCCACAACCTGATCCTGCTCGAAGACGACAATACCGGTATCCCGCAAGTGACCGGCGGCCGGTACCATTCCATGTTTTCCCGGCTGCCGGATCAAACCATCTACATCTGCAATTCCACCATGGCACTGTGCAGCGGACTGCGGGTGGCATTTGCGGCGTTTCCGGAAAATTTCCGGGTGCCGTTGCTGAATGCGCTTTTTCATTTGAATATCAAGACTTCGTCGCTGGATGCCGAGATCATGACGGAATTGATTTTAAGCGGCAAGGCGGCCAGGATCCTGGAGCAGAAAGCGGAACTGGCCCGGGAACGGAACCGGATCTTCGACCGTTTTTTTCCCGAAGCGGTCAAACCGGGGACCCCGGCGGCCTTTTTCCGCTGGCTGCCGCTGCCGAAACTGGGCATGGATGAAATGGCGACAGAACGGCGGCTGCTGCAACTGGGGGTGAGTGTTTACGGTTCCCGGCGTTTCACGGTGACCCGGTCGGCGTGCAGTTTCATGCGGATCGCGGTTTCTTCGCCGACGGATACCGGGCAACTGGAAAAAGGCTGTTCGATCATCCGGGATTTCATGGCAGACAACCGGTGTTGAGTACCGGCATGACGGCGGGGGCTGCGGGCCGGATTTTCCGCGGTTTCCGGGCGCGGTCATAAAAAAAAGTCCGCAAAAACGATATTTTTTTGAAAAAAACGCTTGTAAAAAAGAAAAATCGCGCTACAGTGAACGGTGAAGTCACCGAAAACAGGAAACATTCAGATTTATGACTTTTGTTAACAACAACCGCTTTTACGGCTTTTTCAGCAGCTTCGCTTTTTACTTTAGAAAGCGGGGCGGAACGGTTGTTGCTGTTTTGAGGTAGTTCAGACACGCACAGTAATAAGCATTCCGAACCCCGCTGAGAGCAAATTCCGGCGGGGTTCTTTTTTTGGATCAATCAACCAAAATAAAGAGGTATAAGATGATTATCATTCACAAAGAAAACACCACAGCACAGGAACTCAACAGTCTGGCCGAAATGGTCAAAGCGCATGGTGTCACCCCCCATCTGACGGAAGGGGTGCATCAGACGATCATGGGGTTGGTCGGTGATACCACCCGGATCGATATCGAAACCATTTCCCAGTTGAAAATCGTCGAAGCGGTGCGGCGGATCCAGGAGCCTTTCAAAAACGCCAACCGCAAATTCCATCCGCTG
>JAFQLP010000092.1 GCA_017414565.1 Lentisphaeria bacterium | reverse complement strand
ATGATGAGCGAAGGTTCCGGGGCTTCCAGTTCCTCTTTCAGTACCTTCACCGTTTCTTCGTGGTTGAACGGATCGACGATCCGGATCCGTTTCATGCCGCACGCTTCGGCGATTTTTTCAATGGATGCTGCCGCCGTGGCATCACCCATTGCCGTATGACCGGTGCCGGGATGCTCCTGATGTCCGGTCATGGCGGTAGTTCGGTTGTCCACCACCACCAGCGTGGCATTGCCGCGGTTGTAAACCAGATTCAGCAGTCCGGTGATCCCGGAATGGAAGAAGGTCGAATCGCCCACGATCCCGACGACCGGGCGTTTTTCCGGCGTTTTGGAGATGCCGTGTGCCATGGAGAACCCTGCCCCCATGCAAAGACAGGTGTCGGTACGCGACAACGGCGGAAACACCCCCAGCGTATAACAGCCGATGTCACCGGTGACGATCACATCGAACTTGGTCAGGGCGTAAAAAAGACCGCGGTGCGGGCAGCCGGCACAGAGGATCGGTGGCCGGGCAGGCAGATCCCGCACCATTTCCACCGGTTCCGGCACCAGATCCGGCTCCTTGAAATAACGGGCGCGGATGTTGGCCACCACCCGGGGCGTCAATTCCCCGCAGCGCGGCACGATCTCTTTGCCGGTGCAGGTGATCCCCAGCGACCGGATGTGTTCTTCGAGGATCGGGTCCCCCTCCTCCACGATCAGCAGCTGCTCCACCGATTGGGCGAATTCGCGGATCAGCCGGTCCGGGAATGGCCAGCTCCAGCCCAGTTTCAGTAAACTGGCTTCCGGGAAAATTTCCAGACAATGCAGTGCCGTCACCCCGAATGAAATGATGCCGACGGCATTGCCGCGGCGGATGACCGGATTCAGAACCTGATCCGAACTCGCTTCGGCAGCCTGCCGGACCATCCGGTCCTCGATCCCGGCACGCAGTTTCCGTCCCCAGACAGGAACCGGTACAAACTGCTGCACATTTTTGACATACGGGATCACGGGCCGTTCCACCCGGTCATGCAGTTCGACCGGGAAACGGGAGTGGCTGACACAGGTCGTAGTACGGAAGATCACCGGACAGCGGTAGCGTTCGGAAATCTCAAATGCCCGGCCAATGTAAACCGCACATTCGGCGGCATCCGATGCTTCGATCACCGGAACTTTGGCAAGCCGGGCAAAATGCCGCGTATCCTGTTCGGTTTGCGACGAATGCTGCCCGGGGTCATCGGCGACCACGATCACCAGCCCGGCATTGATCCCGATGTACGACAATGTCATCAGCGGATCGGCCGCCACATTGAGCCCCACTAATTTCATGGTACAAAGCGTCCGGCTGCCGGCAATGGCGGCAGCGGCGGCGGCCTCCAGCGCGACTTTTTCATTGGGGGACCATTCGCTGTAGATCTCCGGCATCCGGGAAAGATTTTCAATGATTTCCGTCGAGGGCGTGCCGGGGTAGCCGAAGGCACACGCCAGTCCGGCCTCCCATGCCCCGCGGGCGATCGCTTCGTTACCGGTCAAAAGTTTTTTCATCCGATCAGTTCTCCGTTTTTCATGCGGAAGATCCGCTTGGCT
This sequence comes from Lentisphaeria bacterium, assembly GCA_017414565.1. Lineage (GTDB taxonomy): Bacteria > Verrucomicrobiota > Lentisphaeria > Victivallales > Victivallaceae > RGIG1931. The sequence continues at coordinate 3,180 of JAFQLP010000092.1, read as the reverse complement.
TTGCCTTCCTGACGGGGCAAGGTGCCGGGCGGCAGGACTTCGCCATCGGGACTGAATCCCAAATCTTCTTTCAACTGTTTTTCGACCATGTAACCGGTGACACCCGGTTCGGCCTCCACCTTGATGTGCATGTTCTGGATGCCGTTGACTTCGTCCAGAATGATCTGATAATTCGGCAGCACGCCCTTCACTTTCAGGAGCGACTGCTCGATCTGTTTCGGGAAACAGTTGACCCCTTTGATGATGATCATATCGTCCCGGCGGGCCTTGATCGGGGCCAGACGGAGATGGGTCCGGCCGCAGGCGCAGGTTTCCCGGCTGATGATGCTGGTCAAGTCACCGGTACGGAAACGCACCACCGGGATCGCCTCGCTGGAGAGCGATGTTACGACCAGTTCCCCCTCCTCGCCATCCGGCAGCACTTTGCCGGTTTCGGGATCGATGATCTCCACATAGAAATGGTCTTCCCACACATGCGTGCCGCAATGGGCCGGACAATCCTGCCCCAACGTACCGATGCCGCCGGTTTCGGTCATGCCGTAAATATCAAAGACCTCAATACCGAGTCCGGCACGCAATTTTTCCTTCATGCCTTCCGAAAATGCTTCCGCCCCGAAGATACCGATTTTGAGCGACGGCATCTTCACATTCATTTCCCCGGCCACCTCCATGATCCGGCTGCCGTAGGAAACCACCGCGATCAGCACCTTGGTCTGAAAATCGTTGATCAATTTGATCTGGCGCACGGTGTTGCCGGAAGATGCCGGCACAATGAACATATCGGCCGCCCTCCCCCCGTGGAAACAGCCCATGCCGCCGTTGAACAGCCCCAGCGTCGGCGTGATCTGCAGCACATCAGCGGCATCCGCCCCGGCCATCCGGTAACAGCGGCCCATACATTCGCCCCACATGCGGATATCGTTTTTGGTGTAAAGCATCACCACCGGCGTACCGGTCGAACCGGAGGACTGGTGCATTTCAACGATCTGATTTTTGGGGACACAGCACATGCCATCCGGATACTGATTGCGAAAATCGATCTTGGACATCATCGGGACCCGTTCCATGTCTTCGATCCCGCGGAAAGTTTCCGGGTCCAACCCCGCCTGACGGTAGCGGTCCCGGTGAAACGCATTGTTGGCCGCGGTATAGCGGATCATCCGCACCAGGCGTTCCTGCTGCAGGGCAAGCAATTGCTCCCGCGGCATTTTTTCCAGTTCCGGATTCAAAAAATTCGTTTTCATGCCATCATCTCCCTGCCGGCCTCAAAAGCGCGCCGGTTTATCTCGTAATGTTCCGGTTTGACACAATTTTGCAGTGCTTTCAGCCAGCACGCTTCCGGAATGACCGGTTTGGCCGCCGCCAGCAAGCCCAGCATGATGGTATTGGACAGACGGGCATTCCCCAAATCTGCCGCCGCCGCACAGAAATCGCGGTAATACAACTGCGGAAAAATACCGGCCAGCCGCTCTGCCATCCGGTCCGGATATTGCGCCATGCCGGTCGTCACCGTAACCGGGATCACCTGTTGGGTGGATACCAGCGCGATCCCGCCGGGTGCCAGGTAATGGGCGTAACGGATCGCTTCGCCCGCCTCCAGCGCAAACAGCACATCGGCGGTCCCCTCCAGTATCAGGGGGGAATGAAGTCCGTTTCCGAACCGCACCTGGGCGATCACCGATCCGCCGCGCTGTGCCATACCGTGAATCTCGTTTGCCGCCACCTGCATACCATTTTCCATGGCGGCGGCGGCGATGATCTTGGCGGCCAGCAGGATGCCCTGCCCTCCGACCCCGGTCAAAACAATGTTGTGTATCTGGTCCATGAATCCATCACATCTCTGTATCATTTGCCTCAAAAGCGAATACGACAATATACACGCCGGGCGTGAAAATACAACGAAAAACTTTGCGTATCAACAGAAAAAACTCCGTCGGAATCGCTTCCGGCGGAGTTGGTGTCTTTCCGGTTCAGAGCCTTATTTGATACGGGCCCCGAAACGCTCCTGAATGGAGTCTTTGCCGGCCTGATAAGCGCGGAGGTTCAATTCGACCGCCGCCGGTTTCTTGCCGAAGAGTTCGCGGATGACTTCTTCCATCACCACATCCATATCGCCCTTTTCGGCATCATCGAGGAAGCATTCCTGCATCATCTGGGCAATGGCACCGAGCAGCACGGAGTTCGCCACCCGGACATCGCCGAGTTTGTTGGCCACATCGGACGCGTTGATGGCATAGACCGTCTTGTCCGGCGACAGATTGGTCGGTTTGGCAATGGTGGAACTGTCATAAAGCAGCACCCCGCCTTCCGCCAGCTGCCCGCTGAATTTTTCCAGTGAGGGCTGATTGAGGCAGATCAGCAGACTGCAGTTGTAATCCGCCTGCGGCGAACCGACATGCTTTTTGCTGAAAACCACCGAACAGTTGGCCGTACCGCCGCGCATTTCCGGGCCGTAAGAGGGCATCCACGATACGTTGAAGTTGCGGAGTTTACCGGCCACCGCCAGCATTTTGCCGAGCGACAGCACGCCCTGCCCGCCGAAACCGGAGATCTTGACCCGGAGTTCCTGATCGAAGACCTTGGACTGATAGCTGAAGTTGTCATCCACCGCGCGTTCCAATTCTTCCGGATACAGCATGTCGCGCACCACTTCCGGATCAAAGACCGGCGTCGGGCGGACGATCGCTTCGCGTTCAGCCGCGATATCTTTTTTGACCCCGAGCGGGAAGAATTCCGTCATTTTGGTATCCAGGAATTCGTTCATTTCCCGGGCCTTCATCTTCAGGTTGATGGGGCAGCCGGAGATCAGTTCGACAAAGGAGAAGCCCTTTTTCTCCACCTGCAGCTGCAGGGCTTTGCGGACGGCACGGCGCGCGGCCATGATGTTTTTGACCGAACTGAGCGCGCAACGTTCCACATAAACCGGGGCTTCAAAATTGGCGATCATTTCCGCCACCCGGATCGGATACCCCGCTTCCGACGGCTGCCGTCCGTTGGGCGAAGTCTGGGTCTTCTGGCCCGGCAGGGAGGTCGGAGCCATCTGACCGCCGGTCATACCGTAAATGGCGTTGTTGACAAAGAACACAGCCATGCTTTCGCCACGGTTCGCCGCCTGCAGGATGTGGTTGAAACCGATAGAGGCAAGGTCGCCGTCGCCCTGATAGGAAATGACGATATCAT
>JAFQLP010000091.1 GCA_017414565.1 Lentisphaeria bacterium | reverse complement strand
GTGCGCGGAACATGCAGTATCTGGGCGGACAATTGCTGATTTCGGGCGAAGCGGTGGATGTGGAAATGTCGTTCCGTGACCCGGCTTCTGTCACCCCGGATGAAGTACGCCGGATGATCGCCGGCAAAACCGGGGCCCTGCTCCGGCTGGCGGCGGAGACCGGTGCCATGATCGCCCTTGACACCCCGGACCGGATGCACCCCGCCGTGCAGAAACTGGGGGATTTTGCCCAACTTTGCGGACTGGCGTTCCAGTTGCGCGACGATTATCTGGGGATCTTCGGCGATGCCCGGCTCGGCAAACCGCTGGGCAACGATCTGCGCGAAGCCAAACCGACCCTGCTGCTGATCACGGCGTTCCGGCGGCTGGATGAAGCGGGATGCCGGGAACTCCGCTCGCTCCTCAAACGCCCGGAAACAGACGGAACCGTTCTGGACCGGGCTCGCGAAATTTTCACCGCCTGCGGCGCGGCGGCCGCCATCGAAACCGAAATGAATCAGGCGGCGGAACAGGCGGCATCGCAACTGACGGATCTGCCGGACAACGAATACCGGCAATGGCTGCATGACTTTGCCGCCGCCACCGTTTCGCGGCAGTTATAACGCCCCGTCATTTATCCGTCACAATCCCCGTCATATACAGTAACATGTTTATTTCAAACATGTAAAAATAACGGAATTTCTTTTTCGATATCCGTCATTTGGTTTTTCCGGGGCGGGAATTGCGCTCCCAGAAAATCCCGTCTTCGTACCCCTGGATCCGGGGATCGGCGGCCGCTCTATCCAGCCGTTTCAAAGCCCAGCAGGCGTATTCACAGTCGATTTCGATACCGCAGTAATGCCGTCCCAATTTGGCCGCTGTTACCGCCGCCGTACCGCTGCCGAGGAACGGGTCCAGCACCACTCCGCCAGGACGGGTGGCAGAGAGGATCAGTTTGGCAAAAAGTTTTTCCGGCTTCTGGGTCGGATGATCGGTATTCTCCGGCATGGACCAGTAGGGCACAGAAATATCATCCCAGAAATTGGCCGCGGCCGTGAACCGGAACCGCCCCTCCTCGCTCTCCTCCCATCCGCGGGGACCGGAGGCATCGCGGTAGGGAGCAATGACCTGCCGTTTCTGGCGCACCGCATCGGCCTGAAACACATAATCATCCGAAAGCGTCCCGAACCAGATGTCTTCGGTACAATTTTTCCAGTTCTGCGCCGCCGCGCGCCCCTTTTCCCGCTGCCAGACGATCCGGTTCCGGATCTTGCAATAGCGGCTCATCACCTGATACTGCACGGCGGAACAACGCCAGTCGCCGCACAGATAGCAGGAACCGGTCGGCTTGAGCAGCCGGATCACCTGCGGGAACCAGCTTTCCAGATAATCCTGATAGGCCTGATCGCTGCCGCGGCGGAATTTTCTGCCGTTGAAATCACGGTCCAGATTGTAAGGCGGGTCCAAAATCAGGAGATCCGCGATCCCATCCGGGAGCGCGGCCGTGATCTCCAGCATATCACCGCAGAAAATCCGGTCCAGCCAATTTCCGGCAGCATCCGCCGGTCCGGCCAGCCGGGACCGCAATTGCGCGGCTTCGGCGGGCAAAAGCGTCAATGTCCGGTTGCGCGGAGCGCGCCGTTTTTCCGGCAGCGTTTCAACAAACGCCCGGAACCGGTCGCCCCGTTCCTGATAATTTTTGAACATATCCATACTGGCACAGGCCGGGGCCAGCAGTACCGTATCGCCCACCTCCGCCGCCGCCGATGCCGCCGCGATCGCCGCCTCGAAATCCGTTCCGAAATCCCGGCACGGGATCGACGGCTCCAGAGCCGCCCGGATCTTATCCCGGCAGGCCCCGAAGAGAAACGCCCCGCCGATCCGGTCCTTCCAGGCGAGCAATGAAGAAAAATCCATCCCTTTATCCAACCCGCCCAGCAGCAGTTGGAACCGGGCCGTATCCGGTGCCAATGCCGCCAGCGATGCGGCCGCGGCATGAGGATTGGTGGCTTTGGAGTCGTTGACATAGCGGATGCCGTTGCACTGCCGCACGGTTTCGATCCGGTGCCGCCCCGCCGCCAGCCTGCGGACCGTTTCGACAAAGGTTTCCCCGGTAAAAAACGAATCCGGCAGAAAACGGGATGCCAATTCCAGGGCCGCCTGCAAATTTTCCCGGTTGTGTTCGCCCCGGACCGTGATGGCCCCGCCGGGCAAAATGAGCCGCCCGTCCAGCGCGAACCCGGCTTCCGTTTCCGTAATCCGCTGATGCACCGCCCGGTCCGACATACTCCGGCCGAAAACCTGATTTTCCGGCGCGACATGGGTGAAGATCCGCCGTTTGACGGCCCCGTATTCCGCCGCACTGCCGTGATACCGGTCAAGATGGTCGCATCCGATATTCAAAATCGCCGCCGCCACCGGCGCGAACCGTTCCACCCGTTCCAACTGAAACGAACTGACCTCCACCACCGCCACCGTTTCCGCCGTGTGGTCCATCGCCGCCACTTCGGAAAGCCCCCGGCCGATATTACCGGCTTCGCGGGCATCAATCCCCCCGGCGCGGAGCAATGCGGTGGTCCATTCTGTCGTCGTCGTTTTGCCGTCAGTCCCGGTTATTGCCGTCACTTTACCCTTGAAATGACGGAATCCGAACTCCAATTCGCCGATCACCGGTTTGCCGGACTGAACGGCCATGCCCAGCACCTCCGACTCTTGCCGGAACCCCGGACTGACGACGATCAAATCCGCCCCGGCGATGATCTCCGCACGATCCGGCTGGCCGTCACAAACAAATTCATACGCCATACCCAAGTGCTTGGCCAGCAAAGCAGCAGCCTGCCCGCTCACACCGCTGCCAAGAATGACGACCTGTTCTGTCTTCCGGTTCATTTCACCACCACCCAATCCTTCCACTGAAACCATGTTCCGGCATTTTTCCAGACTTCCGGGAGCGTTTCATCACGCCGGAAAACGGCCCCGTCAAACGGTCCGGCAGCAGTGCCGCGCGGCCCGTCAAAACGGATTTCCATACCCGTCATTCTGCCGTAGAGATACAACGCCCACGGATCGGCGGCAAAACTCGCATACAACACCGGATGATCGTTTCCGGCCGCCGCATATCGCTGCCGTATCTGCGCCATCAGAGCCGACGGCTGAAAATCTGCGCGCCGGTAATACGGAGCAAAAAAATCATCATCGCCGCCGATCAACCGGTCGGAGATCCACGCCGCGCCGTCATTCATGGTCGCCCCCCACGCCACCACCGCGATCAGCAGACAGGCCGCCGCCTGCCATTGCCGGTGGCAACGCCGCGCCCAGGCGAAAAACGGCCGCAGTCCCCGCGCCGCAAGCACCACCCACACAGGAAAAAAACACCAGAAAACACGCGGGAAAGGAGCCACCGGCAACAGCAGACAGGCCGGCACCGGTGCCAGCCAGATACAAAGCCGCCAGATATCCCCCGGCAGCCGCCGTTTGCGAAGCCGCCGCAGATAAAAAAATCCGGCCACCGCCAGGACCGGCCCCAGTGCCGACAGCATCGCCAGCCCGATCGCCCCGCAGGCGGCCCATTTGTTGTGCCACCCCTCGCCCAACCGGCACACCGCCAGAAATGCCGTGGCGATCCCGCCGTAACACGCCCCGAATGCCGCCAATGCCAATCCGGCCGCCGCCCAGAAACGCCGGTTGCGCCACGGCCGCCGGTCAGCAAAAGCCAACAGCAACGCGGCTCCGATACCGGGCAATGTGGTCGGAACCGCCGCCACCCCGGCAAATGCCGCGGCAAAAAATCCGGCCGCCGCCAGCCAGCCGCCGACGACGGCCCACCGCCGGGCCGCCAACAATGCCGCCGTTACCGCCAATGCCGCCAGCATGTAACCCCGGAGCGAACTGGCAAAAAGCGCAAACGGCGGCGACAATATCCACGCCGTCACCGTCACCGCCAGTGCCGCCCAGCCGCAGGAGCGGACAAAACCCCGCCACAAAACCAGGATCAGGATCAGAGTCGTAAGGAGCGGCATCAGCCGCAAACCCTCGTTGAGCGGCAGCCAGCCATCTGTCACCGGCATCCAGAAATGCAGCAGCACGGTGTGAAGCAGTTGATTGTTGGGGATGACGTAGGCTTTCCAGATCGCCGGGACCGACGGCAGCAGAGCGAAATGAAGCAGTGTCAGTGCTTCATCGAACCACAGATCACGCGCCAACAGCGGCACTGTCACAACCACTGCGGCCGCGGTCAACAGCCACGCGGTCAACCGCCGCCAACATCTGTTATCTGCCGTCATTTTACCTCCTTCCGGGAAAACCGTTTTCAAGTATAATACTTTTTCCGGGAAAAGCAACCGGATTTGATTTGCAATGCCGGATTTTTCGAGTATTTTACACCAAACCTTATGATATGAGAAAGCGAGGCTTGTCATGAATACTCTCCCTGAACTGCAACGCCGCATCGAAGCTGCGGGACAATCCCAGGTGTTCCGCTTCTGGAACGAACTGGATGCCGACGGCCGGGCCAAACTGCTCGGTCAACTGCAGGAGATCGACTGGGAACAAATTCCGGCTCTGGTCGCGGCCGGAGTCGTACAGCGGCCGGATAATGTCATTCCCGCCGATCTGGAACCGGCCGTCTTTTTCCCGCGGCAACCGGCCGATCCGGCACAGCAGGAACGCTACAGCCAGGCCGTCAAACGCGGCGAAGAACTGTTCCGCTCCGGCCGGGTGGCGGCGTTGACGGTTGCCGGCGGGCAGGGGACCCGGCTCGGTTTTGACGGCCCCAAAGGGACTTATCCCATCGGTCCGGCCTCCGGCAGATCGCTTTTCCAGTATTTCGCCGAAACTCTGCTCTATGCCGAACGGAAATACGGCCGCCGCATCAACTGGTACATCATGACCAGCCAGCTGAATCACCGGGCGACCGTGGATTTCTTTGCTTCGCACAACTTTTTCGGTCTGACGGAGGAACAACTGTTTTTCTTCTCGCAGGGCATGATGCCCGCCTTCGGGACCGATGGCCGGATCCTGCTGGATGCCAAAGATTCGCTGGCTCTCGCGCCCAATGGGCACGGCGGCACCCTGCTGGCCTTGCGCCGCTCCGGGGCTCTCGACAAAATGGCGCGCGACGGCAACGATGTCATCTCCTACTTCCAGGTGGACAATCCGCTGGCACCGGTGGTGTGTCCGCTCTTTGCCGGTCTGCACGATCTGGAAGGCTCGGAATTGAGTGCCATTTCCCTGACCAAGACCGGACCGTTTGAAAAACTCGGCAATTTCTGTCTTTCCGGCGGCCGGGTCCACATCATCGAATACAGCGATCTGCCGGCGGAACTGGCCGAAAGCCGCGATGCCGACGGTCAACTCCGTTTCCGGGCCGGCAGTCCGGCAATCCACATTTTCAGCCGCGCTTTCATTGAACGCCTGACCGCCGACGGCAGATTGCAGCTGCCCTGGCACCGGGCCGATAAAAAAGTCCCGTACCTCAACGAAGCCGGGGAACGCGTGGAACCCGCTGAACCCAATGCGGTCAAACTGGAATCGTTTATTTTCGATGCCCTGCCGCTGGCGGCCCGCACCATGATCCTGGAGGGCGACCGGGACGAAATGTTCGCTCCCACCAAAAACAAAACCGGGGTCGATTCCGTGGAAAGCTGCCGCCAAAGCATTCTGGCCCGCGATGCCCGCCGCCTTGCCGCCGCCGGGATCACCCTGCCGCCGGGGGTCGCCGTCGAACTTTCTCCGCTGGCGGGGGATACCGCCGGGGAATTGGCCGCCTATCTGGCGGAACATCCGGTGGTAACAGCCTGGTAACATCATCATGCAGTGGATTTTAGACATTCCGGCAAATGAACTTGTCATTGATGCCGCCGCCGTATCCGACCGGCTCAACACCGCGTTGAGCCGGGGCCGGGCGCTGACCGGAGCGGGGATCGTCAATGACCGGCTGCTGCTGGTACTGGAAGATGGCGATCCCGGAAACCGCCGTTACCGGATCGCCCCTTTCGACGGGTTGTCGCCGGAAGAAGCCGCGTCCGAGATCCGCTTCCGCTATACGGCATCATTCACTACCGCCGCCGTGTTTGAATCCGGCGGCCGTATCTGGGGGATTTTCTGTACATGTCAGCCCATCCGCAAATGAATCTCACCCCGCCGGACGATCTGCCGGCGGCACTTGCCAGTGAAGACGATCTGATGCCGTCGGTTTGCGCCCGGCGGCTGTTGATGATCGTGGCCCTGCTGGTGGTTTTCGGGCTGACCATGCTTTATTCCACCTCCTACAATGTGGTGGGGACCAAACACTTCAAATTTCAGATCATCTGGGCCGCCATGGGGACCTGCGCCGCGTTTGCCGTTTATTTTGTGGGATACCGGCGGCTGGCGGCCGGGCGATGGTTCTGGATCGGTCTTGTAGCGGTCATGCTGCTGGCGGCACGGCTCTTTTTCCCCCCGATCAACGGGGCCTACCGCTGGATCAAAGTCCCGATCCCCGGTTTTCCCTTCAGCATCCAGCCGTCAGAATTCGCAAAAATCGCGGTGGCCCTGTTCGCGGCCCGTTACTGTGCGGACAACCTGCGGACATTCAACGAATTGCTGCGCTGGCGGGGCGGGATCCTCGAATTCGGGGCCGTGGTGGCTCCGATCCTGGGCTTGATCCTGCTGGGGCACGACCTGGGGACCACTTTGCTGGTGGCACTGACGGCCTGGGCGATCCTGACGGCGGCGGGACTGCGCTGGTGGTATCAGGTGATCCCGGTGATAATACTGACCCTCGGCAGTATCTACATCTTCTTCTTCGACTCCATGCGACTGGGTCGGGTGCTGTCGTTTCTTGATCCGGAGCGGTACTCGCAGGATATCGGTTATCAGTTGTGGAATTCACTGCTGGCTCTCGGCTCCGGCAACTGGTTCGGCATCGGCTTCATGGAAAGCCGGATGAAACATCTTTACCTGCCGGAATCCCACACCGACTTCATCCTTGCCATCGTCGGCGAAGAACTGGGGCTGATCGCCATG
>JAFQLP010000090.1 GCA_017414565.1 Lentisphaeria bacterium | reverse complement strand
TTTTCCCCCTCTTTCAGGCTGTTTTTTTTATCCGACAAGCAAGTTATACGGAAACGACTATGAATGCCATCATTGAAAAAATCAACGCCGCTATGCAGCAGGCGGAAAAAGATCTCGCCGTGGCAGCAACTTTGGATGAGATCGAAGCGGTACGGATCAGATTGCTGGGACGCAACGGCCTTTTCCCGGCTCTCAGCAAAGAAATGGGCAGCGTGCCGCCGGAACAGCGGCGCGATACCGGCAACGCGTTCAACAGCGGCCGCAACCAACTCCAGGAATGGATGGATGCCGCCCGTGAACGCCTGAACAGCACCGCCGCCGTTAAAACGGCGGCTGCCATGGACCCCACCCTCCCCGGCCGCAGATGGAATACCGGACACCGGCATCCGATCTCGATCATCACCGATGAATGTGTGGCGATCTTCCGCCGCATGGGTTTCACCGTGGCCGATGGTCCGGAAATCGAAGATGTTTATCACAACTTTGACGCGCTCAACACCCCGGCGGATCACCCCTCGCGCGATGTCGGCGACACCTTTTATTTCTCCGACGGGCGGCTGCTCCGCACCCAGACCTCGCCGGTCCAGATCCGGGTCATGGAATCCCACGAACCGCCGGTCCGCATTGTGGCACCGGGGCGGGTTTACCGCCGGGATACGCCGGATGCCACCCACGGCATGAACTTTCATCAGATCGAAGGGTTGTATATCGACCGCAATGTATCGCTCGCTGATCTCAAAAGCGTGTTGCAGACATTTGCCACGGAAATGTACGGTCCCAAGGCCAATATCCGGTTGCGCCCCCACTTTTTCCCCTTCACCGAACCGAGTGTGGAATACGATTTTTCCTGCATGATGTGCGAAGGCCGCGGTTGCCCGGTCTGCAAAAATTCCGGCTACATCGAAATCGCCGGTGCGGGTATGGTCGATCCGCAGGTGCTCCGCAATGTGGGGTACGATCCGGAAGTCTGGAGCGGCTTTGCTTTCGGGCTTGGGCTGGACCGGCTGGCCATGCTGCGCTACCGCATCAACGACATCCGTTATCTGTATGAAAATGACGTCCGCTTCCTCGGACAATTTTAAGGGTCAAGGAGTTAGCAGAATATGAATCTCTCCCGCAACTGGTTGGCTCAATATGTCAACACCGGCTCGGATATCCAGGAATTGTGCCGCAAACTGACCATGGCCGGCATTGAAGTGGAATCGGTCGAAACCAAGTCCATCGTGCCGCCGGGCATTGTGGTGGCCAAGATCCTGGAACGCCAGCCGCACCCGAACTCCGATCACCTTTCGGTCTGCCGGGTCTTCAACGGCAAAGAAGAAGTGCAGATCGTCTGCGGTGCCCCCAACTGCGATGCCGGTAAAACGGTGCCGCTGGCCACGATCGGTACGGTCTTCCACTCCGAAGAAGGCGACTTTACCATCAAAAAATCGAAACTCCGCGGTGTGGAATCATTCGGCATGATGTGCAGCGGCAAAGAACTCGGTCTTTCCGACGATCACGACGGATTGCTGATCCTGCCCGATGAATGGGAAGCGGGTACGCCGCTTGATGCCTGTTATCCCGGCGATACCTTTCTGGAAGTGGAAGTCACCCCGAACCGCCCTGACTGGCTGTCGCACTGGGGTGTGGCACGGGATATCAGCTGCCTGCTGAACACCCCCGCCCGGCTCCCCGAAGTGCAGCTGCCGGAAAACCAGACGGCGGCCCCGGCGGATCTGGTCACGGTGGAGGATGCCGGACTCTGTCCCCGTTACATCGGCCGGGTGATCGAAAATGTCACCATCAAAGAAAGCCCCGAATGGCTGAAGGAACGGTTGATCTCCATCGGTCTGCGCCCCATCAACAACGTGGTCGATGTGACCAATTTTGTGATGATGGAACTGGGCCAGCCGCTCCATGCCTTTGACCGCGAATTGCTGGAAGGCGGCCGGGTGGTGGCGCGGCGCGCCCGGGCCGGTGAAAAAATCACCCTGCTGAACGGCCGCGAAATCGAATTGACCGGCGAACATCTGGTCATTGCCGATGCTGTCAAACCCATGGCACTGGCCGGTGTTATGGGCGGCGAAGCCAGTGGTGTCCGCGAGGAAACCCGCACCATTCTGCTGGAAAGTGCCGTTTTTGACAAAACCAACATCCGGACCACCAGCCGCCGGCTCGGTGTCTCCACCGATGCCAGTTACCGCTATGAACGCGGTGTGGATTACGATATGGCCGATTTGGCCTCGGACCGGGCCGCTCAACTGATCCTGGAAACGGCCGGCGGCACGCTCGGTGCCAAACTGGAACGCGGCGGCAACCGTCCGGAAGAACCGGTCATTCCCTGCCGTTTTGACCGCATCCGGTCGCTGATCGGGATCGAACTGGACAACGACGGGATCGTGGATATTTTCCGCAAACTCGGTCTGAAGGTCGATACTGTCACCGCCGAAGGCTGTACCGTTACGGCACCGCTTTTCCGGCTGGATCTGACGCGCGAAGCCGACCTGGCGGAAGAAATCGCCCGGATCAACGGTCTGGATGCCGTACCGGCCCGCCCGGTGGTCGGCAAAGTCGTGGCCTCGATCCGCGAAGATGCCCATGTTACCCGGCAGCAGTTGCGCGATGAATTGATCGGCTTCGGGCTGTACGAATGTATGCACTACAGCATGGTCAGCCGGAATTCGGCACTCTCGGATACCCGTTTTGAAGAAAGCGACATCGTCAAACTCAGCAACCCGTTGAGTTCCGAACTGGAAATGCTCCGGCCGTCGCTTTTCGGCGAAATGCTGGGCTCTGTTGAGCGCAACATTTCCCGCCGCAATCTGGATCTCCGGCTGTTTGAGATCGGGCGGGTCTTCTGCGCCAATCCGGAAAAATATCCGGAGGAACGCTTTGAGTGCTGCATTGCCCTGACCGGCCGGAAATACCCGGACCGTTATTCGGATGATCTGGCGCAGTGCTTTGATTTCTACGATCTCAAGGGTCTGGTCGAAGGCTGGCTTGAAAAACGGCGGATCACGGGATTCCGTTTTGAACCGTGCGACGATGCCCGCTTTGCGCCGGGCTGTTGTGCGGAATTGAAACTGAACCGCCGCACCGCCGGTCATCTGGGTATGCTGGCACCGGGCCTGACGGCCGGCTGGCGCACCGGCTATCCGGTCTTTGTGGCGCAGATCGACATCGAAGCCCTGCTGGCGGCGAAAACCGCCTCCGAATTGTATCAGCCGCTGTCCCAGTTCCCGGCAACCAGCCGCGACATTGCCTTTGTGGCGGATGCCTCGCTGAAACACGCGGATGTGGTCGATTTTATCCGCAAAGCGAATATGAAGAATCTGGAATCGGTCAAGATCTTTGACCTGTTCCTGGATGACAAAGCTGTTGGAGCCGGCAAAAAGAGCATGGCCTACACGCTCACATTCCGCCACGCCGAGCGGACCCTGACCGATCAGGAAGTCAACGGTGCGGTGGAAAAATTGCGTGAAAAACTGGCGGCCCAGTTGGGCGTGGAATTGAGGTAAAAAAATGGATCGTGCGGTTCTGATCGATGAAATCCGGCAACTGAAGCAGGAGTTGGATGCGGTTATTCTCGCTCACAATTACGAATTGGGAGAAATCCAGGATATAGCGGATTTCTGCGGCGATTCGTTGGAATTGTCGATCAAAGCCGCCGCCATTGAAGCCCGGACGATCGTCTTTTGCGGGGTCCGTTTCATGGCGGAAACGGCCAAGATCCTGTCGCCGGACAAACTGGTGCTGCTTCCGGTACCGGATGCCGGCTGCGACATGGCCGACATGATCGATGCGGCCTCGCTGCGGGCGTGGAAAGCCGAACACCCCGGCGCGCTTGCCGTCTGCTATGTCAACAGCACGGCCGAAGTCAAAGCGGAATGTGATCTCTGTGTGACCAGCGCGAATGCGCCGGAACTGGTGGAAATGCTCCCGGCTGACCGGGAGATCCTCTTCCTGCCGGATGGGAATCTGGGCAGTTTCTGCGCCCGCAACGGCCGTCTGCTGCGCCGTTGGGACGGTTGCTGCCCGGTCCACCAGCGGATGACCACCGCCATGGTGGAACGGCGGCGGCGGGAATTCCCGGGTGCGAAACTGCTGATCCACCCGGAAGCCCCGCCGGAAGTAACGGCATTGGCAGACGAAGCCTTGAGTACCGGCGGCATGCTGCGGTATGTACGGGAATCGCAGGATGCTACCTTTATCATCGGCACCGAGATCGGCATTCTGCACCGGATGCAGCAGGAGAACCCGGACAAGCGGCTGATTCCGCTGACGGAGCAGGCGATTTGTCCCCACATGAAGCGGATCCGGCTGGAGGAACTCCTCTACGCCATGCAAAATCGCCGGACGGTCATTGAAATACCGGAAGCGATCCGGGAACGCGCCGAAATTCCGATCCGCCGTATGCTGGAGCGGGATTTCAGTTGGCTCTGAACGCAAATTTTAGCCGAAAAAATCTGATGATGGGGTTGTCTTTTTCATCAGAGGAACTATATTATAAACATCAGCGGAGAGATGGCTGAGTGGTCGAAGGCGACGGTCTCGAAAATCGTTGTACCCTCACGGGTACCGAGGGTTCGAATCCCTCTCTCTCCGCCATTTTTTTTGCCTTGATTCAAGGCAAAAAAACATGAAGCCTGAAAAGGCTTTGCTTCATACCGCATCTGCGGTGCTTCATATTTTGCGGCATTGCCGCAAAATGCTTCATACGCCGA
>JAFQLP010000089.1 GCA_017414565.1 Lentisphaeria bacterium | reverse complement strand
TTGCCATCTGCCATTTCCATCTCTCTGCCATGGAGTTGGGACTTCCCGGGCAGTTGGTTCGAAAGTGCCCGGAAATGGAAATCCCCAATGGGCTTGCCTATGTGGCTTCGTGGATCACCGAATTGCAGCCGACATTCTCCGGTGCCACGGCGTTTCTGGCGTGGAACATGGCGTACAATATTTCGGTGACATGCTCCGATTTCGGCGACCGCTGGCGTTGGGTCAACGAAGGGATCCAGCTGCTCCGCGACAAAGCCATTGAATACAATCCGGAGGACCCGTCGCTGTACAAAAACCTGGCGTTTTTCTTCCAGCACAAAATGGGCAATATCATGGACGATGCCAACTTGTACTACAAAAACCAGTTGGCCATCCAGATGGGCGAGGTCATCGGGAATCGTCACGATTTTGCCGAATGGGCCAAAGCCCCGACCAATGAACGGGCGTTTCTGGCGGTATATGGCGCAGATCCCCATTATCTGGCCGGGCTGAAAGCGGCCGGACTGGCGGATTACGAGGCGTTGTATCAGTATTTCCGGACCCACAAAGGGACTTTGCCGGAGGCGTTCAGCAAGGAACTGACCCCGGAACTGCTCGCCGGGATGGATCTGGCACTCCGGTCGCGCTGGCTGACCGACAAATTCAAACTGGACCCGGCCCGGATGGCCAGACTGGATGAAAAATACGGTCAACTGGAGTGGCGTCTGCCGGAAGCCCAGGCGATCTACTGGGCGGAAGTCGGGCTGGAGAAGATCCCGTCGCATACCGATATCAATGTGGAGCGCGTGATCACCCAATCGCTCTACGAAGCGTTCCGTTCCGGCCGGCTCCTGCAGACGGCCCCGGATGATTACGCCACGATCATTCTGGCTCCCAATCTGGATCTGGTGGATGCCGTCAAACAGACCTATCTCGATGCCGAAGCGCGCAATGCCAACCAGCATACGTTCTTCAGTGCCCGCATCAACTTTATGAAGGAGGCGATCGTCACGCTCTTCCGTTACGGCAAATTTTCCAAAGCCCAGGAGTATTTTGAGGAACTCAAGAAAATCGACGAAGAACCGCGAAAATCCCGCGATCTCGAAGATTTCGTCCTCGGCAGATTCGCTGACGAAGTCAAAGATGCCACCGTCAAAAAGGCCAGCGACCTGGTGGTCGGTCTGATCTGGCGCAGTCTGTATTATCTGGTCTATGGCGACCACGATGCGGCGGTTGCCAATGAACGCATGGCCCGTTACATCTACAAAAATTACATGAACAATGTTGCCAAAGGCTCCGAAGTCCGTATCGGTCTGCCGCCCTACCGGGAACTGAAAAAGGCTGCCATCGAAAACAGTCTGCAAATGTTCCCTCCCGCCATGTCCGCCCTGTTGAAACAGCGGATCGCGGAGGAAAAAGCCGAAGTCGAAGCCGAAAACCAGGCCGCACCGGCCGCACCGGCCCTGCCGGGCGCATTGCCGCGGCCCTGACCCCCCAACAGGAAAGGAACTGTATGATCGCCCCCGAACCCGAAGAGCCGTACCGAAGCCGTAACATTGGCATCTGCCGCCACCACGGAGGATGCCAATGATCATCTTGATATTGAGTATGGCAGGAGCCATGACAATCTCGTGTCTTTGTTCCCTGTTGGAAGCCGCGCTGTTGAGTTTGACACCGAGTCAGTTGGCGCATATCCGCCAGAAATCGCCCCGGCGCGGCAGCATCTGCGCCACGCTCAAACGCGATATCGGCAATCCGGTCGCCGCGATCCTGATCTGCAATACCGCCGCCCACACCATTGGCGCGGCGGTAGCGGGTGCGCAGTTCGACAAATTGTTCGGGGCTTCGTGGATGTGGCTCTTTTCTTTGTGTTTCACCCTGCTGATGGTGCAGTACACCGAGATTCTGCCCAAAACGCTGGGGATCCGATTCAATCAGTCGGTGATGCTGGTTGCCGCCCATCCGCTGCAGATCACCATCCGGCTGCTGCTGCCGCTGATCCGGCTCACGCATTTCATCAACCGTCCGTTTGAAAGCCGGCAGGAACGGCGGCATCCGTCGGCGGCCGAGGAAATCTCGGCGTTGGCAGCGTTGGCGCGCAGTACCCGGCAAATCAGCACCCGGCAGGAACGGATCATCAATGCCGTGCCGCAACTTTCAACGCGGACCGCGGAACAAATCATGCTGCCGGTGGAGAACATTTCCTTTATGTCCGATGAACGCACTTTGAGCGATGCGATCAATCTTACCGGCAATGATTTTCACACCCGTTACCCGGTTTGCGACGGCGGCGATCCCGATAAGATCATGGGATATGTCAACTTCAAGGAGGTGGTTTCCACCTACCGGCACAATCCGGAACGGGGCCGTTTGAGCGATATTCTGCGCCCCATTGCCTTTGTGGCACCGGAGGAACCGGCAGCCAAGTTGCTGGAGGATTTCGTGACCCGTCATTGTCACATGGCGATCGTCCGTTCCAAAAACGGGCGGACCATGGGGCTGGTGACACTGGAAGATATCATCGAAGAACTGCTGGGGGATCTGGATGATGAATTCGATCCGCTGCCCCGGACCTTTTATTCCCCTGCCCCGGGCGTGTGGATCGCCGGCGGCGGTCTGCCGCTGACCATGCTGGCGCGGGAGACCGGTCTGCCGCTGCCGCAGCGCACGGAACCGGTGGCAGTGTGGTTCGGCCGGCTGTTGGGGCGTCATCCCCGGATCGGCGATGTTTACCGGGCTGACCGGGCGGAATTTTATGTCCGGAAGATCCGGCGGGGGCAGGTTTTAGAATTCACCCTCAAGCGGACCGATTGAGTGCCGCCTGTCGGAAAAAAGGAAATCAAAATGAAACAAAAGTGGACCATGTTGTGGCTGCTGTTGCTGCTCGGTACCGGTTGTGTCAATGTGGATTACATCGGCCAGCAATTTGAACCGGTGCCGGAGGATCACAGCATCCGCCTTTACAGTGAACGGGAAACGCCCGCGCCCGGCGAATATCAGATGATCGGCCGGATGACGCTCACGGCACCGGAGGATTACACCCGGATCGATCTGGAGGAAAAACTGCAGGAGGCGGCCCGGGAACATGGCGGCGATGCGGTCCAGATCGTTTCCCTGCGAAAACGGCTGCTCGGCTCCCATTACCGGCAACCGGCAGCCGATGCGGAAGCGGGAGATTTCCGTTTTTCCGCCTCGAGCGCGGATGGTGCCAGGATCGGGATCAACAGTTTCGGGGAACCGGTGTCGCTGGAGGGCGGCGAATACCGGAACCGCTATGAAATCGAGATCAAAGCCCTGCTCCTGATGGAAAAATCCCGGTATCAACAGCTTTTCCGGGAACGCGAGCAGCGCAAACAGCACCGGCAGCAGCAGGAGCCGGTCAACCCGTGAATGCCGCAACCGGAATAAAAAGGCAGAAAATGAGGTTATCAAATGTCGTTGAACATTGATTTTGAAAAATGCGGCGGTCTGATCCCCGCCATTGCCCAGGATTGGCAATCCGGCCGGGTCCTGATGCTCGCCTACATCGACCGCGAGGCATGGGAAGAAACCTGCCGTACCCGGCGGGCCACCTATTATTCCCGGTCCCGCCGGAAACTGTGGCGCAAAGGCGAAAGTTCCGGCCATGTTCAGATCGTCCACGAAATCCTTGTGGATTGCGATAATGATACGGTCATTTTCAAGGTCGAACAGATCGGTGGAGCCGCCTGCCACACCGGTCACGAAAGTTGTTTCTTCCGCCGGGTGGAAGCCGATGGTTCCACCACGGAACTGTCAGCCCCCGTTTTTGATCCGGAAAAAGTCTATCGCTGAATGAACAGCGCACATGGCCAGGATACCGGAAAACAGATACCATAAAAACAACCCAGCAATAAAAAAAGGAAATGAAAATGGATTTTGAAGCTCTTAAAACAGCCGTTCAGAAAGGCCGCCGCAATGATGTCACCGCGCTGGTCAAGACCGCCATTGAAGAAAAAGTCGATGTCAACGACCTGCTCGACCGGAGCATGATCCCCGCCATGCGCGAGATCGGCGACCGTTTCTCCCGCAATGAGGCCTATGTGCCGGAACTCCTGGTTGCCGCCCGCGCCATGCAGGCCGGTCTGACCCTGCTGGAACCGCTGATCGCGGAATCCGGGCGTGAACCCCGCGGCAAGATCGCGATCGGTACCGTCAAAGGCGATTTGCACGATATCGGCAAAAATCTGGTGGCGATCATGCTCAAAGGTGCCGGTTACCATGTGATCGACCTGGGCGTGGACTGCGACATTGCCAAGTATGATGAGGCCGTGAAAAACGGGGCCCAGATCGTGGCCTGCAGTTCGCTTCTGACCACCACCATGCCCTATATGAAAGAAGTGGTCGAACATTTCCGCGGCACCCCGGTCAAAGTCATCATCGGCGGTGCGCCGATCACCCAGGAATACGCCAACGAAATCGGTGCCGACGGCTACAGCAGTGATGCCAACGGCGCGGCCAAACTGGTCGATACATTCTTTGCCTGATCCCCATGAAATCGGTTTGGGAAGTCCGGTGTGACGGTCAATTTCTGACCGCCGCACTGGCGGAGCAGGGTGTGATCCTGGATCAGCGGTGCAATGGCTCGGGCCGTTGCCGCCGGTGCCGGGTCACACTGCTGTCCGGGCGTTGGCTGGTCGAAGACCGGGAATACCCGATCGCGGAACCGATGGAGGTGCTGGCGTGCCGCTGCCGCCTGTTGAGTCCATCCGGTACGGTCATGGTCCCGGAAGATTCCCTGACCGAAACCACCGGCCATACGCTGGCCTCGTGGCACGCCGCGCCGCTCCCCGCAACCGGGGAAACCGTTATCGGGATCGACCTGGGGACGACCACCATTGCCGCGGCCAAGCTGCAGCACGGCCGGATCGTGGCGGAAGCCGGTGCGTTCAACCGGCAGAACCGTTACGGCGACAATGTCATCAGCCGGATCGTTCATGCCGGTAAAAATCCGGCTGCCCTGGCGGAACTTACCGCGGCCGCCATTGAAACGATCAACGAACTGCTGCAGCAGTTGGGGACCGGGTCTGTCGCCCGGATCGCGATTTCCGGCAACACGGTCATGGCACTGCTGTTGCATGGCATGGACCCGTCCGCGATCGGCGCGGCACCGTTCCTGCCGCCATGCCGCACCTTTCCGGTGAAACCGGCCGCCAGTCTGGCTCTGGCCGCGCCGCCGGATGTGCCGGTGCTGACACTGCCCTGCATTTCCGGCTATCTGGGCGGCGATATCCTGGCCGGATGGCGCGAAACCGGACTCCGTCCGGGTGAAATGCTGGCGGACCTCGGAACCAACTGCGAAATCCTCTTCTGCACCTCACGCGGTATCTTCGGGACCACCGCCGCAGCCGGACCGGCTTTTGAAGGGGCCGCGATCGCGTGCGGCCGCCGGGCGGTACCGGGAGCCATATCGCACATCGCCGCCGATGGCTCGCTCACCGTCATCGGCAATGAAACGCCCCGCGGCATCTGCGGTTCCGGCATGATCGATTTTCTGGCGGTTTGGCGCGCCACCGGCAGACTGACCGAATTCGGCCGGTTGGACCCGCCTGCCCCGACAGCCGGGATCGCGCCCGGCGTGACCCTTTCGGAAAGCGATATCGAACAACTGCTCAAAGCCAAAGCCGCCATTTCGGCCGGGATCCAGGTGTTGGAGGAACATTGCGGCGAAACGGCTTCGCGGCTCAAATTGGCCGGTGGTTTTGCCCGGTATCTGGAGCCGGATTCGGCAAAACAGATCGGAATGCTGCCGGATCGCACCATCGAAATCGTCGGCAATACCAGTTTGAGCGGGGCCTTGCGGCTGGCCGCCGAACCGGAACTATTGCCGCAACTCGAGGCAATGTCGGATGAACCAACGGAAGTCCTGCTCAACACCGAGCCGGGTTTTGAAGATGCCTTCATCGACGGCCTGCTGTTGCCGTAACCACCGCCATCGCCTTCCCGGCTGCCCGCTGTCCGTCCATTCATCCGGCCATTGGCAGATGGCGGAAAAAGGCGAAACCGGAAAATAAAAAAAGCAACCGGAACATCACGCCCGGCTGCTTTTTGCATCCGTTTTTTGTGCCGCCGTCGGCGGCCGTGCCATCACTTCTTTTTGCGCAGCCAGATACTGCCGCCCAGGTTCGCTTCCGGCACCGAATCATCGAGCACGACCAGGCTGTGCCCCCAGTAAACGATCTCAAAATCCGTGTTGTACTGGAGGAAAGCGCGCAACATGTACGCTTCGTTCCACGCACGGTTTTCGCGCAACCAGTCATTGCAATATTCAAACGGGTACGGAATGTCGTGGAAATGGATGTAAACCCCCGCATTGAGCCGCGGCAGCAATTCAAAAAAGATCCGGCAGACATCGCTGCCCAGTTTCGCCACATGCGAAGAGTCGATAAAACAGATATCCCCGGCCTGCAACTGATCGAAGATCGCCAAATCCACATCCTGAAGCAGATACGGATGCAGTGTCACATACTCGTTCACCTGATCTCCCCACGCATTGTACAACCGGGTCGGATACGGCTCCACGCAGGTGATCTTGGTCGCATCATGGAGATACAGATGATTGGTATCGACCATGATCATGGTGGAATACCCGGAACCGACTTCCACGATCCGGGCCGGCTGCAGCAGCCGCATGAATGCGTAAATGGAATAACTGCATCCTTCGGTAAACTGATCGTTGTCCCAGTAATAGGCCAGACCGGGCTGTTTTTTGGCCTGCCAGACATAGCCATCGCGAAAACGCATCAGAAGCCGGTAATATTCGCGCTGCACCGGCAGATTCAAATTGATCCCCGGCAATTCGCGGGGGAATGTCCGTGTGGCGATAAATCTTTCAATATCTTCTTCCGACGGAACCGGGTTGTAAAAATGCCCCATCGGGAACGCGACTTTCAGCATATCCATATCTCCTTATGATCCGTATAACACCATATTCCTCTGCGGCTTACCGGACCTTGCGGAGCCAGATGCTGCCGCCCAGATCATCTTCCTGGATGGTATCGTCGAGAGCCACCAGGCAACTGCCCCAGTAAAGAATTTCAAAGTCAGGATTGTACTGGAGGAAGGCACGCAGCATATACGCTTCGTTCCAAGCACGGTTTTCGCGCAGCCAGTAATCGTAGTATTCAAAGGGGAACGGAATGTCGTGGATGTGGATGACCACACCCGGCTTGAGCCGCGGCAGCAATTCAAAGATCTCCCGCAAAACATCGCTGCCCAACTTCGCCACATGCGAGGAGTCGATAAAGCAGATATCGCCGGCTTCCAATTCGTCAAAGATCGACAGATCCACATCCTGCAGCAGATTGCGGTACAGCGTGACATGCTCGCCCACCTTATCGCCCCAGATCCGGATCAGCCGGTCCGGATACGGTTCCACGCAGGTGATCTTGACGGAATTGTTCAGATACAACCGGTTGGTATCATCCATGATCGCCGTGGAATACCCGGAACCGATCTCAATGATCCGCCGGGGCTGCAACAGCCGCATAAAAGCATACACCGGATACGAACAGCACAACGAAAACTGATCGTTTTCGCCGCCGCCGCAATAGGCCCGCCCCTCCCGGGGTTCCAAAGTCCAGTCATAATCGTCGAAGAACTGCTTCAGCAGTTTGTAGTACTCCTTCTGGACCGTGAGGTTCAGATCGATCCCGGGAAGTTCACGCACGGCCTTGCGGTTGGCGATGAATTTTTCGATATCTTCTTCCGACGGAACCGGGTTGTAAAAATGCCCCATCGGAAAAATGGAATTCGTCATGGTAAATGCTCCTTGCTCTGCGCTGCTGACAACCGTCTGTCTCCCATACAGGAGGGTCGTTTAAAATATAAACCGTAATCCGTGAAAATCAATACCTTAATCCATGAAAACGATGCGAAAATCACGGATTCTTATCCGGCACGCTTTCCGTCCGGATACTGGCAAGCAGCTGCCGGTCGATCTCCGGCAATCCCGGCAACGCCAGCAATTGCTCCAACACCCGGTCGCGTTCCTCCGGCGACACATCACCGGCATCCTCAAATTCATCGGATTTCCGCATGGCAGCAAGCGTGTCGATGGTGATTTCGCCGGGGTGCTGTGCATCCCAACCGCCATCGACCCGGCGCACAGCCAGCGACCGGAGCCGCATCGGATCGTGATTGAATATCAACAGTTCATCGCCGCTGACGCGATGCCGGTAAACCGTCCCCTGACGGATCGTGTAACCATTCATAACCCAAATTTCTCCTGTTTTCCGGCTTCGCCGGCCCGGGGCGTCCTGCCCCCCACCAGCCGGTCGATCCCGGCGTAATCGCGAAGCGTGATGATTTCCCGGTAATGTCCGCATTCTGCCAATGCCGCCGCCATCGGAGCGGCCTGGGCACCATCGAGTTCCAGCAGCAGCCAACAACCGGGATTCAGATACCGTCCGGCTTCTGTCAGCAAACGCCGCATCAGAGCCATCCCCTCTTCCGGCGCGGTCAACGCCAGTTTCGGTTCATAACACCGCACCTCCGGTTCCAGCCCGGCATACGCGGTCTCCGACACATACGGCAGATTGGCCGCGATAAAATCAAACCGCTCCTCCGGCAGTACCGCCGACAACAGATCGCTGTGACGGAGTGTCAGCCGTCCGGTCATCTGCAACCGTTCCGCATTGCGCCCGGCCACGGCCAGCGCATCCGGGCTGATATCCAGAGCCAGCCCCGTCAGATCGGGCCGTTCATCCAGAGCCGACAGCGCGATCGCCCCCGAACCGGTACCGACATCCAGGATCCGTCCGTGTTCCGGGGTGTGACGCAGCAGAAAATCCACCAGCAGCTCCGTTTCCGGCCGCGGGATCAGAACCGCCGGGGAAACCTCCAGTTCAAGATTGCGGAACGGCGCGTGTCCGAAAATGTAATACAACGGTTCCCGGCGGCAGCGTCGGACCAGCATGGCTTCGCCGCGAGCAATGGTTTCCGCCGCAGGTTCCTCCTGACGCCAGAGAAACCGCTCCGCCCGCCGGTGGCCGGTCAGTTCGCAATACAGAAGTTCGCTTTCCAGAACGGCTTCCGCAATTCCGGCGGCCGCCAGTTCACGGCTCCAGCGGCCGGTCAATGCAGCGGCTGTCGTCATCGGTCAGAGGCTTCGTGGAGCATATCGCGGAATTCCTCTCCCGAAAGATCCGAAAGGCGTTTGCCGCGCGCCGCCAGTTTTTCATTGAACTTGATCGCGGTCTCCGCCATCCGTTCATGGGTCTCCTCGGACCCGCCCACCAGATAAAAATTTTCTCCGCTCGTCACCCGCTTGTGTCCGTCCTCATTGTCCAGACCAAGCCCAAGCATGATCGCATCCGGCGATTCATTCCGTTTTTTTCCGGGCAGCATGAAGATCTCCTTTGTTGACACACCTGCGGTCCCTGCCACGTCCATAATATACAGGCCCCTGCCGGAAATTGCAACACTTGAAGACTGCCGCCAACGGGTGTATATTAATATATCTTTACATCTAACAGAAGGATGCGGAAACATGAAAGCTTTTTTTGTTTTTTCCGGTCAGGGGGCCCAGGCTGTCGGCATGGGCAAAGACCTTTACGATGCCTGCCCGCAGGCCAAAGCGATTTTTGACCGCGCCGATGATATCCTCGGCTATTCGCTCAAAGAGGTCTGCTTTGAAGGTCCCGCCGAAAAATTGACCGAAACGCGTTACTGCCAGGTGGCGATCTACACCATGAGCTGTGCCGCGCTGGAAGCGTTCCG
>JAFQLP010000088.1 GCA_017414565.1 Lentisphaeria bacterium | reverse complement strand
TACCGATGTTAACATGCGGTTTGGTTCTTTCGAATTTTTCTTTAGCCATTTTTTCCTCCTGAACAGGTTGAGTTGTTTTTGCTCTGATAGATTGTTACTTGTTATCTCTAAACCCTGCCCAGCCTCGTTCATGAGGCGGTCGTCTGAATAAAAATGGAGCCCACATCCGGACTTGAACCGGAGACCTCATCCTTACCAAGGATGCGCTCTACCAACTGAGCTATGTGGGCACTCGCAACCCCCGGATCACTCCGGGAAAACTGGTGCTCGAGGGGGGACTTGAACCCCCAAGGATTGCTCCATATGGACCTCAACCATACGCGTCTGCCAGTTCCGCCACCCGAGCTTCTTCATGATCTTCAATCAACAAAACATAAACTTAATATACCCAAGTCATCGCGTTTTGCAAGTATCTTTTGCCACTTTTTCTGTTTTTTTCTTGATTTTTTTCCAAAATACCCGTTTCACCGTTCATTTTGAGCAGCCAGATAACGCTCTGCCTCGATGGCCGCACGGCACCCGGAGGCCGCTGCCGTGATCGCCTGACGGTAGATCCGGTCCGCACAATCCCCCGCGGCAAACACCCCGCCAAGATTGGTCGCGGCCCGTCCCGCCTCCGGCACCACAAACCCCTGTTCATCCAGCGTCAGCTGACCGCGCACCAGACCGGTATTGGGGACATGCCCCATGGCCACGAAGCAGGCCGACGCCTCCAACTGCCGCAACGAACCGTCGCGCACATCTTTCACGACCGCACCGGTCATCTTGCTGTCGCCGACGATCTCTTCGATCACGCTGTGCCAGACAAATTCGATCCCCGGATGCGCCAGAGCCCGTTCCGCCATGATCTTTGAGGCCCGCAATTCGCCCCGCCGGTGCACCACATAAACGCGGGAGGCAAAACGCGTCAGAAACAACGCCTCCTCCATAGCGGAATCACCACCGCCGACCACGATGACCGGAACCCCCCGGTAAAACGCCCCGTCGCAGGTGGCACACGCCGACACCCCATGGTTGCGGAATTTGGCTTCCGAGGGGATCCCCAGCCAGCGCGGCGATGCCCCGGTGGCAAAAATCAGCGCATCGGCCTGCCACGCATTTTCCCCCACCTGCACGATCTGCCCGCGGCCATCCGACAACTGCAGCCCCGTGACGGCTTCGTATTCGATGCGAGCCCCGAAACGCTCGGCCTGTTCCTGCATCCGCCCCATCAATTCAAATCCCGGCAGGGCTTCCGGGAAACCGGGGAAATTTTCCACATCGCTGGTCTGGGTCAGCAACCCGCCGGGAACATCGCCGGCAAAAAGCAACGGCTGCAATCCGGCGCGGGCCGCATAGATCGCCGCCGTCAAACCGGCCGGACCGCTGCCGATGATGATGATTTTTTCCTGATTCATACGCCGTTCCTCCCGTTCATATTATATATACAGCATTTTCTGCACCGCTTAATGTGCCACCATGTCGTCAAAGTTCAAGCGGGTGTGACAGCAAAAATCGTCAAAATTATGCCGCCCCGGCAACACGACCGGCACGATGTCCCGGAAATCCCGCCGGAACGGCCGGGATTTTTTTGCGTTCACCACTTGACATCCCCGGCACGCCCGTTATATTCCACCTCCGGAAAACCGGAACGGGGGGTTCCGGCAGGAAATTTCATTTTACAGGAGGGAAAAATGAAGAACCGTCTTTTGTGGCTCACCGGGCTGCTGACACTGATCGCGATCGGAACATTTCTGGCGACTCACGCCACCGCTGATGACCGCAGTTCAGACACAATGGAACCGAACCGCTACGCCGTCATCAACAGCCGGGTATTGGCCCGCACCCAGACCGGCAACAATTCCGTGCCGCTGGACACCGTCTGCCGCATCGATACCGTGACCGGCCGGGTATGGGTGCTTCAAACCGAGATCCACCAGCAGTCGGACCCCCGTTTCACCCGGGCAGTATGGGTGCCTGTCACCGAAATCACCATCATGGACCTGCAACAGATGCAGCGGCATCACCGGATGCAGGAAAACGACGGCATCCAATTCCCGTAACCGGCCGGAAACAACAAAAAAGCCCCGGAGATCCCGGGGCTTTTTGTTGACACGGCACGATCAGAAAATATCGTCGTTCTCGTCTTTTTTGACTTCTTCGATGACCACCGTTTCGGGGTGTTCTTCTTCGTAGGCCCGGACCCGCGCCGCGGCATCCTGGAAACGGGGGCTGAGCAGAACGATCTCGCGCATCAGTTCCAGCCAGCGGGCGGCGTTGCCTTCCGCCAGATGGTAATCCGCCAGCGCGTACTGGAAAGTCAACCGGACACGGCCGGCCTCCAGATTCTTGACATATTCATCCATGACCTTCAACCCGCGTTCCTTGTCATCAGTCAGATACAGACAGCGGCCGATATAGAAGCGGCTTTCGGCCTCCCGCCGCAGACTGCGGCCGGACATCCGGAATTCCTCCATGGCTTCCTGATATCTCCCGGCCTCGAAATACAACTCGCCGAGTTCGTAATGCAGCATGGCATCTTTCGGATACATCTTGCAGCGTTCCTGGGCCTTGCGAAGACAATAGGCCGCCCGGTGCTGCTCTAGATCGGCGATCTGTTCCTCGCCGTTTTCATAGGCGGCGGGATTGGCCCGCAAAATATTCAGCGATTCGTCGATCTGGGCGATATACGCGCGTTCGATCGCCTTGTCAATGACCGGGTCCATGGCCCCCATGCGCTCGGCAACTTCGCGGAACGCCGTGTGCGCCTCTTCGTAACGGCCCGCGATCATGTAGGCTTCTGCGAGCCGTTTGCGGACATCGATCGAGTCGTTGGCGTGCAATTCTTTCTGGAAACGCTCGATCAGAATACCCGCCTGTCCGGCATCGTGCACCGAACCGTCGATCAACTGCTGGATGACCGCTTCGTTGGTCTCGTCTCTCTTTTTGCCGCCGGAATCACGCTCGGCGCGGTTGCGGGCATGTTCCAGACGCTCCGCCAGTTTCGGATACTTCGGATCAAAACGGCGCAACAACCCCAGTGCCTCCACCGCCACAAAGGGGGCATCGGCGATCAGACCGGCGCGCGCCAGCTGATCGAGGACCTTGGGATTTTCCAGATTCAAGGCCAGCAGATCTTCGCAAAGCGACATGGCCCGGACCGGATCGGCGGAAACCATGGCAGTGATCTTGCCCAGCATCATCGAAGTCTTCATATTGGCGACAAAACGCCCCCAACCGGTCATATTTTTCAGTTTGGCCAGCTCCAGAGCCCGGAGTTTCTCCCGTGCCGGTGCCAGGTCGGGAAAATTCTGCACCACTTCCTTGAACCGGGCGATGGCAGCATCGCCGGTCAACCGGACACAGGCACTTCTCGCCTTGTTGTAACTGTCACGCGCCTTGATTGAAGATTCTTCGAGACCTTTAAGTTCCATACCTACTCCCCGGGTTCCCGTTCTGCCGGTCCAGATACATTTCCGGCAGATATTTTCCCTGTCCGGCTTGACAAATCGGCCGAACCGGGCATATTTACATTTCTAGTTTTTAAAAATAGCATGTTCTGTCAAAATTGCAAAGTAAATAGCCCTGAATATGAAAACACTTTCCGCCTCCCCCCGTATCAAACTGTTCACCCTGGCCGGCCTGCATGGCTATGTTGACCTTATCGGCGGTCTGCTTCCGGGGATCCTGCCCGCCCTGCTGCAGCACTTCAATATCTCGCTCGGTGCCGCCGCTGTGCTGATCTGTTGTATCGGCATCAGCAGCAATCTCTTGCAGATGCCGCTGGCCACCCTCACCCGCAACCGGACCAACCCCTCCTGGATACTGGTCGGTCTGGCGGCCTGTTCGCTGACCACCCTGCTCCGTTTTCTGCCGTCCGCCACGCCGTTCTGGCTGCTCTGCCTGCTGCTGCTGGTGGTCGGAGCGGGGATCGGCATGGTGCATCCGCTGGGCCTCCGCGGGATCGCCGGACTGAACGGGATCCATCCCATGACGGCGACACCGTTTTTCATGCTGGGCGGCTTTACCGGATTTGCCACGGCCCCGTTTATCGGTGCGGTCCTGGTTGCCCGCTTCGGTTTTGCCGGGCTGTTGTGGCTGCTGCTGCCGGCGGCACTGCTGGCGATTGCCATCCCACTGGTCGGGCTGACACTTGCCGACGGCCACACGGCCAACCGGCAGACACTTCCGCCGGACCCGCGCCGGTGGCGTTTCCAACGGCTCTTTATTCTTTCGATCTTTCTGAATACCGGCACGCTGACGACCCAGAGTCTGCTGCCGACCCGCCTGACGGAACTCGATTTTTCGCTGTCATACGGCGGCTTCTGCGCCATGCTGTTCGGACTGGGGTCCGCCTCCGGCTCAATGCTGGCCG
>JAFQLP010000087.1 GCA_017414565.1 Lentisphaeria bacterium | reverse complement strand
CCAATGTACTTGTTGGAGGCACTGTAGATGTAGATATCGGTTGCTTTTTTACCGGCAACGGTGTAACCCTGGCCGAGGATCTGATAATCGCCGGAGAGGGGGGAGAGGTCCTGCCAGACGATGGTCTGGTCGGTCTGGACCTTCCAGCCGCCGGTGGCACCGAAATAGTTGTGCGAGGTATCGGTGATGGTCAGGATGATTTCCGCGGTGGTGGCTTGGGGGGGAGGTGGTACTGCGGCGGGATCGCTGACGGTGAGCGAAAGCAGATCGGTATTTTTGTTCAGGGTGTAGGAAACGCCGCTGACGGTCAGGGTTTCGCCGATTTGGAGGGTGCCGATTGTTTTCTGGGCGACTTTGACGGTGATGGTTTTGTCGAAATTGGCCGTGCCGCCTGCCAGCGCGTAGGTGCCGAAAGCCTGATTGGCGGTAACGGTGAGGGTATAGGAGGCCCCTTTGTCGGTGATGCGGCTCCAATTGTTGATGAGCGGGGTGCCGGAGAGGGTTTGATTGGCGGCGGTGAAGTCGATAATGGCACCTTCGTGGGCGATGCAGACGGTATTTTCTTCGAGGGAGATGATTCCTCTTGCGGTGCCGCCGCTGTCGATCCACATGGAACCGCCGGTGTAAACGTGGGTATCGGTGGCGATGGCGGTGTCGAAGATGTGCATGGAGCCGCCGGAACTGACGAAAGTTGCGCTGGCACTGCCAACTTCAAAAACCCGCATGTATCCGCCGTTGTTGACGAAAGTGCTGTTGGCCACGCCGCCGCTGGAAACGCGGATATAGCCGATGGAGTTGACGAAAGTGCTGTTGGCGATACCGCCGCTGAAGACATAGACATAGGCACTGGCGTTGATCTGGGTACGGTAGATCCGGCCCCGGCCGGAGATGTGCAGGGCGGCGTGATACATGACAGAATCATTGGCCACGCCGCCCCGGAAGACGACCAATCCGCCGCCGTGATTGAGAATGGTGTTGTTGGCCACGCCGCCGTTGAAGACGCCGATGTATCCGAGTATTTCGGCGGTGGTGCTGTTGGCCACGCCGCCGCTGGATATGCACAGGGAGCCATAGGTATTTATGGTGGCGTTATTGACAGTGCCGCCTTTGAGGACATGGAGGAACCCGTCCCGGTTGACGATGACCCCCTCTGCCACTTCGCCGCTGGAGACGAACATGGAACCGCCGGAGTTGATGGTGGTTGCGGCGGCCACAGGGTAATCGGAATACTGGACGGCGGCCGGTGCAATAGCGGAGGTGTAAACGGACATGATTTTCTCCTTGTGACAGTTCTTTCCGGACGTTCAATGAAAGAAAAACGGTTGGACTCGCCGGTATTTAGGAATACACTGTTTCCGCGCAAAAGTCAAGCACAAATCGGAGCGGCAGGCTGAAAATCAGTTTCCGGATGGGGAAAACAAAAAAGCCGGGGAAACCGATCCCCGGCCGCAAACTGTCAAAACTGGAGCCAATATTCGGATTTGAACCGAAGACCTATTCATTACGAGTGAATTGCTCTACCGACTGAGCTATATTGGCACCCTGCGGTACTTACAATAACCTTTTTTCTGAAAATGTCAATGGAAGACATGATTTTTTATTAAAAATCTTTTTTTCCGGCATCCATTTTCGGGGATATTGCAATTTTATCCGGGTAATGGTATATTAGATTGTGAGGTGGATTCAGGTATCAGAAAAAAGTTTTTCAGGGAATCAGAAACGGATGGAGATTATGACCGCTTATCGTAAAATCACAGTTCCGGCCGGTGATCGCATCGGTATCGACAATGGCAAGCTTTGTGTTTCGGATCAGCCGATCGTCGGCTACATTACCGGGGACGGGATCGGGCCCGATATCACCGCCGCTTCGCTCCATATCTGGAACACCGCCATGAAAAAGGCCTACGGCGACCGCAAAAAGATCGCCTGGATGGAACTTTTTGCCGGTGAGCGCGCCGCCGAGGTTTACGGCGACGGCGTTTCCCTGCCGGACGAAACGGTGGATGCCATCCGCGAATATCTGGTGGCGATCAAGGGGCCGCTGACCACGCCGGTCGGCGGTGGTATGCGGTCGCTGAATGTGGCTCTGCGCCAGCAGTTGGATCTTTATGTCTGTCTGCGGCCGGTGCGCTACTTTGCCGGGGTGCCGTCGCCGGTGCGCCATCCGGAAAAGACCGACATGGTCGTTTTCCGCGAAAATACCGAAGACATTTATGCGGGGATCGAGTGGGCCGCCGGGACCGGACAGGTGCAGCAGGTCATTGATTTTCTGCAGAACACGATGGGCGTAAATAAGATCCGTTTTCCGGAAAGTTCCGCTATC
Source organism: Lentisphaeria bacterium (assembly GCA_017414565.1). Lineage (GTDB taxonomy): Bacteria > Verrucomicrobiota > Lentisphaeria > Victivallales > Victivallaceae > RGIG1931. The sequence continues at coordinate 2,458 of JAFQLP010000087.1, read as the reverse complement.
GGCATCAAACCGATGTCGGTGGACGGCTCCGAACGACTGATCCGCGCCGCCTTGAAATATGCCATTGACAACCGCCGCAAGAGCGTGACGCTGGTCCACAAGGGCAATATCATGAAATTCACCGAAGGCGGTTTCAAGAACTGGGGCTACGATCTGGTGCGCCGGGAATTCGCCGATGTCGCCGTCTGCTGGCCGGATTTGAACGGCGCGCCGGTGCCGGAAGGCAAAATTCTGGTGAAAGACTGCATTTGTGACGCCTTTTTGCAGCAGATCCTGACCCGCCCGGATGAATATGATGTGATCGCTTCGCCGAATTTGAACGGGGACTACATCTCCGATGCGCTGGCGGCCTGTGTCGGCGGTATCGGTATTGCGCCGGGAGCCAATATCAACTACCTGACCGGTCACGCGCTTTTTGAAGCGACCCACGGGACGGCTCCGAAATACGCGGGCATGGACAAAGTCAATCCTTCGTCGCTGACGCTTTCCGGCGAAATGCTGCTGCGTTACCTCGGTTTCAGCGAGGCGGCGGATCTGGTCATCCGCGGGATCGAAAGAGCGATCTCCGACCGGGTCGTGACCTATGACTTTGCCCGGTTGATGGAGGGCGCGACCGAGGTTTCCTGCTCCGGCTTTGCCCGGGCCGTGACGGAACGGATGTAAATATTCCCCGCCGGGGGAATGGAAAATATTGGTGAAATCAAGGAGTTTGTGCCATGCTGCTGACATCCATCCTGAACAAAGATCTGATATGCTGTCATTTGGAGGGAACGACCCGCGAAGAATTGTACCGGGCCATGATCGCCCGCGCCCGCGCGGTGATCGGTATGCGCGAGTCAACGGACAAGTTGCTGCAGCGGCTTATGGAGGCTGTTCAGCACGGAGCCATGATCGAGGGTGCCGGTTTTTGTTCGCCGCATTTGCGGATGGAGGAACTGAACGATTTTTATCCTGTGCTGGGTATCGTCAATGATCCGTCCGGTCAGCCGGAGGAATCCCGGGTGCAGGTGATCGTGATGGGGCTCATCGGCGGCCAGACCGGGGAAACCTGGTTGCGGACGCTGTCTTCGCTGGTGCGGCATCTGGTCGGCAAAGGGATGCTGGCGGAAATGGCACAGTGCACGACGCCCCGGGATGTGATGGCGCATCTGGACCGGTATCAGGTGATGCTCAAGCGGCATGTCACCGCCGATGACCTGATGAGCCCGCCGGCCTTCGTGGAACTGAATGCCTCGATCTCCGATGCGCTGGACCGTTTTGCCACCGAAAAATGTTCCACGCTGGCCGTGGTTGACGAAAACGGCAAACTGGTGGGGGAACTGAATGCGCTGGATATCATCAGCAAATTCATACCGGAATATTATTTCATGATGCAGAGCATCAATTTTTTGACGGACAGCGATCCGTTTGAGCAGTTGGCCCGCAGCGAAAAAAGCAAAAAGGTGCGGGAATTCATGATCCCGCCGCGGAAAGTTATCAATGCGGATATGCCTTTGATCCGGGTTACCATTGAACTGTGCCGCCGGACCGCCTATTCGATCTTTGTGACCGATGAAGACGGCAGATTGATCGGTGAATTGACGGTTAAAGATTTGATTCATCGCGTGTTGCGTGGTTAAGCGGCTGGCTGGAGGATAATACGTATCATGGGGACTTTGATTTTCAGTGCGATCGTGTTTTTCGGGACCTACATCCTGATCGCTTCAGAGAAAATACACAAAACGGCGGCGGCGTTGCTCGGGGCAATGCTGATGCTGTTTGTGATCCTGCCGGGGCCGCATCATGCGGAACAGGCCCGGATGGAGGGGTTGGCATCGGGATTGACACAGACCAGTATGGCAGAAGCACAGCGTCAGGAACTACAGGCGGCCTTTGCGGATGGTGCCAGTTATGCCGGATTGGATGTTTTTGCCCGGTACAGCAATTTTGATGTGATTTTCACGCTGGCCGGGATGATGATCCTGGTCAACATTCTGTCGATGACCGGTTTTTTCCAGTACGTCGCCATTTTGTGTGCCAAAGTATCGCAGGGATCGCCGATCCGTTTGATGGTGCTGCTGGTGATCGCCACCGCCGTGCTTTCGGCATTCCTCGACAATGTGACAACGATCCTGCTGGTGGCTCCGGTAACATTGGTGGTGACATCCCAGCTGCAGTTGCCGACGATCCCGTTTCTGATGGCCGAAACCATGGCCTCCAATATCGGCGGTACCGCCACCCTGATCGGCGATCCGCCCAACCTGATCATCGGCGGCGAAGCGAATTTTTCGTTTCTGGCGTTTTTGATCAATTTGACGCCGGTCATTGTCCTGATGTTGGCGGTTTACTGCTTGATACTGTGGTTGTTTTACCGCAAGAAGATGTATGTTACGGTCGAAAACCGGGCCCGGATCCAGAGTTTGAACGCGAAATCCGCCATTACCGATTACCACAATCTACGGCGCGGCGGGCTGGTGAT
>JAFQLP010000086.1 GCA_017414565.1 Lentisphaeria bacterium | reverse complement strand
TCAAATTCGGCGATCCGTCGGCTCCGCTCCTGGTCTCCTGCCGTTCCGGTGCCCGCAGTTCCATGCCCGGCATGATGGAAACCGTCCTCAATGTCGGCCTGTCCTCGGCCACGCTGCCCGGCCTGATCGCCAAAACCGGCAATGAACGCTTTGTTTATGATGCCTACCGCCGCCTGATCATGATGTACAGCGATGTGGTCATGGAAAAAGCCGAAGGCATCGAACCGGCCGAAGGCAAAGCGATCCGCCGCCAGCTCGACGGCATCATGGAAGAACTGAAAGCCCGGAAGGGTTACACCTCCGATACCGACCTGACCGTGGATGATCTCAAGCATCTCTGCGATGTCTTCAAACAGCAGATCCGCGCCACGCTGGGTTGCGATTTCCCGGATGATGCCCGCGCCCAGCTCTGGGGCGGCATCGGTGCCGTTCTCAAAAGCTGGAACGGCAAAAAAGCCGTTTCCTACCGCCGCATCGAAGGCATTCCGGATGATTGGGGTACCGCCGTCAACGTGCAGACCATGGTCTTCGGCAACATGGGCGAAACCTCTGCCACCGGCGTGGCGTTCACCCGCGACCCCGCCACCGGCGACAACAAATTCTACGGCGAATGGCTGATCAATGCCCAGGGCGAAGACGTGGTCGCCGGCACCCGCACGCCGAACCCCCTCAACAAAGACACCTGCAACGAACAGAACAAGCATCTGGCCTCCATGGAAGAACTTTATCCGGATACCTACCAGCAACTTTTCGGCATCCGCAACACCCTGGAAGCGCATTATCACGACATGCTTGACATTGAATTCACCATCCAGGAGCGCAAACTTTTCATGCTTCAGTGCCGCGTCGGCAAACGCACCGGCACCGCCGCGCTCAACATGGCCATGGACATGCTCGATGAAAAACTGATCGACGAACCCACCGCCGTCTGCCGCGTGGCTCCGACCCAGCTGGATGAACTGCTGCATCCGATCCTCGATCCGAAAGCGGAAAAGAATGCGGATCTGATCGCCAAAGGGCTCCCGGCCGGTCCCGGCGGTGCCGTCGGCCGCATCGTCTTCAGCAGTGCCGAAGCCGTGGCCGCCGCGGCCAAAGGCGAACAGGTCATCATGGCCCGCGAAGAAACCAATCCGGAAGATGTGGAAGGCATGCGTGCCGCCACCGGTATTCTGACCGCCCGGGGCGGTATGACCAGTCACGCCGCGCTCGTCTGCCGCGGTTGGGGCAAATGCTGCATCGTCGGCGCCGGTGCCATTGAAATCGACGAAATTGCCCGCACCCTCAAGGTCGGCGACCGTTGCTACACCGACAGCGACATCCTCAGCCTCAACGGCTTCCGCGGCTATGTCTATGCCGGAGCGGTTGCCACCATGGACTCCAGCGAAAATCCCCGGCTCCAGGCCTTTATGACGCTGGCGGACAAATTCCGCAAACTCGGCGTCCGTGCCAATGCCGATACCGCCGCCGATGCCGAAGTCGCCAGCCGTTTCGGTGCCGAAGGCATCGGGCTTTTCCGTACCGAACACATGTTCTACGGCAGCAACAGCGAACGCCCGCTCTTCTTCCTGCGGAAAATGATCCTTTCCGCCACTTGCGAAGAACGCACGGCCGCGCTGAATGAACTGGAACCCTTCGTCAAAAATGACATCAAGGCAACGCTGATGGTCATGCAGGGCCGTCCCGTCACCTTCCGTCTGCTCGACCCGCCGCTGCACGAATTCGTGCCGACCGAAGAAAGCAAGCGCGAAGAATTGGCCCAGTCGCTCGGCATCACCCCCGCCGACATTGCCAAGCGGGCGGAACAGCTCCACGAAACCAACCCCATGATGGGCCATCGCGGTGTCCGTCTGGGCGTGACATATCCGGAAGTTTCCGAAATGCAGATGCGCGCCATTCTGGAGGCCGCGGCCGAACTGATCGCCGAAGGCATGGATTGCCGCCCGGAAATCATGGTCCCGGTCACTTGCGACGGCAGCGAAATCACTTTCCAGCGGCGCATCCTTGAACGCGTGGCGGCCGATGTCAAAGCGCGCTACAATCAGCCCGGTCTGGAATACCGTCTCGGCACCATGATCGAAATCCCGCGCGCCGCACTGCTCGCCGATGAAATGGCGAAGGAAGCGGAATTTTTCAGTTTCGGCACCAACGACCTCACCCAGATGACTTTCGGGTTCAGCCGCGACGATATCGGCGGCTTCCTGCCCGATTATCTCGATCAGAAACTGCTCGAAGCGGACCCGTTCCAGACCATCGACCAGAAGGGCGTCGGCAAACTCATCGATTATGCCGTCAAAAATGGCCGTGCGGTCCGTCCGGAACTCAAAATCGGTATCTGTGGTGAACAGGGCGGCGAAGCCAAATCGGTCGAATTCTGCCACCGCACCGGTCTCAACTATGTGTCGTGCAGCCCCTTCCGCGTGCCGATCGCCCGGCTTGCCGCGGCCCAGGCGGCGATCCGGCAGGGTTGAGATCGCCGATCAAACCCGCATCACCACAACCGTTGATGCGGGTTTCGGTACGAAAAAGAGGCTGTTGCCAAATGGCTTTGCGGGGAAGCCCCCTTTTGAAAAAAGGTCATCTTCCCCGCACCCCGTCTTCTAAAAACTTTCAGCGGAATTGTTTTTATCGGTGGCGACAAAAGCAATTCCGGCTTTTTTTATCAAATCTCAAAAATCATGTCTCCTCAAGCGGAATGTCTGCGCAAAGGAATCAATACCCTTGAGAATGGGTAAAACAAGCCGCTATTTTCTCTTGTTATGACTTATCATACTCCCATATTCAGTTCAAACAATAGAAAAAGGCTGTTGCTCACCTTTTTTGAGGTTTGGCAACAGCCCCTTTTTTCAAATGCCCGGTGATCCGGATCAATCAAACAGGTCACTTCCGAAGTTGACCAGAAGCATGACCGGGAAAAACCCGCGCTTGTTGATGTTGATGAAACCGAGCTGGAAGGTGGCGTTGTTGCGGCTGTTGTTGATGAAACCGAGCTGGATGCCGTTTTCTTCCGCCTGGTTGTAGAAACCGAGCTGCGCCGTAAAATCATCGTGCTGACCGCCCTGGAAATTCAGGAGGCCGAGCTGGATACCATACAGCGATTCCGCAAAATTGAAGCCGATCAGCGCGAACTGCAGACCGGAAACTTCCCGGCTGCGGTTGCCGATCAGAGCGACCGAAGCACCTTCCACCTCGCCATTGGCGATCAGCGGCACGCCAACGCAGAGACCTTCCACATCCGTTGTGCCGATGTTTTCGGGGCAATCATACCAGACGCCCAGGGCAAAAGAGGATTCGGTGGCCAGTACCGGCAGAGCCGTAAATACCGCCAAAACCAGAGCCATCATCACTTTTTTCATTTTACTCTCCTTGTTTTTATCTGTTCTGTGTGACCGATACTGCACAATTATAGCATTTCTGTCCGCATTTGCAATGCAGTCACACAGATTTTTTTACTGTGCGGTCAGCAATTCCCGCAAAGCCGCCTCATCGCCGCTGATCCGGCCGCCGTAGGGCGACCATTCAAAGGCTTCGGCATAACGCACCTGCCGGCCGGCCTCACCCAGATCCGCAATCAGGCGTTCCCGCCCCAGATCCGCAGCATTGATATTGCGGTCCAGCCAGTTTTTCAGGATGTACTCCTTGCGCTGCTCCCAGGTCCAGTTTTCCCAATCGACCTCCAAATGCCGCTCCCACGCCAGCCATTCGTAGATTTGCGATACATGGCAGTCGATCATGCGGCACTTTTCGTCCAGCACCTGATCGATCGGCACCATGACATCCGGCCGGAACGGACGCGGATCGACAAAGGGATCGTACATGTGGGCAAAAATCGGCGATTTTTCCGGGATCGGTGTTTCGAGACGAAAGAAAAAGGCGGGGCAGGAGGACCGGAAATAACAGCGGTGCAGGAAGCCGGCCCATTGAATTATAACAGGGGAAGAATTATACTGTATGAACAGGATGTCATGCGGAATCCTGCATCAGATGTTCTATCTTTATCAGCGGGGGTGAAAGATCATGAGCAAAGTGAAATGGGGTATTCTGGGAACAGCTAATGTAGCCGGTTGGGGCGTGATCCCGGGGATGAAACAGGCGGATAACTGCGAACTGTATGCCATTGCGGGAAGAAATGCTGAGAAGGCGAAAAAGTATCAGGAGGACTACGGATTTCAAAAGGCTTATGGAAGCTATGATGAACTGCTTGCGGATGAAGAAATCCAGGCGG
>JAFQLP010000085.1 GCA_017414565.1 Lentisphaeria bacterium | reverse complement strand
TTTCCTTTTTCCAGCAGGTCCCGGCGGTTTCCGGCACCGCGGCCATCCTGCGGCGCGAAGATTTTGTGCAGCAAAATGGACTGGATACCCGGTACACCGCCGCCGATATGGCATTCTTTGATTTGTGTTTCCGGCTGTGCCGTGATGGCCGCCGCCATTATGTCATGCCGCTGGCCCGGGTGCTGAAATCCGGCACGGAGGACGCGGCGGAGGAAAACACCCGGAACAACAACAAAAACCTGTTTCTGGAGACCTGGCAGACATTCATCAGCGAAAATGCCCCCTATAACGACCTCGATGATTACCGCACCTGCCGCCGTTATCCCGCGCGCCGGGTACTCTTCCTCGATGCCGAGACACCGATGCCTGACCGCGGCTCCGGCTGTATTGATACGGTGTATTTTCTGGACTATCTGCAAAGCCGCGGATTCGATGTGGTCTTCCACGCCGAATACACGCCCGGTTATGTGAAAAAATACACGCCCATGCTGCTCCGCAAAGGCATCCGCTGTATCTGTCAGCCGGCAATGACACTGGCGAAATATCTGGGCAATTGCGGCGGCACATTCCAGTATCTTTTTGTCTCCAGGGTCTATCAGGCCCAGTGTTTTGACCGGGTCCTGCAGGCGTACTGCCGCAATGCGGTTTACATCTTCAACACCGTCGATCTCCACTTTGTCCGGGAAAAACGCGAAGCCGAAATCAGCGGTTCCGCAGCCACCATGCGACAATCGTACCGCACCTGTCAGCTGGAACTGACCTTTGCAACCCGGGCCGATGCCACGATCGTCATTTCCAACACGGAAAAAGATTTGCTGGAACAGGACTTCGGTTTGAGCCGGATCTGGCACATCCCCCAGGTGCGGCCGGCGGCGCGCAGCAGTGCCGTACCGGAAAACCGGCAGAATGCGGTTTTCATCGGTTCCGCCCACCGACCGAATCAGGATGCCATCAAATACTTCCACGATGAGATCCTGCCGTTCGTTCTGGAACAGCATCCGGATTTCCACCTGACCATCATCGGCGAAGCCCTCCGCGATGCCATCAAAAAGAACCAGCAGTATGCTTCGCTGCTGGATTGCCCGCAATTCACCTTTGCCGGTCATGTGGATGAACTCGGCGACTATCTGGATTCCGCCAGACTGACGATCGCCCCGCTGCGCTACGGGGCCGGGACCAAAGGCAAAGTCACCTCCAGCATGGCCTACGGTGTACCGTGTGTCAGTTCCCCGACCGGGGTGGAGGGCACAGGGATGCGGCACGGCATCGATCTGTTGGTCGGAGATACCCCGGAACAGTTTGCCGCGGCCATCAGCCGTCTGCTGACCGATGATGTGCTGTGGCAGAACCTGTCACAAGGAGGATTCGCGTTCCTCCGCGACAACAACGACGAACCCGCCATCTCGGCCCGCATGGATCAACTGCTGGCCGATGCCACGGCGCACAAAGAACAGGTGGAACGGGAATTCCAGGCTATCGGCGATGCCCAGCAGCTGGTCGCTTTCAACGCCCAGTTGTCGGATCAGCGGACCGCCGCCGATGACCAGCATGCCATGCTCAATGCGATCCTGAAATCCAATCCCCACCGTCTGGCATCTATTTACTTCATGCAGCCGGAACCGGAAATCGCGGCGCTCCTGCAGCAGAACTGGCCCAATCTGCTGTCAAACCAGGGCCCCTGCCCGCCGCCGGACATCCGTCAGGGACTCGGTGCAGCATTTGATGTGATCGCGTTCCACTCCTGCCCCTCCCGGTCGGCTCTGAAACGGGCTCTGGTGGAAGCCATACAGCGGCTTTACCACGGCGGCCGGGTGTTCTTCCCCTGTCCGCGGGAACCGGAAATGCTCAAACATCTCTTCGATGATCTGCGCTCGGCGGAATATCAGTTGATCTTCTGTGTCCCGACGACCCCGGGCAATGGCTGTATCTGTGTTCAGAAGGCGATCCCGCGCAACGAAGAATCGGAGGAACGCTGGTGATCGTTACGACCGGGCGATCAGTCCGATCGGCCGGGGCAGTGCCAGCACGGTCCCGGTAAAATGCAGTTCTCCGGCAACCGGGTCAAAAGCCAGCACAGCCAGATTGCCGGAGATTTCGTTTGCCGCGATCATGGTCCGGCCATCCGGCAGCAGCAGGATATCACGGGGGAAACACCCGCCGGAGGAACACCAATGCCCCCCGCGCGGCAGCAGATCGCCATCGAGCCGGAAGCAAACCACATTATCCGGCCCCCGGTTGGAAACAAAAAGATACCGCCCGGATGCATCAAGCCGAATCGCCGCGGCTTTGGCAAATGGGTCCGGCCATCCGTCAGCCAGAGTCGATACCCGGTCCGACAGTGTCAACCGGCCGTCGGTCAGAACCAGACTCCAGATGGTATTGCCCATTTCGTTCACCAGCCAGCACCGGCGGCCATCCCGGGCAAATGTCAGATGACGCGGCCCGCCGCCCGGATCGACCGCCAAACGGATCCCGGCACCGGCATCGACCCCATCCGGATGCAGGGGATAACAGATCACCGAATCGGTACCGAGATCGGTCACACACAGGAAACGGCCATCCGGAGAAACCCCGGTATAATGCACATGCGGCCGGGATTGACGGTCCCCGCACGGTCCGCTGCCGCTGTGCCGGATGCACCGCCCCGGCCCCGCCAGTGAACCATCCGCCGCCAGCGGGATCTCCGAAAAACTGCCGCTGTGATAATTGGCGGTATAGAGGAAACGGCCGTCCGGTGTTGTATCCAGATGACACGACCCGCCGGTATCCGTTGCAACGGCATTCAAATATTGCAGTCCGCCACCACCGGCGATCCGGAATGCGGCGGCCCCGCCCTCCTCTGCTCCGGCGGCGGTCCCGGTACAATACAAGGTCTGTTTATCCGGCGAAAACGCAAAATAACCGGCACGCCGCAAAGCCCGGAAATCCACGATCACCGGTT
>JAFQLP010000084.1 GCA_017414565.1 Lentisphaeria bacterium | reverse complement strand
TCTGCGGTACGGCAGAGCAGCGAAAAACACCAGTATTCTTCGGGTTCAAAGGCATGGATCGCCCGTTCCCGCTCCACGATCAGACGGACTGCGACCGACTGCACCCGGCCGGCACTGATCCCTTTTTCGAGGAACTGCCAGAGCAGCGGGCTGACCTGATACCCGACGATACGGTCGAGCACCCGGCGGGCCTGCTGGGCATTGACCAGATCCAGATTGATGCCGCCCTTTTCCTGCAGGGAACGCTCAATGGCACTGCGGGTGATCTCATGAAAAGAGACCCGGTAAAAAGGCTTGTTGCGGATGCCTTTGAGGACTTCCGAAAGATGCCAGGCGATCGCCTCCCCTTCCCGGTCAGGGTCCGGTGCCAGATAGATTTCGTCGGCACTCTTGGCGGCTTTCAGCAATTCCCGGACGATCTTGGCACTGCGGGGGGTATCGACATACTGGGGGGTGAAGCCGTTGGCGATATCCACCCCGAAAGAATGTTCGGGCAGATCCCGGATATGCCCCATGGAGGCAAGCGTGGTGTATTCTCCGTCGAGCATACGGGAAATGGTTTTGGCTTTGGTCGGCGACTCGACGATCAGCAGTTTCTTCATAATTATACAACCTGATATGTTAATCTTTGTCCGGCACACCGGTTTTCCGGCGGGGTGCCATTCCGAATCTTTCCATCGTAATACATTAACACCGCAACCGGCATTATGTCAAATCAAAGTTGCAAAAATGCTGTTATTTGAGGAGATTTCCCGCTTTTCTTCCAATCACACACAAAAATCACCGCTTCGGGCTTGACTTTGCTGAAAACCGGATTATACTGTAGCGTAATTTCTCAAGCACAATTTCAGGTGAAACCAATGATGAAAACAGAGATTTGCCGCTGTCTGCTCCGGTTGGGCTGTGTCCTGCTGATGCTGATGATGGCCGGTTGTCTGTCCTTTGAGGCGGAATCCGACCACATGGACAGCGATATTTCGCTGCAGGAATTGCTGAAGCGGGAGGAGGCCGCCCGCGACCCCGGCAATGTCTTCCGCCGGGCGGATTCCTATGTGCAGAAACAGATCCTGACCGATCAGAACGGCCGGAAAAAGATCTGCATCGTCCGTTTTCTGGCCCCGGATTGCCTGCGGACCACGCTGTACAACGACAACAAACAGGAACAGGAGACCATTCTCAACGGCAATTCCGGCTGGCAGGTCGATCATGTCAAACGCTCGGTCACGCCGCTGTCGCAGGAATTCGCCTCGCGCCTGCGCCTTTTCTATCAACTCAACGAAACCAGCAGCAATGCTTACGGCAAACTTTTTGAAAAAATCGACATTTCCCGGTGCCGTATCGGCGAAGAAAATGTTTACAAACTGGTTTGCCATCCGTTCCGCGACGATCAGTTCGGCTTTATCGAATACATCGGCGAAAGCAGTTTTCTGCCGCGACGGATGCGGATCACCGCACCGGGCGATCCGGATCAGGTGCTGGTCGAGATCATCATTGACCGTTACGCGCTTTTTGAAGGCGTGATGGTACCGGAGCAGATCCGGCGCACCGGCATGGTCAAAAATTCCTCCCGGGTCATCGAGCATCATCTGAATGTGCCGATGAAACGCACGGATTTTTTGCCGCCGGTATTCCCGCAGATCATTGAAGATGAAGAAGATAATGACTAATAACATACAGAACACCGGAGTCGGCGCGGCAATATGCCGCAGTTGAATTCCCCAAAGACCGGGGAGGAACAATGAAATATTACTCTGAAGATCACGAATGGGTGGAAATTATCGGCGACGAAGCCGTTGTCGGGCTATCGGAATACGCCTTTGATCAGGAACTCGAAGTCCTGGCGGTGGAACTGCCGGAAGAGGAAACCGACTTTATCATCGGCGACAAATTTGTGGAGGTGCAACTCGAATCCGGTGAAAACCTGGAACTCTACTGCCCGATCAGTGGGACTGTTATCGCCGTGAATGAACTGCTGCAGGACGAACCCGGCCAGCTTCTGGATACCAACGAAGAACGCTGCTGGATCTGCCGCCTCTCCAACATCGATATCGACGAAGTCAACGATATGATGAATGAAGACGCCTATTTCCGTTACCTCCGGAAATTGGGCAAAGTCTGATCACCCGGCATCCCACGCTACAGCATCAGCGGCGGCCGTGCGATATCCCGCACCGCCGCTTTTTTTGTCCCGGCACCGCTCCCCCTGCCCGGCCCGGTTCTACGGAATCACCAGCGGCAGCGCAATGCTGTGCAGCCCCTTCAGAAAATAGGTGTGGTAATCAGCCGTTTCAATGAATTGCGGCAATGCTTTTTCCGGCAGCAGGCGGCGACACTCCGCCACAATATCCCTGACCGGCGGCAAACGGTCGCCGTGGGTGCAGAACAGCAGATACTCTGGATTCAACAGCGAAACCAATGCCACTGTTGCCGCCGCGGCCGCCGCCGTCCGTTCCGCCATCGTACTGTCGGGGGATTGCAGGAGTTTTTTCACATTTTTGCCGTCACCGACCGGAATAAATCCGATCTCACCGGCAAAACCGGCCATGCCGGGAAAAAGTTTGCCATCCACGATCAAACCGGCTCCGGGGCCGCTGTCAGAAAGATAAAAACAGCACAAACTGATCCGGCGATCCGGAAAATGACTGCTGTAATAACCGGCCGCAATGGCTTTCAGGTCGTTGGTCACGCGGCACGGCAAATGGTACCGCTGCTCGATCTGGGTGTGAAAATCCACCCGGTCAAAGCCGGGATATTCGTGGATCACCTGCAATTCGTCATTGATCACCCAGGCCGGCACCCCGATGGATACGGCCCGCAACGCCGGATAATCCTGCTGCATCTGACGGACCAGCGAATCGATCAATTCCGGATGGCGGTAATCTTCGACGGGCAACTCGCCTTTTTCGGTGGAGTACCCCACCGCGTTGCACAGATTGTACCAGATCTGATGACGGTCAAAATAAACACACAGAATGTAACGGAACGCCCCATTGAGCCGGTATTGACGGGCCCGGCGGCCGCCCGTGGCGACTTCTTCCGGACAATTCAGCACTTCGCCGCTGGCGACCATTTCTTCAATGATCCGGCTGACGGTCGGCACACTCAAATGGGTCGCCTGCACGATCTCCGCAATGGTGACGCCATTGCCGGAACGCAGGACCCGCCGCACCGCATCGGTATTGGCTTTTTTGATCTGATTGGTGTTGAAAATGCCTGCCATCTGTTATCTCCGGAAAACCCAAAGCCGATCCGACAACAGCATCCCGGCCAGCACCGCAAAACACCCCGGCACGATCCAAAACGCCTGCGCCAGCCCGATGCTGTTTCCCAGCCAGCCGAGCAACCATGAGAAAAATCCGCATCCCGGCACCCCGGCCAGCGACAGCAGGATCATCAGGACCGTGTTGTCGACCTCCGGCATCCGGTCCGAACAATAACACTGCAAACTCGCCCAGAATGGCGCGACCGCCAGCCCGTTGCAGAAAAAAAGCAGAGCCGGGACAACCGTCCCACCCACCCCGGGCAGCCACGGAACCAGCGAGGCAAACACGATCCCCGCGACCGCGCACCCCATCAGCAGGTGAAACAGCCGGGCGGTGGTAATCAACAATCCGGCACAGGTGCGCCCGGTGATCATGCCAACCGAAAACGCCGCCAGGATCACGCCACCGGCCGCCGCCGACCCGTTCAGATCAAGCTGCACAAATGCCGCGCCCCAGAATGTCAGCGAAAATTCCGCCCCGCCGCCCAGAAACATGGCTGTAAAAAAGAACCAGAAAAGCGGCCGGCGGCAAATCTTTCCGACTGCACCCCAAACCGGTTTCTGGGCCGGGGCGGGCGGTTCCGGCCGTTTGCTCCACAGCAAATACAGCCCCGGCAGCATCACCAGTACGGCCAGCACCAGAAACAGCACCACCCAGGGACAGCCGATGCTCAAAAGCCACCCGGCCGTCAGCACCGTCAGCGTTACGCCGATCGGCCAGAATGTGTGGGCAAAATTCACATACCGCGCCGGATCTTCGGGGTGGAGATCCTGCACATAGGGCGTGGCCAGCCCTTCGATCACGCCTTCGCCGATACCGGCAAACAACAACGCGGTCATCAACAACCAGTACCCGCTGCCGCCCAACAGATCCGGCATCAATCCGGGCAGACTGCAGAGCAGCAATCCACTGCCCATGATCAGCACCGATGCGGCCAGCGACCGCCGTTTCCCCAGATGGAACGACAAAAAACCGCACCCCAGCAGTGCCGCCACGATCCCCACGCTGCGGATGGCATGAAGACGGCCGCCCGCCTCCATGCCGCCTGATTCCAACGGAAAATGCAAGGATTCTGCAATATCCACCAGAGCCACCGGTATGATCATGGAACCGGCCGCATAGCCGAGAAATGTCAGATAGAGTGCGATATCCACGCACCCCGGTCGGAACGCCGGACGCTTTGTCATATCAATGATTCCTGCTCCGGAACTCCCACGGTGGGGTGGGATTTTTGACGCTCCAGATCCCCTGTTTGGTCCGGCGGGCGGCATCTTCCGCATCCGCGAGCGACTGTTCGTTGCGGGCATTGCTGCGATCGTACCAGGCGTGACCGCCGCGGACCATTTCAGCGGCGATATCGCGCCCATCGTACCGGACCCGCCCGTACCGGGTGCCATCGCGCCGGGTGATCACCTGGATCTCAGCCTCCCCGTCCAGCACTTTATCCCGCAGAATGTCGCGGGCCACCGTGCCGTATTCCTGCAAAACCTCCGGCGCATCGATGCCGTAAATATGCAGCGGAAAAACGGTATCGCCTGATGCGATCTTGATGGTATCCCCGTCGACAACCTCCACGATCCGCCCGATCAACTGTTCCTGTACGCGGGGCGGCGGAGCCGAAGCCGGAGAACCGGCGGTACCCGGAGATGCCGCAGGCGGGGTAATGGTCACGGTCGGCAGCTTCTGCCGGGTTTCACTGATCCGGTGTCTGACCTGATCCGAAAACGCGCCGAATGCATCCCGGAAAAACCAGGCCACAGCAGCGATCACAACCAACAATATCAACGCCAACAACAATTTGCGAAATATGCCACGCCCGTTCTTCTTCTTTTTCTTCCGACCGGAAGATTGGGAGGATGATTTTTTCCTGTTCGTTTTAGCCATCAACGTCCTGCCTTTCTGAATATGACCGGCTTACTTTACTGCCAAAACCCCGGAAATGCAAATCCCCCGGAAAAAAGAAACCGCACCGGTCAAGGTGCGGCATTTTCCAACTTATTCAGCCGATTTTTCCCGTACGCTCCGCAAAAGTTCGCGGCTTGCGTAGAATTCGTTGCCCCAGCCGATCAGTTTGCCGTCCTGAAAAACCAGCGGCATACACTCGTCCCTGGTAACCAATCCGTCGATCCATACCGGTTGACAGTAATAGAACCAGAGATCCGGCGTGGCATATTCCTCGTTGCGCTGGGGTTCACCCATCACCGCAAGGACCTCCGCCTTGCTCATACCGACCCGGAGTGAACGGGAGTTTTCGATGTTTTCTGCGGCTTCCCGCCAAGCACACCCGCTGCTTACTGCAACCAGCAGAAACAGCACGAATGCCGTCAGTCCGAACCGCACAGGCAGATTTTTCACTGTCTTATTCTTCCGGCGCGAATTCACTCTTACCTACGCCGCAATCGGGGCAAACCCAATCTTCCGGCAGATCATTGAATGCAGTCCCCGGCGCGATTCCATTGGCAGGATCGCCCTGGGCCGGATCATAGACATAACCGCAAACACCACACACATACTTTTCCATAACATCCGCCTCCTTCAATTCTTGGTTGTCGTTTTTTCTTTCAAAAGCCGTCCGAGTTCCACCCCGGCGGCAAAAGACTGTTCCCGCACAGCGGCATCCGGCGCATAACGCGCGGCCAACACCGGCAGCGGCATTTCAAATCCCATATCTGTCAATGCCTGATTCACCTGTTTGGCCCCCTCGCCGCTCCAACCGAAGGAACCGAAGGCAAATCCGATATGCCGCTGCGGCTTCAGGCCCCGCAGATAACACAGCACATCGGCCACCGCCGGAAACATCTGATTGTTGATCGTGGGCGAACCGACGGCCACGACCCCGGCATCCAACACCCGGGTGGCCACCGAACTGCGCTCCTCCACATCCAGCGACACCAGATCGGCCTCGATCCCGGCTTCCCGGAAACCATCCATCAATTCTTTGGCCATGGCCGCCGTGGAACCCCACATGGAGTGATAAACGATCAACGCCTTTTTCCCCCACGGCTGTTGGGCGGTGCGGTAATAAAGGTCAATGATCCACTGCTGATCCTCCGGCGTGCGCCACAATGGCCCGTGATCCGGCGCGATCACATCGATATCAAGCCCCAGACCGGGCAACAGATCCAGCGTGGCAATGACTTTGTTGGAAAGATGCAGCAGAATATTGGCAATGTATTTTTTCGCCTCATATTCCATGATCTTCCGGTCGCACTGATCCGCCCACAGATAACTGGTGGCATAGTGCATCCCCAGCGCATCCTGACTGAAAAGCACCTTGCTGCCATCGAGATAACTCAACATGCTGTCCGGCCAGTGAAGCATTTTGGTTTCAACAAAATGCAGGGTGTTTCTGCCCAGCGACAGGCTTTCCCCGGTCCGCACCGGTTCCAGCGGCATCCCTTTGCCATAATAGGCTTCCAGGGCCGCGACCCCGGCAGTCGAGGCAAAGACTTTTTCCGGCTTAAATGCCGCCACAGCCGCCGGAAGCGCACCGGAGTGATCCGGTTCGGCGTGATTGGACACGATATAATCGATCTTTTCCGGATCGATGACCGAAGCGATCCGGTCGCGCATTTCGGCAAAAAAAGGAGCCTTGACCGTATCGATCAGGGTAATTTTTTCATCAATGATCAAAAACGCATTGTATGTCGTGCCGCGATTGGTTTCGTATCCGTGAAAATTACGGACACTCCAATCGACCACACCGACCCACCAAACATTTTCAGCAACAGGAAACGCTTTCACAATCCTACCTCCTGCCATCCTCCGGCATCTCTCTTTCCGCCGGATAATATACAGCAGAAAAAAGATTTTTCCACTGCTTCAAAAAAAATCCCGGCATGCCGGACCGGCACGCCGGGATTGCTTTGACCGGCAACAAATCACGATCTGCTTTTTTTCCACAAACCGTGAAGATTGCAGTATATCCGCACCTCCGTCACCATTTCCATGGGAATGGGGAACAACGCTTCCGGGGCCGACTCCGGATTCAATTCCTGCCGGAATACGCTGTTTCCGGTCAGCACTTCGATCCATTCGATCCAGTGTTCCGGACGCATCGGGTGCGGTTCCGCACCGACCTTCACCATAACGCCTCCGGCCACCGGCAACATCACCGGCAAATGCTTTTCAACCGCGCCATCAGTTGTCGATCCGGTCAGCGGCGTCATGGGTTCCCCGCAACAGACCAACTCTCCGGCACCGGCAGATACGACTTCAACGACCTGTCCGCACAGCCGACAACGATACAACTTCCCGTTTTTCATCCTGTTCCACCTCCTTGGCTTTCTGATTCTGGAGCTGCTGCTCCTTTTCCCGACAGGCCGGACACAGGCCCGACCATTCCAGATACACACCGGAACACCCGAGTTCCGGCATCAGCGAAGCAAGCAATTTGTCCACTTCGTCCAATCGCGGTGCCGCCAGATTGAATATCCGGTCGCACTCCCGGCAACGGGCATGATAATGCGGCGAAGCATCGCCATCAAACCTTTTCTGACGGCCGGTCAACTCCAGTTTCCGGATCACGCCGCGATTGGCCATGTCCTCCAGATTGCGGTAGATCGTACCCAGACTGATCTGCGGTACTTTCGGCCGCAACACCGCATAAAGTTCATCTGCGGTCGGATGCGTGTTCATCTTGCGCAATTCGGACAAAATTGCCTCCCTCTGGACTGTCTTGTTCATACCCCCTCCTGTTTGAACATTTTTCAGGTCCTGCCGGAAAAAACCGATCACACCTGCGGCTCTTCCGGTTTTCCGTTACTATAGAGTAACGCCTCTTCGGTTATTTTGCAAACTATAGTTAAATAAATTTTATTGATAATTATTCCCGATACGGCAAAAAAAAATGCGCCTGCCCGCATTTTCCGGACAAGCGCATCATTCAATCGACCCGGAAATTTATTCCCAGATCGAATTTTCGTCGGCAAACGGAATCGTCACTTCGGCCTTTTCCTTGTCAGACTTGTACATCGCCAACGCGATTTCGAGCGACCCGCGGACGGATTCGCACGGAATGCAGACCTCGCGGTCTTCCCGGATGGCATCCACGCAGTCGTCGATAACATACTGGTGGTCTTCGCTCGGCAAAGCACGGGGATCGCCGCCGGCCGTAGCCGCGGAAGAACCGGATTTGCGGATGATTTCATCCTCCGGCAATTCTTCTTTGAATTTCCACATCGCCATCGCCGTACCGGCCATCACGGCGCAGCCTTCGCTGCCGTAAACTTCCACCCGCACGTCATTTCCCGGCCACAGAGCGGTGCTGGCCTGCACATAACCGGTCACACCGTTGGTGAAATCGATCCGGGCATCCAGGGTATCTTCCAGCGTCACATCCGGATGCGCCAGATTGCACATACGGGCCGACACCTGCGCACCGCGCCCCATCAGGTAGTGCAGCAAGTCGATGTAATGGAACGCGTGCTGGATCGTCACCCCGGCACCGCATTTGCGGTTGGACCGCCAGGCATCCATCTTGTAATAATCCGCGTTCCGGAACCACTTCATCTGCACATCCACGCGGAGGATCTTGCCGAAACGGCCGCTTTCGATGGCTTTTTTGATGTAGCGCATCGGTTCCCGCATACGGCTCTGCACGAAGATCCCGAATTTCACACCGGCTTTGCGGCACGCTTCGATCATCTGATCGGTTTCCGCCAGCGACATTGCCGGCGGCTTTTCGCAAAGCACATGCTTACCGGCCGCAGCGGCTTTCAGCACAAACTGGGTGTGCAAATGGTTCGGGGTAACAATATTCACCACCTGAACCGCCGGATCGGCCAGCATCTGATCGAAGTCGGAATAAACTTTCGCATCAGGCGCATAGGTTTCGACCAGTTTTTGGGCATTTTCGGTACGGACATCGCAAACAGCCACCAATTTACCCTTGGAGGATTTGCGGAGAGCATCCGCATGAAGGCCGGAAATCATCCCGGCACCGAGAAGAGCGAAGCCAATTTTTTCCATGAATCACTCCTTGTTTTACGGATGCAAAATAACTTTGAGCGCACGCTGGGCTTCGATTTCCGCAAACGCGAATTCCCATTCGGTCAGCGGCAGCCGGTGGCTGATCACTTCACCCACGGGCATCAGGCCGCGTTCGACCAGCGCAATGGTTTTGTTCCAGCTGGTATAGCTGGTGGACATGCCGAAATGGATATCCAACGATTTGCTGGAGCAGGTGTTCCACGGGAAATCAACATTGCGTCCGCCCGTCAGACCGATCGCCTGGATGCGGCCTTTTTTGCGGCAGAGATCGGGCAGCCCGGCAATGGCGCGGGGCGCGCCGGAGCAGTCGATCGCCATATCACAACCCACGCCATGGGTCAGATCCATCACGAGTTCTTTCAGGTCCGTTTTGGCCACATTGATGACCGAGTCAAACCCGAGCGCGCGGGCTTTTTCCAGCCGCATACCTTCATCCGGCGGAGCACCGGCCATAACGATATGACGGGCCCCGGCGGCATTCGCCGCCATACCGGCCAGCAGACCGATGGGACCGGGGCCGACGATGACCACGAAATCGCCCGGTTCGATCCGGCCGCGTTCGATCACATCGTGAACCGCATTCGCCGCCGGTTCAAAAACCGCCGCCGTGTCGTAATCCACGGAATCCGGGATCCGGTGCAGCAGATGCTCCGGCATGCAGAGGTATTTGGCAAAACTGCCGTGGATGCCCCAGCCCGGGCTGCGTTTGTCGGGACAGATCTGCGGATTGCCGGTACGGCAGAGGTGACACACCCCGCACGCTTTGGTGTGCGGTTCGGCCACGACCCGTTCGCCGACTTTGTAATATTTGCAGTTGGGACCGAGTTCCACGATCTCACCGGCAAATTCATGCCCGAGGATCACGGGCGGCCAATTCGGAAAATTGTCATCACGGACATGCAGGTCGGTCCCGCAAATACCGGTGGCTTTGATCTCCAACAGCACTTCGCCTTCGCCGGGACGGGGTTCGGGCATTTCCATGAGCTGCAGGAAGCCCTCCCCTTTCTGGGTTTTTACCAGAGACAACATAACGGTATTCTCCTTGATTCGATTGATTATTCGGCCACTGTGCAGAAATCACCCATGAAATTGAGCATGATCTCCGCCGTCCGGGCAATGGATGCGACTTCGATGTTTTCCTTGATCGAATGGGCAACTTTCAGCGTGCCCGCGCCGCAAACCACCGTGGGGATCTCCAACTGATTGTTGTAGAACCACGCATCGCAGGAAGCGGTCCAGGCATCGATCTCCAGCGGATAACCGGTTTCCTGTGCCACTTTCAACAGGCCCTGGGGCAGTTCATGATCGGAAGCGACCACACTGCAGTCATGACGGTACATGAATGTCAGGGTGAAATCCTCTTCTTTCAAGCCGCCGGCGATCAGAGCCGCCTTCATTTCGGCGCAGATATCTTCTTTGGTCTTGTTCGGCAGGAATCCGAGCACGCCTTCCAGCACGGCTTCATTCGGAGCCGCCGCCGGCCAGTTGCCGGCATGGAGTTTGCCAAAGGTGATGGGCATCGGATTGGCGTATTTGTCGAACAGCGGGAACCCGCGCGAAGATTTCAACAGGTCGGCATGATATTTTTCCAGAATGCCGATCCCGTCGCGGGCGAGCAGCAGCGCGCTCCGGGTCTGACCGGCTTCGCCGCTGTGACCGGCGATACCGTGGAAGACCACGCGGAACCAGACCGCACCGCGGATCTCGGTCAAAATCCGGGAATCCGTGGGTTCGAGCACCACACAGGCATCGCCTTTTTCGCCGGTACGCGCCATGGCCAGAGAACCATTGCCGCCGTTTTCCTCCTCGTTGACCAGATGGCCGACCACATCGCCGCGGAACCGGAGTCCCAGTTTGCCGGCGACCAGGCAGATCAGATAGAAAACCGCGACCTGCCCCTTGTCATCGCACGCGCCGCGCCCGAAGATCTTGCCGTCTTCCAGCCGCGGATTCCATGCTTCGGTCATGCCGTCGGAGGGCGGCACTGTGTCGGTGTGGGCGTTGAACAGCAGTTTGCGGCCGCCGCCGACACCGGGCAGTTCCACCCGCAGATTGAACCGGCCGTCGTATTCGATGCCGGGAACCGGATCGCAAAAATCCGGGTCTTTGCGGATGGCGTTGGACATCGGGATGCGTTCCACCTCGACCGCCGGAAGCTGACGGAACGCCTGTTCGATGAACAGCATTTCATCGTGTTCCATGCCGGACGTGGACGGAAACTTCATGATATCACACAGGAACTGCTGCGCCTGCGGCAGCATTTCCTGCACGGTCTGACGAATGAGTGCTTTATCCATGCTTCAATCCCGATCAGATGGTTTTCATGACTTTTTCAAAGATATCGCAGCTTTCGTCGATGATCTCTTTGGTGATGGTCAGCGGCGGAGCCACGCGCATCACGTTACCGAAGCGGCCGACCGAACCGATCAGCAGACCGTTTTCGGCGCAACGGTCGATGACCGCATGAATCACATCACTCTTGGCCGGCACGCGGGTGGCTTTGTCTTCCACGATTTCGACGGCGTTGACCAGACCCCAGCCGCGGACATCGCCCATCTTGGGGCAGCGCGCCATCATTTCGGTCAGTTTGCCCTTCATGTATTCACCCATCCGGGCACTGTTTTCGACCAGATTTTCTTCCTTGTAAATATCGAGGATCGCGGAAACCGCCGCGCAGGAGACCGGGTTGCCGCCCAGCGTGCTGGACATTTCACCGCGGCCGAATGCGCTGAACAGATCATCGGTGGCAAGTACCGCCGAAACCGGCACGCCGCAGCCGATGGCTTTGCCCAGGGTGATGATATCCGGCGTGATGCCTTCGTGTTCGGCGGCAAACATGGTGCCGGTACGGCCGTAACCGGCCTGCACTTCGTCGAGCGTGAAATAGATACCCTTGGCACGGGCCCAGTTTTCCAGAGCCTTCAGCCAGCCCTTCGGCGGGAAAATGAAGCCGCCCGCACCCTGATACGGTTCCACGATCAGACCGGCGAGGCTGCCGGTGGAGTTGGCATCGATGACCGCATCGAGGTAATTGAAGTATTTTTTGAAGTCCGGACCGTCGTTGCAAAAGCCCATTTCATCGCGGTAGGGATTCGGGTAGATGGCGCGGATCACGCCCGGGACCGTCGGACCGAAGCCGCGTTTCGGGCCCGCGAGGCCGCCGGCGGAAGCGGAACCGGAGGTCTTGCCGTGGAAACCGCATTCAAAGCAGAGGATCTCGAATTTGCCGGAGCGGCGTTTCATCATAC
>JAFQLP010000083.1 GCA_017414565.1 Lentisphaeria bacterium | reverse complement strand
GCATTACCGGTGGCGCGACTGTTGTGCGGCTGGAGCGGTATTGGGTATGGCGGTGTTGACCCGCGGCAATGTGGTGCTTTTTCTGCTGCCGGTGTGGGCGGTGATGATCGTCAGCCGCCGCCGGGAATTGCGCCGCACCATGGCCGGTTTGCTGTTGCTGACGGGGACCATGCTGTTGGTGGAATCTCCGTTTATAGGGTATAATTCGTGGCGGCTCGGCCGGTTTTCCGGACCGTCAACGGCGGCCGATGCGGTGCTGGCTCTGGGAAATACGCCGGAGGCCCCGCCGGGCGGGCGTGATCCCGGGCTGCCGGCCGGACCGATGGAGTATCCGGAGACATACAGCGATTTTATGGACCGGGCTTCAGAACGGCCGGTGCCGCTTCAGATGCTGGATTGGCTGTGCCGTGAACCGGGGGCATTCCTTGAACTGCAATTCCGCAAAGCCCTGCTTTTCTGGGACAGCCGGGAGATCCCCAACAACGTTTCCCTGACCGAACAGCAGCAGGTCAGCCGGATGCTCCGGTGGGATTGGCCGGGACGGAGCGCGGTACTGCTGCCATTGTCGCTGGCCGGGCTTTTATGGTGTTTTCGGAAGATGCTGAAAGGCCGCCGGGCGTTGCTGTTGCTGGCGTTGCTGGTGGTCGTTTATTGGGGCGGGACGGCGATTTTTTACAATCTGTCCCGGTTCCGGGCCCCGGTCCTGCCGCTGGCACTGATTTTTGCCGGGATCTGGTGTGACCGGTCGATCCGGGTCTGGCGGCGGCATGGATTCCGGGCGTTTGAAGTACGGGGACTGCCGCCGCTGCTGGCCGGGCTGTTCATCTGCATCCCGGCATACGATCTTTACCGGGAATATGGCGAAGCCGCCGTACAGCGGTGGGTGCGGCCGGACGGCATCTGTTACACAAAACGCGACGGCACCCGGGTCCGGCTGGATCACGGCCCGTTGACATTCGGCGGCTGGCAGCCGGTTCTGCTGACCGGCGGCATGGTGGTGGAAAAAACATTTGCCGGGCCGTCTGTGGACGGTGAATGGGTTTTGACGGTATTCAACACCGGCTCTTCCGACCGGGCGTTTTCCGGTACGGTGAACGAGGTGGCTTTTCAGGCGGTCTGTCCGCCGGGGATCAGTACGGTTACGCGCCCGGTCGCAGCGGCGGACCGGCTGGTGTTCCGCATCGCTCATGCGGCGGACGGCATTGCCCTGCTGACGGATTCCCAACGGCAATACGGCCGCACCCGGATCAATGGCGGACCGGCAGGGGAATTGGTGGTCCGGTTCCGTTCAAAATAGTGAAAATATACTTTTATGTTGAAATCCGGTCGATCCGTGCTATATTATGACTCTATGGAAAACACGGAAAGACAATTGATTACCATACCGCGCGATTTCACCTTCGGGGAAACGGCAGAGGATGCTCTGGAACTGGAATGCGGGCGGAAACTGCGGCATGTCAATATCCGCTATGAAACGGCGGGTGAACTCAATGCCGATGCTTCCAATGCCATTCTGGTTCTGCATGCTCTCTCCGGCGATGCCCATGTTTGCGGCCGTCACACGCCGGAAGACAAACGCCCCGGGTGGTGGGACAACCTGATCGGTCCCGGCAAATATGTCGATACCGACCGTTACTTTGTGGTATGCAGCAACATTCTGGGCGGGTGTTCCGGTTCCACCGGGCCGCGCTCTATCGATCCCGATACCGGCAAACCGTACAATCTGGATTTTCCGGTCGTCACGGTTTACGACATGGTCAAAGCGCAGAAACGGCTGGCGGATCATCTGGGGATCAAAAAATGGCTTTCGGTGATCGGCGGTTCCATGGGCGGGATGCAGGCTCTGGAGTGGGCTGTGAAATACCCCGATATGGTGCAGAGTGTGATCCCCATTGCCACCACCACGCAGATGTCGCCGCAGGGCATTTCCTTTGACTGGGTGGGCCGGGAGGCGATCCTCGGTGATCCTGAATTCAATAACGGCAATTACAACGGGATCGATCAGATCCCCCGGAGTGGCCTGG
>JAFQLP010000082.1 GCA_017414565.1 Lentisphaeria bacterium | reverse complement strand
CGCTGGCGATCGAGTACGCCTTTACCCACAGCGGCCGGGTCCGGTCGGTCGGGCCGGTCGGCGGCAGCGGGATATTGCCGGGGCGGCGTTCCGCGTAATAGCGGCCCAATTCGACCAGCAGAGCCGGTGATGCCGCATGGATGTCCAGCAGCCGGAGTGCCCGGATGACCTGTTGGCGCAATTCATCCAGCGAATGTTCGCCGCCAGCAAGATATTGCCGCAGGATCGCCCCCACCGTCGCCGGTTCGACCTGACATTCCACGCTGGGGACACCGGTCGCACCGGCCCGGTAACAGGCCGCCACCGGAGCCAGACCGGCATCTTCCAGCACGCGCACCACGGCCAGATCCAGTTCGCCCCGGCCGAAGCAGCCGTCCGCCCGGCCGCTGTGGGTAAAGGCGTACTCGATCGCCAGCGCGAGTTCTTCTGCCAGGTAACAGTTTTAGCTCATACCGGCATTGAGAAAACAGCGGAGCAGGCAATCCCGCAACGCCGTCGGATCGAAAGGATGCCGGATGCCGTCTGGTTCCAGAATGGTAAGATGGTTGTCAGGAGAAACAAGGAGCATGGCAAACCGTTATTTGAGGGCGCGGATCTCGGCGATGAATTCTTCCACATCTTTGAATTTGCGGTAAACCGAAGCAAAACGGACATAGGCAACCTGATCGACCTCTTTCAAGGCCGCCATCACCCGGTTGCCGATCTCGCTGCTGGTGATCTCTTTGTCGAAATCACGGAGGATCGAGGCGGCGATCAGGCCGGTCACCCGGTCGATATCATCGCCGGTGACGGGGCGGTTGTAGCAGGCGTTGACGATGCCGCGGCGGAGTTTTTCCGGGTCGAAATCCTCCCGGACACCGTTGCGCTTGATCACCTTCAGCGTATCGTTGATGATGCTTTCGTAGGTGGTGAAGCGGTGGGTGCATTTCAGACATTCCCGGCGGCGGCGCACCGCACTGTCGTCGCGCACCGACCGGGAGTCGATCACTTTGTCTTCCAGACATCCGCAAACGGGACAACGCATGATATCACTCCTGTTCCCACAGCCATTCCAGTTCATCCCACGAATCCACCACCATACCGGCGGCCGATCCGCAATCTTTCAGCGCATTCGCCTGCGAGGTCATGCTCCGGACGAGGTCCTGCCAGTCCCGGCGGCGCAGTGCTCCGCTGTCTTCCGAGAGATGCGAGGCCAGTCTGGTGCCGCAGATCACCCGGCGGTCCTCCCGGACCGAGGCGGCCGCCTGACGGAGCGAAGATAGCATGGCACTGGGCCGGGTCCCGGTGCCGATCACCCAGGCACGGTCGCAAAGTTCAAGAAAATCGGCAACCGAACCGGCAGAAAGTTCCCCGGCCGCCGCCCGGGTCTGATAGAACACCGGAAAGGCCGCGGTCAACGGCAGTTTCCGGGCCGTCTGGCGGCTGATGCGGGTCAGCAGTTGGAACCATTCCTCCATCAGCAGATCGTTGTCACTGCCGATGCCGTAACGCCCCGGATGCCACAGATACAACAGATTGGCAGGCAGATTTTCCGCGCCGGGCGTAAAGGTGTGGATGGAGGCGGCAACCGTCACCCCGACCAGTTGTTCTTCCGGGGCGGCGTTGGCATTGTATTGCAGGATGCGGTCGATGGCTTCCGGCAGCGGTTCGCTGTTACCGGACCGGCGGCGGCGGATGACAGAGCCGTAACGCTGCGGCATGAAATCCTGCTGGATCAGCACGAGTTCCGTCCCGATACCGGCGGCGGCGGCCTGCCGTACCAGCGCACCGAGCCGTCCGGATTCGATCAGGTCGTCCAGATCGCCGCGGTTTTGCACCGGCAGATAAAGTTGATTGACGCCGAGCATGGCGAGCCGTTCGATCAACCGGTCATCGCGGTTGCGGTAGAAATTCCGGGTGACCGGGGTGATGACCACCCCGCGGATGCTGAAATCCTGCCAGACGGCGTTCCATTCAGCGGCCCGCTGGCGCATGTTGCTGCTGATGGGGGCAAGCGTTGGCGGCGGCGGTTCCGGCGTACTGGTGCAACCGGAGGCAAAAAGCGCGGTCAGCAGGGCGGCGGCCGCCAGACAATATCCAAAAAATTTCATACGATCTCCCGGGATGACTTGAAAACGGTTTTACAATACACGGCAAAACGCTATAAAGCAAATCCGGGAAATTGAAAAAAGCCCCCGGAAGGGTATATTATACCTTTGAAAATCAGCAGCAGATATAGTGTCTGCCGGGAAATGGTCCCGGCCGGCGGGATGGATGTGGTTTGCGTATGTCGGAACGGCAAAAAAATATTCTGAAAAGTTCTCTGGGGGTGGCGGGGGCAACGCTCTTGAGCCGCCTTCTCGGTATGCTCCGCGTGATGCTGGAAGCAGCGGTGCTGGGCGGGGGAACTGTGGCCAGCGGTTGGGGACTGGCATTTATGATCCCCAATCTTTTCCGGCGTCTGCTGGGCGAGGGTGCATTGGGGACCGCGCTGATCCCGTTGATCGTCCGCACCGAAGCACAGAAGGGGATGACCCAGGTCCGGCGCGATCTCGGTCAGGTCTTCATGATGTTGAGCGCGTTGCTGGCGGCGATCGTGGTCGTGGTGTCGCTGGGGGCGTGGCTGTGCCGTCCGCTGTTCCATTCCGAACATGCCAGACTGGCAGTATCGCTGCTGCCGCTTCTGATGCCGTATGCCTTTTTCATCTGCCTGATCGGTGTGATCGGGGCTATTTTGAACAGCCGCCGGGTGTTTCTGCTGCCGGCGTTGGGGGCTTTGCTGCTCAATCTTTTTCTGATCGCCGGGCTGGCGTTGTGGCAGTGGCAGGGCAGGGGGATGACGGATCTGCCGTGTCTGCTGGAGCGGTTGGCGGTGCTGACGCTGGCCTCCGGAGCGGTGCAGTTGGGGTTGTTTCTGTTTCTCCTGCACCGGAAGGGAGGATTGCCGTTGTTCCGGCAGCAGGGACAGCGGGACCCCGGGGTGCTGAAAGAATTGTGGCGGCTGGTCTTGCCGGGCATGATCGCTTATTCGGCTTTACAGATCAGTTTTCTGGCTGACCGGGTGATCGCCGCGTGGATCGGGCCGATGGCAGTGCCGGCATTGAACTATACCGACCGGATCATCGATCTGCCCATCGGGATCTTTGCCGTGGCACTGGGTTCGGTGCTGATGCCGGCACTGTCGCGGGCGGCGGCGGGCAACGACTATGCGGCCATGCGCAGCGACATTGCCTTCGGATTGCGGCTGGTCGGATTCATCTGTATTCCGGCGGCGGTTTTTGTGATGTGCTGCTGGCAGATGATCGCAACACTGTTGTTTTTTCGCGGCAATTTCACCAGTGAGAATTTGCAGGCTATGGCAGGGACCATGGTTTTCTACGGTTCCGGACTGCCGTTTTTCTGTTCGCTGAAGGTTTTGCTGCCGGCGTTTTATTCCCGCAAAGACATGCGCCGCCCGCTGTATGTGTCGCTTGGGTGTGTCACGCTGAATATCGTGCTGAATTTGCTGTTGATGAAGCCGCTGGAGCAGGGCGGGATCGCGCTGGCCACGGTGATATCCTCCGTATGCAACAATCTGTCCTTGCTGCTGTTGCTGCGGCATGACAGACTGTTGCCGGCATGCCGGGATTGGTGCGGATCGCTGGTGCGGTCGCTGGCAGCTGCCGTGGCGGCCATACTGGTGGTGAACCTGGTATTGGAATCGCAATGGGGCCCGGGCGCGCTGTGGGGCGAACTCCTGCTGTCGGCAGTGTTGTTCGGGGTGATATATTTGCTGGTACACGGAGTATCCGGCGGCCGG
>JAFQLP010000081.1 GCA_017414565.1 Lentisphaeria bacterium | reverse complement strand
GGCAAACCTGCAATCCGAAGAAGATGGAACTGATATTGGTAAACGATGGCTCGTCTGATTCCACCTGGAAAATCATAAATGATTATGAGGATATTTTTCGCCAAAAAGGCGCAGATTTTATTAAAATCGATCAGAAAAATGCCGGAGTCGGGGCAGCTGTCAATGCGGCCCTGAAGTATGTGTCCGGTGAATTTTTCGTGTGGCAGGACCCTGACGATTTTTATGAGCCGGATGCGCTTGAAAAACTGCATTCCTACCTGAAATCGCACGAACACATTGGATTTGTCAGAGGGGAAGTCAATTTCCGGGCGGAAAATGAGCCGGAAAAAGTGATGCGTGTCGGGCGGTCCAGCCAAACGCAAAGCCGGGATATCGGCAAAGATTTGATGCTCCGGCGTGATATGTATTGCATGGCCGGCTGTTTTATGGGGCGGAGTGCTGTCTTTTTTGAATATAATCAGGGGCGGGGTATTTCGGCATCGCGTGCCGGACAGAATTTTCAGTTGCTTCTGCCCTTTGTTGCGGCAGGAGATTGCGGATATTTACAGGAAGTTGTACTGAATTGTCTGGTTCGTTCCGCCTCTCTTTCTCATGCCCGAAAGTCGATTCCGCAGAGCATCCGGCAGAAGCAGGAATATTTGCGGATTTTGCGTTATACATTTCAAAAAATCAAAATGCCGGAAAACCGGAAAAAAGAATTGTTCGCTCTGGCAAACGGAAAATATACCCCCAAAATACGCCGGCTGAAGTTCAAGTTGCTGATGCAATGGATGTTTTTCAAAAATAAAGAATTGAGATTGGCGGAACTTATCAGGTTGATATTCAATGATATCGATTGATTTTTCAGTCGCTCAATCCCGGATGATCGCTGTCTTTTTCCAACGGCCCAGTGGCGGCGGGCGTGGCAAGGACGGGGAGGGCGGTGCGCGATTGGCAGCCATGGCAAAATGGGGAAAATGGCGCATTGTCTGTTTGTAACATTTATTTCCGTCCATTACATGATGCACCGGAAGCCGGAGCCGTCGGAAAAATCCTCCGACCGGATCACATATTGACAGGGCATAACGGCAGGGGCGGAAATATCATGGATCTCCGGAAGCAGGTGTTGGATTTTCAGCTCAATCATGGCGGCGGGCGGCGGAATGTCGCGGGCTCCCGTTGGTCACCCTTGATCGGGCGAGTGTCGCCTTCAGAATGTCGCGGCGGCTTCGCTCGCCTTGATCGGGGCCGTGCGACGGCCGGGTGTCGGCCTCAAAATGAATGCTGTTGCTCCGTTATCGCAGCAGCAGCCCAATATGGGATTCGGAAGATGCTCCTGTCCGCCGCAGCAGAGGTGGATGTCCGGGGACCGCCGGTTACGCGTTCTGTTCTCCGGCGAGAAGCGATGCGACCAGTTTTACGGCATCGTTGGCATCCTCGCTGTAACCATCGGCCCCGATTTCGTCGGCGTAGGCTTGCGATGTCGGCGCGCCGCCGATGATGATTTTGACCCCCCGGCCCTTGAAATGCTCCACCACTTCGCGCATATAGGGCATGGTGGTTGTGAGCAGACTGCTCAAGCCGAGGATCGAGGCCCCCTGACGGACCGCCTCCTCGTATTGGGGGATGTCGCAGTTCACACCGAGATCGAGCACTTCGTAGCCGGCCCCTTTCAGCATGATCGCCACCAGATTTTTTCCGATGTCGTGCAGGTCCCCTTTGACGGTGCCGATGGCGACCAGACCGAGCGGCTGACGCCCGGAATCGGCGATCAGCGGCTCGATCAGAGCCATTCCCGCCTGCATGGCGCGGGCCGCGATCAGCAGCTCCGGTACATAGGCTTCGTTGCGGCTGAAACGGTCTCCGATCTCGCGCATGGCCGGGATCATGCCCCGGTCGAGAAGCAGGTTCACATCTTCCCCTGCTTCGAGTGCTTGCCGGACGATAGCGGTCACATCGTTGCGTTTCCCCCGCATGACCGCGGTTTTCAAAGCTTCGTAATCCGTCATCTTTCCCCTTCAAATCGGCTGTTGTAGTGGTTCAGGGCGTTCAGAAACGCCTCAATGTGGCTCATCGGCACTCCCGGCGGCAGGTCACAGCCGCTGGAAAGCACATAGTTGGGGTACGGCGCGGTCTTTTCCAGCAGATCCAGCGTGGCGGCATAGATCTGTTCCGGCGGCATGTTCCGGAACACTCCGACGGGATCGAGGTTGCCCATTGCCAGCGTGGGGGCGGGTACTTGCGGCAGGATCGCCGTCATATCGACCGCATTGCCCACATGCAGGGCATCTGCACCGGTGGAAAGCATGGCTGTCACCTGTTTGGTCGTATTGCCGCAGTTGTGGAGAATGACCATGAATGAACTGTCCCGGACCTCCGCCACGATTTCTTTCAGATAGTCCGAGGAAAACTCCTGACACATATCGGGCGATATCAGGCCCGCCGCCGGTTCCGCGATCATCAGCCCGGCGACCCCGGTGGCTTTCAATGCCGCGGCATACTGTTTCAGAAAATCGGTCACTTTGCGGAGCAGGGCGTGTGCGGTCTCCGGTTCAGCGGCGGCCAGCACCATCATTTCCGTCATATCGGCGATCCGTCCGGCGAGCGAATACGGCCCGATGATACCGGCAAATGTCGGCCGTTCAAGATGGCTGGCGCACATCCGGGCGCAGGTCAGCACCTCCGCGGTACGGCCGGTTCCGACTCCGGGGACCGCCAGTGCCGCGATCTCTTCCGCCGTGCCTGCCGCCGGAGCCGCCACCGTGGGATTGGCGTGATCGGAAAAGACGATTTCGCATCCGAATGCCTCGGCTTCGACCGAAAGGTCCATCAATGTCACCTGGGCATCGACCGGGGCCGCCGCGGCCAGTGCTTCGATGCACCGGAACTGGCATTCCCCGCTCCGGAAGAGCTCGCAGGGGCGGACTCCGATCAATTCTTCGCCGGGCGAGGTCATGATCGGCACCACCCGGCGGCGGGGGCTGTTCAGGACGCTCCGGATGAAATCCGCTTTGACAAAAGACATGGTAATTTCTCCTCAATGTTTTTCTCTTACTTTCACATATTCCTGAAATACGGAAAAATCTTCCTTGCTTTTCTCATTTTTTTGCTCTATATTGTCATTGTGAATGAAAATCCCGGCAAAGGGGGAATGGCAGGGCATGGAGAAGGTTGAACGGCGCAAAAGCGAGGAATGGCTCGATCCCGCGACGGGAGCGAGGATCAGCGGTAACGAAATCACCTGGACCGCGGTCCGCACCACCGCCGCCATGCGTACCGGCGGGGATCTTTACTTTATCGAAGCCCCGCGATCCGGCACGAAACCGCATTGTCACGATTTTGCCGAGATCATCTTTGTGAATGCCGGCAGTCTGCTGCACCGGGTGAACGGGGAACGCCAGCCGCTCGCGGCGGGTGATATCGTTTTCATGCGGCCCGATGATGTCCACGCCTTTCTCCCCGATGATGTTTCGCGGCGGGCGGAACTGGTCCTGCTGGATTTTGACCTTGAACTGCTGTTGAGTTTGAGTATTTATCTGGAAAACGATGCGTTTCTGCAGCAGTTGACCGCGCCGGTACTGCCGCCGGTGTTCCGGCTTGATCCGGTCGCCGCCGGGACTTTTTACGCCCGGTTGCTCAAATTGAATTCGCCGGTCATACCGCCGCCGTTGCGGAAAGCCAAATTGAAGATCCTGCTGGGCGAACTCTACGCCCGTTTTTTCATCGACGAAGTCAATCTGTTGAGCGGCTCGCAGGTGCCGGACTGGCTCGAAGAACTCTGTCGTCAGATGCGGAAGGAACGGAATTTCATCGGCGGGGTGGAACGGATGCAGCAGCTTGCCTGCCGCACGCCCGGCCATTTGTGCAAATGTTTCCGGAAATATCTCGGCAAAACGCCGACCGATTTCGTCAACGAATTGCGGCTGAATCACGCCGCCCGGCTGCTCGCGGATACCTCGCACGAGATCGGGGCGATCGTGGAAGAATTGCATTTTCAGAGCATCAGCCACTTTTACCGTCTTTTCCGGGACTACTATGGTATGCCCCCGGCGGCGTACCGGAAAATGCACGGCGGCGGCCATCGGGTCTGATGCGGCGGCGCGCGGCGCGGGATTTTGGCCGTACCGGTGGCAATGCCGGGAATGTGTGCTATATTAACTTCTTCCGATGCCCGGAAACGGGACCATTTTATAGTAAAGGGTTAGGTAGATGAAGAAATCGTTTTATCGTCTGTTGCTGGCGGCTGTGGTTATCGGCTGTGTGGCGTGTGGTTGTTCCTCCCCCCGGATCAGTGATACCGGGCGGACGGCGGTCGAGCAGTTTTTGCTTTCGACGGTGGTGGAAAACGGTATCGGGTATGCTGATTTTTCGCCGTATGCCGGTAAAAAGGTCTTTATCGAATACGATTATCTGGCCCCGCAGGTCGATAAAGCCTATGTGCAGGGGGTGTTTGAATTTCATCTGGCACAGCAGGGCCTGATCGTCAGCCGCGATGCGGCGGCGGCGGACTACATCGTGCAGATCATCTGCGGGGTGCTGGCCACCGATTCCAACAATTTTATGATTGGTACCCCGGTGCTGCCGATCCCGATGCCGGATACCTCCATCAGCATTGCGATCCCGGAAATCCCGTTGTTCAAGAAACTGACCCGCTCCGGCTACGGCCGTTTTGCGTTCAATGTGCTTGAGGCCGGGACCCGCGCGCCGGT